>CAXTPG010000021.1:0-48114 GCA_964246015.1 uncultured Acetobacteraceae bacterium
AACGACGTCCGCCCCCCGTACAGCAGCCGCGCCGCCACATCCCGCCCCAACCCATCCGCCCCCAGCGCATAGGCCCCCCGCCACCCCGGTCCCAACGGCTCCGTCCCCAGCCCCCCCGCCGCCTCCCCCAGGACCGGCACCGAAACACCGTCCACCATCACCACGCCCAGCACGTTCGTCCGGAACGGATCCACCCCCGCCACGAACCGCGCATAGACCGGCGCCCCCAAACAACCGAGAACGACCAGTAGGGTGGGTCCTAAAACCCACCACCTCGCCAACCCCACCCCCCTCACCGAAGAACCGCACGCGAGAACAGGAACCGGAACGTCTCGTGATACGTGAACCCCCCCACCCGCGCCGAAACCAGGTCGATGTACCGCGGGCTGAACAGCACCACCGCCGGCGCCTGCTCCATGATCGCCCGGTCCACCGCCGCGACCCCCTCCGCATCCCCCGCCAGCACCGCCGCCTGCAACCGCGCATCCAGCGCCGGGTCGCACGACCCGGGAATGTTGGTCGACGAATCAGACCCCTCTCGGAACGCCGCACACCCGAAGTTCCCGGCAAGGATGTTCGCCGCCGACGGATAATCCGCATACCAGCTCGTCAAGCTCGCCTGCACCCGGTTGCCCGTGTTCTGGATGTACGTGAACTGGATATTGCCCGATAGGCTCAGCAGCCGCGGCCGCAGCCCGATATCCCCCAGCACATCCAGCAGCCACGTCCCCATCGCCCGCCCCGGCCCGCTATCGTCCACCACCAGCGTCACCGACCGCCCCACCGCCCCCGCCTCCGCCACCAGCCGCCGCGCCGCCGCCACGTCCAGCGCAAACGGGCACGCCGCACCGCTCCCCGCCAACCCCTCCGGCACCGCCGTGCACAGCGCCGTCGCCATCCGCCCACCCCCGAACAGCCGCACCGCCACCCGCCGGTCCACCGCCATCGCGAACGCCCGCCGCACCCGCACGTCGTCGAACGGCGGGATCCGCGTATTCAGCGGCACGAACCAGATCGCATGCGCGGGATTGAGGTGCACAAGCCCCCCCGCCCGCGCCCCGATCTCCGCAAGCCGGTCCGCCGGCGGCGTGTCGAACATCCAATCCGCCCGCCCCGTCAGCACCGCCGTGACCTGAGCCTCCGCCTCCAGCCCGAACTCGTACCGTATGGCGTCCGGCAACCCCGCCGGCTGCGCCTCCGCGTTCCAGACCCGGAAGAACGGATTCCGCTCCAGCACCAGCGCTGCGTTCGGGTCATACGACGCCACCCGGTACGGCCCCGTCCCAGCCACCCCCACGACCCCCGAATCCCGCCCCGGCGCCCCCTCCGGCACCACGCTCGCATGCGGCAACGCCAGCTTCTGCAGAAACTCCGGATCGGCACGGGACAGCGCGATCGTGACCTCGTTCCCCTCCGCCCGCACCCCCGGCAACGCGCACGCCGCCGGCGCCGCCAGGCACGCCTCAGCCCCCACGATCGCGCCATAGAACGTCGCCGCCGTCGGGCTCCCCACCCGGAAGATCCGCCGGAACGACGCCGCCACATCCGCTCCCCGCACCGGCGACCCGTCCGAAAACCGCACCCCCGCCCGCACCCGGAACCGGTACGTCAGCCCCTCGGCCACCGGCACCGCCTCGGCCAGATCCGGCACGATCTCCGTCCCCCGCGCCCCCGCCACCTTGCGGAACGCCACCAGCCCGTCATGCGTCCCCGCAAACACCTGCCAGAACTGCGCCGTGTAGTTCACCTGCGGATCGATCGACCCCGCCGCACTCCGCGCCAGCAGCCGCAGCGTCCCCCCCTCCGCCGCCGCCGGCCCGGCAAGCAGCACCAGCAGCGACAGGACCCGGATCACCGCATCAGCACGAAGGCAGCCCCGTCCCACAACCGGAACGGCCGCTCCCCGTCCCACGTCAGCCGCAGCCCCGCGTCATCGGCCCACCGCTCCGCATCCCGCCGGTCCGCCACCCCATCCCCCCGATACGACAGGTTCAGGATGCACAGCGCCCCCCCGGCCCGCAGCGCCCGCGCCGCCCCCCGCACATGCCGCACCGCCGTCGCATCGCCCGTCTGGACGATGTACGGAAAACTGTCGATCGCCAGCACCAGGTCGAACGCCTGCTTCTCCAGCCCGTCCAGGTCCTCCCCCCCCGTCCGCGCCACGCGCACGTTGGAACACCCAGCCAACCGCCGCGACGCCTCGTCCACCATCCCCGAAGACACGTCCAGCCCCAGCACCGACCGGCACCGCGGCGCCAGCGCCCCCGCCACCCGCCCGATCCCGCACCCGAGATCCAGCACGTCCGCATCCGCCCGCAGCAGCCCCAGGCGCCCGAGCCACTCCACGATCTCCGCCGTCGCCGCCTCCAGGATCGCCGCATCCCCCAACGAATACAGCGCGACGCTCGCCTCGGGGGAATGCCGCACCGCCCGGTCGAAGAACGCAGCGATCTTCGCAATCCCCTCCGAAGGCGTCGCCCCCGACGCATCGTGCCCCGCCGCCGTCGCCGCCACCTCCGCCGCCAGCGCATCCAGCGCCGCCCCACGCCCGCCCACCAGCCCCCGCATCGCCGCTACCGCCGCCCCCGTCCCGGCCGCATCCAGCGCCCGCCCGATCCCCGCCGAATCCGCCCCGCCCAGCAGCATCCGCGCGACCGCCACCTGCGCCGAGATCCGCCCCGCCACGCAATCCGCGATCGGCCCCTCAGTCACCGAACCACCCCATCCCCCGCAGCCGCTCCAGCTCGCCCCCCTGCACCCGCGCCCCGATATCCCCGCGATACCGAAGATCCGGGATGCACACCGACCGCGCCCGCGCCACCGCCGCCGCCTGCGCGTCCCCGATCCCATCGCCCATCCCCGTCACGACCATCGCATACCCCGTCCGCCGCCCCGCGTACAACTGCCCCGCCGCAAGCCGCATGTCGGACCAGTGGAAATGCGCGGGATCGTCCGGCGGCGTATGGAACAGCACCGGAGGATCGTCCGCCGGGTCCAACCCCGGCCGCTCCTCCGGAAACGGCGGGATCGTCAGCACGATCCCCGCGCACCACCCCGCATGCGTCCGGAACGCCCGCGCCCCGCCCGTCAGCATCCGCCCGAACAGATCCCCCCACCCATCCGCCTGCAACGGCGCCAGGATCGCATAGCCCGGGTTCCCGAACCGGCACGTGAACTCCAGCGGCCAAAGCCCCTCCTCGTTCGCGATCATGTTCAGGTTCACGTACCCCACATGCCCCGCCGCCGCGAACACACCCTCCAGCCGCCCCAGCGTCGCCCGCATGATCGCCCCGGCCCCCCGATACGACAGCAGCGTCCCCATCTCGCCCGTCATCTCCCCGATCTCCCCCGGGAAGAACCGCTTGTGCTCGAAGTCGATGCACGCCGGCTCCAGAAACCGGGTCCCGTCGAAATACGCCCCGACCCCCACCTCCACACCCTCGATGACCGGCATCAGCAGCACCGCCCCCGCCGGCGCCCGCCCCAACCGGTGCAACACATCGAGCCCCCGCGCATGGTCCCCCACGAACGTCGCCCGCGCATTGTTGAAATGCTTCAGCACCACCCGCCCCGGATGGCCCCGCAACCACTCGGCCGCCTCCACAGCCCCCCCGAACATGAACGCCGGCGCCGTCCGCAGCCCGGCCGCCCGCAGCACCTCCTGCCCGAACCCCCGGTCGTACTCCAGCCGATCCCCCAGCGCGCTGCCGCCCACGACCCGCACCCCGTCCCGCCGCAGCGCGTCCTGCACCGCCCCCTGTCCCACCTTCTCGAACAGCACCATCCCGTCGGCGCCCACCCACGGAAGCGCCGCCCGCCAGTCCTCCACCCGGTCCACCAGCCCGTCGAACGTCGCGGCATAGGCCGGGTCGCTGGCATGCACCCGCACCTCGTGCCCCTCCCGCATCAGCGCCATGTACAGATCGCCCAGATCGACCCGGGCCCCGATCCCCAGGACTCGCACCTACCCCTCGTCCTCCAGGGCCGCGATATCCTCGTCGCTGAACCCGAAATGATGCGCGATCTCGTGGATCAGCACGATCCGCACCAGCCGGAACAGGTCCTCCCCGGTCTCGATCCACTCCAGCAGGATCGGCTCCCGATACAGCACGATCAGGTCCGGCGCATGCGGCACGACGCCGCTATCCGCCTGCCCGAACGGCACGCCCCGGTACAGCCCCGTCAGTTCCCACGCATTCTCCAGCCCCAGTTCCGCCAGCGTCTCGTCATCCGCCGCCTCCTCCACCAGGATCGACACCCCGCGCACCTTCGCGCGCAGCACGGCCGGAATCGCGGCCAGCGCGCGGTCGGCGAGGTCCCCGATATCCTCGGGCGAAGGCGGAAGACTATACTCAGGCATCCCGGCATCCCGCCGCGAACCCCGCCCCGAGGTCAACCCCGATGCACCCACTCACCCCGGCCGAGCGCGATCAACTTACCTCCACCCTGCCCGCCTGGCGCCGCACCGACGGCCGCGACGCGATCGAGCGCAGCTTCAAGTTCAAGGACTTCAGCGCCGCCTGGGCCTTCATGACCCGCATCGCCCTCCTGGCCGAAAAACACGACCACCACCCCGAATGGTCCAACACCTACAACCGCGTGACCATCCTGCTCACAACCCACGACGCGGGCGGCCTCAGCACCCGCGACACGACGATGGCGGCAGCGATCGATCTGCTGGCCGGGTGACAAGCCAACGCGGACCCCGGAACGTCACGCCGCCTGCGGCAGTCCCGTCATCAACCCCGCCAGCGTCGTCCGCCCCAGCGCATCCAGCATCGCCCGCTCCACCGTCGCGAACGCCTGCCCCAGCACCGCGTGCACCTCCTTCCCCACCGGACATGCCATGTTCGGGCACGCATGCACCGGCAGCACAGCCCCTGCCCGCCCCGCGTTCATCGCCCGCCACACGTCCGCAAGCGTGATCGCCTCCGCCGCCCGCGTCAGCTCCGCCCCTCCCGGGCCCCGCCGCACCCGCACCAGCCCCGCCCGCGCCAACTGCCCCGTGATACGCCGCACGACCACCGGATTCGTGTTCACGCTCTCGGCAAGGTACTGGCTGGTCGCAGGTCCGTCCCGCCGCTGGCACGCCAGCAGCAACAGGATGTGGATCGCAACCGCAAACCGCGTGGCAACCATGAGGTTCCTAAGCCGAACGCACCCAGGCGGTTCCGGCCACCCGCAATTGTTACAGCCGCTTTCATAGTATGAGAAGACCGGGTACAAAACGTGAATGGACCCGCGCGCCCTCGCCAACATCCCCCCCTTCCCCGCCCCAACCTTCCCCGAACGCGCCCTCGCCGTCCGCCGCGCCACCGCGCGCCTGTGCCTTCACCTCGGCTGGTCCCCCATCCACGAGGTCCCCCTCCCCAACAACCGCCGGGCCGACATCCTCGCCCTGCGCGCCGACGGCGGCTTCGCCTGCATCGAGGTCAAGTCCGGCCCCCGCGACTTCCTGACCGACGCCAAATGGCCCGAATACCGCGACTTCTCCGACGCCCTCTTCTTCGCCGTCGATCAGGACTTCCCGATCGAGATGCTCCCCCGGGACACCGGCCTCATCATCGCCTGCGGCCGCGACGCCGAACTCGTCCGCGACGCCCCCGACCACAGGCTCCCCCCCGCCCGCCGCCGCGCCCTGCTGCATCGCTTCGCCCTCCTCGCCGCCACCCGCCTCGCCACCCTCGAAGACCCTGCCGCCGCCCTCAGCCTCCGCACCGCCCTCCTGGCCGACTGAAACCGCGCATCGACATCCCGCCACGGTCCGGCCAGCCTGTGCCCGTAAAACTCAGGAGACCAGCGTGGACGCAGACGGCCATTCGGCGATCGTGACCGGCGGCGCATCGGGACTGGGGCTCGCGACCGCCAAGGCCCTCGCCGCCGCCGGGGCAAGGGTCGCGGTGCTGGACCTCAAACCCGCCGACCCCGGCATCGACGGCATCCTCGGCCTCCAGTGCGACGTCGCCGACGCCGCCAGCGCCGAAGCCGCCGTCGCCACGGCCGCCCGGGCGCACGGCCCCGCCCGCATCCTCGTCAACTGCGCCGGAATCGTCACCGGCGCCCGCATCGTCGGCCGTGACGGCCCGGCCTCGCTCGACGCCTTCGCCCGCGTCATCCAGATCAACCTGATCGGCACCTTCAACCTCATGCGCCTCGTCGCCACCGGCGCCAGCACCCTGGACCCGCTGCCCGGCGGCGAGCGCGGAGTCATCGTCTCCACCGCCTCCATCGCCGCCTACGAGGGCCAGATCGGCCAGGCCGCCTATGCCGCCAGCAAGGCCGGCATCATCGGACTCACCCTCCCCGCGGCTCGGGAACTCGCAAGCCTCGGTATCCGCGTCTGCGCCATCGCACCCGGCATCTTCGAAACCCCGATGCTCCACGGCCTGCCGCAGAACGTGCAGGACAAGCTCGGCGCCGCCATCCCCTTCCCCTCCCGCCTCGGCCGCCCCGACGAGTTCGCGCAACTCGTCATGGCCATCGTCCAGAACCCCATGCTGAACGGCGAGACGATCCGCCTCGACGGCGCCCTGCGCATGCAGCCGAAATAGCCCAATTCCGGTTGCCGAAGCCCGCTCCGATCGCCTATGCCGGCCCCATGCCCCACGCATTCCAGACCGTCGACGTCTTCACCACCACCCGCTTCGGCGGCAACCCCCTCGCCGTCTTCCCCGACGCAACCGGCATCGACCCGGCCGCCATGCAAACCATCGCCCGCGAGTTCAACCTCAGCGAAACCACCTTCGTCCTCCCCCCGAAAGACCCGGCCCACACCGCCCGGATCCGCATCTTCACCCCGATGCACGAGCTGCCGTTCGCCGGCCACCCCAACGTCGGCACCGCCCTCGTCCTCGCCGCCCTCGCCCCCACCCGCCCCGACAGGATGGTGTTCGAGGAAGCGGCCGGCCTCGTCCACATGACCTTCGACTGGGCCGGCGAACACGGCCGCGCCACCCTCGAAGCCCCCCAGACCCTCGCGCTGGGCGAAACCATCCCCCCCGAAACCATCGCGGCCTGCACCGGCCTCACCCCCGAAGACGTCCTCACCACCCGCCACGCCCCCGTCGTCGCCGGCATGGGCACCTTCTTCGTCATCGCCGAAGTCACGCCCGAAGCCCTCGCCCGCGCCACCCCCGACACGGCGGCGATGCAGGCCGCCGCCACCCGCCACGCCGTCCGCCCCCTGGGCTTTCCCGTCCACCTCCACGCCGCCAGCCCCACCGGCCGCCGCACCCGCATGTTCGCCCCCCTTTCCGGCGTCACCGAGGACCCGGCCACCGGCAGCGCCAACGTCGCCCTCGCCGCACTCCTCCTCTCCTGCACCACCGACGAATCCCTCGCGATCACCCTCGAACAGGGCATCGAGATGGGCCGCCCCAGCCAGCTCTACGCCACCGCCCGCCGCACCCCGGACGGCATCCGCGCCACCATCGGCGGCAGCGCGGTCTCCGTCCTGCGGGGAACGATCACCCTGTAGCCCCATCGCAAACGTCACTGGTGCCGCACTTGTGCCCGGCTAGGCGACGTCCGATCTTTCGACGGCAACAATGAGGTCACGACGATGTCCGTGGACAAGATCGTTTACACCGCCCACGCTACCGCCCATGGCGGCCGCGACGGCGAATCCCACACCGACGACCACGCCCTCGCAATCACCATGGGCGTGCCCACCGAAATGGGCGGCAAGGGCACCGGCAATAACCCCGAACAGCTCTTCGCCGTCGGCTACGCCGCCTGCTTCCTGGGCGCCATGAAGTTCGTCGCCAGCCAGAACAAGGACGGCGCCAAGGTCCCCGACGACGCCACCGTGCAAAGCAGCGTCGGGATCGGCCCCCGCAGCGAAGGCGGCTTCGGCCTCGACATCGAACTCAAGGTCACCCTCCCCGGCGTCCCCCGCGACCAGGCCGAGGCCCTGGTCCAGAAGGCCCACGAGGTCTGCCCCTACAGCAACGCCACCCGCAACAACGTCCCCGTCCGCCTCTCGGTCGCCTGACCATGATCCACGCCGCCCGCTTCCCGGCCGACGCCCGCGCCGAGCTCCCGGGCGCGGGCGGCCTCCTCAAGCAGGTCGCCGTCAAGGCCGGCCACGTCGCGACCCGCCACCACCACGACTTCGAGCAGTTCCTCTACGTCGTCAGTGGCGGCGGCCTGCTGCAATGCGAACAGGGCGCCATCCCCCTCGAACCCGGCACCGCCCTACGCCTCGAACCCGGCGCATGGCACAGCGCCGAGTTCAAGGCCGACACCGTCCTGATCGAAGTGAACTTCGGCCAGTAAGCGATCGCAGAACCACGTACGTCATCCCCGGGCTTGACCCGGGGACCCCGTCCCGGCGGAAACGCGAAAGCGGAACCCGCTCAGCCGAACACCGGCTCCGTCGCCGCCATGCTCGGCCGCGCCGCCATCGCCGCCCACCAGGCCCCCAGCGCAGGCTCCTCCGCCAGCGCCGCCGCCCCCTCGGGCGTCCCGCTGAAATACCCGAACACCGGAGCCAGATGCAGGTCTGCGAGGCTCAACGCATCCCCCACGAGCCAGGGCCCGCCCCCCGCCAGCCGCGCCAGCTCCGCCGTCGCCGTCCGCACCGCCGGCGCCGCCTCGGCCACCACCGCCTCGTCGCACGCCCCGCCCAGCATCGGCACCACCATCCGCTGCCACACGACCTTTCCCACCAGCGATCCGTACGCGAACGAGTCGATGATCCCGACGATCTGGTCCATCCGGGCCAATAGCTTCACGTCGGCAGGCTGCAACGACGGCCCGGGGAACGCCCGGTCGATGTAGCGCGTCACCGCCGCCGTCTCGTACAGCCCAAACCCGTCATGCTCGAACGCCGGCACCTTCGCGAACGGGTTGCGCGCCAGGAACGCCGGCTCCTGATGCCCCCCCTGCAACATCGCGACATCGACCAGGTCGTACTCGACCCCCTTCTCCGCCAAGGCCAACCGGACCGTCCGCACATAGGTGCTGTAGGTCGGTCCATACACGACAGGCTTTGCCATTGCGCTTCCCCCAAAACTCACACGAACATTCACCCGATCAACCGCCGACGCACCCGCGCCGACACGAAGTCGATCACCGCGACCGTCACCAGGATCAGGATGATGATGAACGCCACCTGATCCCAATACCGCACCTTGATCCGTTCCGCGATCTGCAACCCGATCCCCCCGGCCCCCACCACGCCCAGGATCGACGCACTCCGCACGTTGCTCTCGAACGCATACAGCGCCTGCGCCAGCATCACCGGCAGCACCTGCGGCAGCAGCCCGAACCGCACGCCCAGCACGGCACTCCCCCCCGCCGCCGTGATCCCCTCCCGCTGCTTCGTGTCCGCGTTCTCGATCGCCTCGGCATACAGCTTCGCCAGCACCGCGACCTCCGCCATGAACAGCGCCAGCACCCCCGCCAGCGGCCCCAGCCCCACCGCCCGCACGAACGCCAGCGCCCAGATCAACTGGTCCATCCCCCGCAGCCCGTCGAACACCCGTCGCAGCGAGAAATGGAACAGCGCGTTCACGACCACGTTCCGCGCCCCCAGGAACCCCAACGGCACCGCGACGACAGCGGCCACGACGGTCCCCAGGAACGCCATCGCGACGCTCTCCCCCAATCCCCGCAATATGTCCTGCCACTGCTCCCCGGGGCTCGGCGGCACCATCTGCCGCACGATCACGAACAGCCCCGAAACCCCCCGCGCGAGCCGCCCCGGCGTGATGTCGAACCACCAGCACAGCGTCACCAGCCACGCCAGGAACAGCCCGGCCCCAACCCACCGCACCGCCAGCCGCCCCGGCGACACCCCGAACGCCCCCGGCATCCGCCCCCGCCAATCCGCGATCGTCGCCACAGGCACCGCCATCACCCGATCACCCGCATCCGCACCCGCTCGCTCAAAAGGTCGATGCAGCTCACCGCCAGCACGATCAGCACCAGGATCGCCGAGATCTCCTGATAGTAGTTGAAGCTGATCACCGTATACAGCTCCTGCCCGATCCCCCCCGCCCCCACGAACCCGATCACCGTCGCCCCCCGCACGTTGATCTCGAACCGCAGCAGCACGTAGCTGAGGAAGTTGGGCGCCACCTGCGGCAGGATCGCGTAGCGCACCCCCTGCGCCCAGCTCCCGCCCGCCGCCCGCACGCCCTCCAGCGGCCGCATGTCCGCGTTCTCGACCACCTCCGCGAACAGCTTCCCCAGCGCGCCGATCGTGTGCAGCATGATCGCGACGATCCCGGCCAGCGGCCCAACCCCCACCGCCCAGACCAGGATCAGCGCATACACGATGTCCGGCACCGTCCGGAAAAGCTCCAGCCCCCGCCGGCACACCAGGTACACCCCCCGGCTCGGCGCCAGGTTCGCCGCCGCCGGAAAGCACAGCAGCAGCGCCACCACCGCCCCCCCCAACGTCGCCAGCGCCGCCATCTGGCTCGTCTCGAACAGCAGCCAACCCCAGCTATCCAGCCGATAGAACCAGTACGCGAAAGACCCCTCGACCTTCGGCCCGGCAAACAGCGCCGAAGCATGCAGGTCCGGCGCCAGCTTCCCGAAATACTCCCCGACCCGAGGCAACCCCGCCGCCAGATTGGACGGCGAAGCCTCCGAAACCCAGGCACTCACCACCAGCGCCGGCACCAGAACCAGCAGCCATCCAGCCCAGGCTTGCAGCCGCTGCCGCCGCCGCGCCGTGAACGTCGCCTCGAACCCTGTATCGACGATGGCGCTCATGATCCTACCGCCGCCGCCGCTCCGCCGCCTCCGCCCGCAGCATGTCGACGAACGGCTCGTAATCCTTGTGCGTCACCGGCTGAAACCCCGGTCCGCTGCCCATGTTCACCGCCGCATACACGTCCGGATGGGCCCTCGGCAGCGCCAGGTGCAGCGCCAGCATGTCCTCCCGGAACGAAGCCGGCGTATCCGCCCGCACCGTCAGCGGCCCGTTCGTGATGGGCCGCGACCGCCAGATGATCCGCAGCTTCGCCATGTCGAGCATCTTCTTCTCGACCATCGTCCGCAACGACCCCCGGGTATACCCCTGCGCCGCGTCGCCCTGCCCTGAAGTCCACGTCACGCCCGCGTCGTACTGCCCGCCCAGCACCGCGACCACCGCCTGCTCGTGCCCGCCCGCGAACCCCGTCCGCCCGAAATACGTCGAAGGGTCGATCCCCGCCGCCCGGAACTCCGCCCGCGGGATCAGATACCCCGAAGCGCTGTTCGGGTCCGCCCAGGCCAGCGACTTGCCCCGCATCCCCGCCAGGTCCGCGATCCCCCCATCCGCCCGAACGTACATCACCGAGATATACGCCGTCGATCCATCCGCCTCCTGTGGCGTCAGGATCGGGATCACCCGGCCGTTGCTCTCCAGCCACGCGCTCGCATACGCCGCTGGGGACATGTACGCCACGTCCACCTGCCCGGCCGCGAAAGCCTGGATCACCCCCGCGTAATCCGCCGCCGCGATCAGCCGCACCGGCACCCCGAACGTCGCCTCCAGCAGCTTCTGATACGGCCCATACCGCTTCAGCCGGTCCGCGTCGTTCTCCCCTCCCAGCAACCCCACCCGGATCACCGGCACCTGCTCCGCCCAACCCCGCCGCTGAGCCGAAGCGCCCGTCGCAGCCAGTACCCCGGCACCCAACACCATCGAACGACGAACCAGCATGGAAGACCCCCGGATCCAAACCCGGAAGCCTACCCCCACCCAACACCATTCTGAAAACTGAAAACTGACGGCTGCGAATTAGCTCCGCTGACGCCGGTTCGCCGCCTCTTCCTTCCGCAGATCCACGAACACCTGGAAGTCCTCGTGCTTCACCCGCTGATAGCCCTTGCCGCCGCCCCGCTCGATCTGCTCGTACACCGCCGGATGCGTCCCCGGCAGCGCCAGGTGGAACGCCGCCATGTCCTCGCGGAACGCCTCGGGCGTGTCCTTCCGTACCGTCAACGGCCCGTTCAGGATGGGCGCCGACGTCCACAGGATCTTCAGGTCGCTCATCTTGAGCATGCCCTTCGCGACCATCTCGCGCAGGTTGCCGCGCGTGTAGCCCTCCGACACCTCGCCGATCCCGCTCGCCCACGTCACCGCCCCGTCGTACTGCTTCTGCAGCACCGCGACCACCGCCTGCTCGTGACCGCCGCCGAACCCCGTCTTGCTGAAATACTTGCCCGGCTCCGTGTCGATCCCCGCCTTCTTCAGCTCCGACCGCGGGATCAGGTAGCCCGACGTGCTGTTCGGGTCCGCCCACGCCAGGCTGTGCCCCTTCATCCCCGCCAGGTCCGCGATGCCGCTATCCGCCCGAACCACCAGCACGCTCCGATACGCGATGCTGCCATCCTTCTCGACGGCGACGACCAGCGGCTCGACCCCGCCATTCGTGTCCATCCACGCCCCCGCGTACCCCGAAGCCCCCATCGACGAAAGCTCGATCTGCTTGGCCCCGAACGCCTGGATCACGCCCGCATAGTCCGCCGCCGGGAACAGCCGCACCGGCACCTCGAACGTCGCCTCCAGCAGCTTGCGGTACGCGTCGTACCGCCCCAGCCGGTCGCTGTCGTTCTCACCCCCCAGCAGCCCGATCCGCAACGTCGGCACCTGCGCCGCCCACGCCCGCTTCCCGGCCTCCGGCATCGCGGCAGCCGGCTGCGCCCTGGCGCCCAGGGACGTGGCGAGCAGGCCCGCGGCAGCGAGCAGCGAACGGCGGTCGAGCATGGATATCTCCCGGATTGATCGCCCCCCGGATACAGGCCGCCGGTTTCAGGAGTGTTGCAGGACTGCGTCAGTTAGATGACAGCAACCGCCGGCCGCGACAGCCCACGCTCCGCCGGGTTGTCGTGGAACTCGTCCTCGCTCACGCCATACACGTCCCGCACCCGCTCCGGCGTCAGTTCCGCCGGCGTCCCGTCGAACACCACCCGCCCGGCCGAAAGCGCCACGATCCGGTCGCAGTAATGCCGCGCCGTGTCCAGGTGGTGCAGGTTCACCAGCACCGTCAGCCCATCCTCCCGATGAATGCGCGCCAGCGCGTCCATCACCACCCGCGCGTTCCGTGGATCCAGGCTCGCGATCGGCTCGTCCGCCAGCATCAGCCGTGGCTCCTGCAGCAGCGCCCGGCAGATCGCCACCCGCTGCTGCTGCCCGCCCGACAGCGTCCCCGCCCGCTGCAACGCCGTCGGAGCCAGATCGAACCGCTCCAGCGCGTTCAGCGCCATCGCCCGCTCCGCCGCCGTGAACAGCCCCAAAAGGCTCGCCACCTGGCCCCGGTGGTTCAGCCGCCCCATCAGCACGTTGGTCAGCACGTCCAGCCGCGGCACCAGGTTGAACTGCTGGAACACCATCGCGCACGCCGTCCGCCAGTCCCGCAGCCCCTTCCCCCGCAGGCTGGTCACCTCCGTCGTCCCGAACCGGATCGTGCCCCCCGTCGGCTCCTGCAGCCGGTTGATCATCCGCAGCAGCGTCGACTTCCCCGCCCCCGAACGCCCGATCACCCCGACCATCTGCCCGGCCGGCACGCTCAGCGTAATCCCGTCCACCGCCGCAACGGCGCCGAACCGCCGCGTCAAACCCTCGATCTGCAGCATCGGTCCCACCCCGCTCATGCCAGCAGCCTCATTACAAACCATGCCGCCTGTCCAGGATGACCGTTCCGTGACACGCTCATCCCACAACGACGCAAGAGCCACGCCATGATCATCGATCTGCGCATCTACACCACCAAGCCCAACCGCACGGCCGAGTTCGTCGCCCTCTACAAGGAGCACGCCTGGCCCCTGCAACAGAAATACCTCGGCCGCTGCCTCGGCTGGACCACCACCATCGAGGGCCAGCTCAACCAGGTCGTCCACATGTGGGCCTACGACAGCCAGGCCGACCGCGAGGCCCGCCGCACCGCCATGGCGCAGGACCCGGCCTGGTCCACCTACCTCGCCATGGCCGCCAAGGCCGACCTCCTGGTCCACATGGAGAACCGCCTGCTCCGCCCCACGGACTTCTCGCCGCGATAGGTCAGTTCACGACGGCGCCCCCGAAGTAATCCCGCACCGTCGCAGAGGCCTGCGCCCGCAGAAACCGCGCCAGCTCCGGGTCCAGCCCCGCCGTGTAGCTGTTCTCCACCGGCGACCGCCCATACACCGCGGCATACGCCGTCGCCGCCGCCAGATACGTCCCCGCGAGGGTCGGGTGGCGGTTGTCCGCGATATGCAGCTTGAGCTCCGGCCGCGCCTTCAGCACCCGCGCGAACGCAAGCCCGGCCGGGATCACCAGCGCCCCGTTCTCGTTCCCCGCCTTCGTGTACGCCTCGGCCAGCGTCGCCGTCATCTCCGGAACGTCGGAATACGCCCAGGACATGAACAGCACCGGCACCGCCCCGTGCTTGCGGACCGTGTCCGAATGCAGCTTCGCATACCTCACGAACACCGGCGCCAGCACCGGATGGATGGGGCACTGGCTGCAATCCATCAGCACCGCCGCCTCATACTTCTGCGCCGCCGTGTTGAACACGATGTTGTTCTTGTCGTCGAAGTTGTACGACCCCACGGCGTTCGGCCGGAAATACGACTCGACGTCGTGCCAGTCGAACCCTGACCCGCCGATGGTCGCCATCGTCGCCCGATGCGGAGGCGCCCCCTCGCCGGCCCCACGCGCGAGGCCCGTCAGATGCCCGGTGATCCCGTTGTTGTAGTAGAAGAAGCTGTTGCCGATATACAGGTAGGTTGTCGGCGGCTTCGGCCCCAGCGACGTCACCGTGGGCCGGGTCTGCGCCACCGCACCCCCCGCCAGCGCCCATGCCACGCACGCCGCCGCCATCGTCCTCGCAAACATCGGGTTTTCCTTTCTTGAACGCTCCCGCGGCGATCTAACCACGAACCCACCGCCCGCACGATGGGCATCGTCCGACAACCCGGCGCACGACTTGCATACGAAACCGCGACACAGGAGACCCGCGATGCACCGCCGCACCTTGCTCGCCACCGCCATCGCCGCCCCCCTCGCCCGCCCCGCCCTGGTGCGCGCCGAAACCGCATCGACCCTCAAGTTCGTCCCCTACGCCGACCTCGCCCTCCTCGACCCCGCCGTCAGCGCCTTCGTCACCCGCAACCACGTCCTGATGGTCTTCGACACCCTCTTCGGCGTCGACGAACAGGGCACGGTCCAGCCACAGATGCTCGCCGGCCACACCGTCAGCGCCGACAAGCTCACCTGGACCCTCACCCTCCGCGACGGCCTCAAGTTCCACGACAACACCCCCGTCCTCGCCCGCGACGCCGCCGCCAGCATCCGCCGCTGGTGGATCAACGACGCCTTCGGCCAGGCCCTCGCCGCCGCCACCGACGAGGTCTCCGCCCCCGACGACAAGACCATCCTCTTCCGCCTCAAACGCCCCTTCCACCTCCTGCCTGACGCCCTCGCCCACCCCACCAACACCATGGCCGCCATCATGCCGGAGCGCCTGGCCCGCACCCCCGCCACCACCCGCCTGACCGAAATGGTCGGCAGCGGGCCCTTCCGCTATCTGCCCGCCGAGCGCGTCCCCGGCGCCCGCAACCACTACGCAAGGTTCGAAGGCTACGTCCCCCGCCAGGGCGCCCCAAGCTTCACCGCCGGCCCCCGCATCGCCCATTTCGACCGCATCGAATGGATCACCACGCCCGACCCCGGCACCCAGGTCGCAGCCCTCAAGGCCGGCGAGGTCGACTACGTCGAACAACCCCTCATGGACCTCGTCCCCTCCCTGAAATCCACCCCCGGCCTGAAGGTCGAGGTGATCGAGACCAAGGGCCTCATCGGCTTCCTCCGCTTCAACCAGACCTTCCCCCCCTTCGACAACCCGGCCATCCGCCGCGCCGTCCTCCGCGCCGTCAACCAGACCGAGTTCATGGAAGCCGTCGTGGGCGGCAACGCCCCCTTCGACGCCAAATGCGGCGTCTTCACCACCGCCACCCCGCTCGCCAACGACGCCGGCATGGAGGCCCTCAGCGGCAGGCACGACATCGCCACCCTGAAGCGCGAGCTGGCCGCCGCGGGCTACGCCGGCGAGAAGATCGTCTACCTCGTCCCCACCGACGTCCCCCGCATCAACGCGATCGCCGAGGTCGGCGCCGACATGCTGCGGAAGCTCGGCATGAACCTCGACGTCATCGCCACCGACTGGGGCACGACCGTCCAGCGCAGCGTCAGCCGCCAACCCCCCGACAAGGGCGGCTGGCACATGTTCGCCGCCTTCTCCGGCGGCTACGACATGAGCACGCCCGGCACCCACCAGCTCATGCGCGGCAACGGCCAGGGCGCCTACAACGGCTGGCCCGTCCTGCCGAAGCTCGAAGCCCTCCGCGACGAATGGCTGGCCGCCGAAGACCCCGCCGCCCAGCGCGCCCTCGCCCGCAGGCTGCAGGAACAGGCGCTGCAGGACGTCCCCTACCTCCCCCTCGGCTCCTACTATCAACCCGTCGCCTACAAGGCCAACCTCTCCGGCCTGCCCAAAGGCCTCGTCCAGTTCACCGGCATCAAACGGACATAGCCCTCGCCAATCGTAGGGTGGGTTGCCCCTGCAACCCACCACCGCAACGATCACATCCCCAGATAAGCCTTCCGAACCCCCGCATCCCCCGCAATGACCGAGGCCGGACCCTCCATCACGATCCGCCCCGTCTGCAGCACATAGGCCCGGTCCGCCAGCTCCAGCGCCTCCGCCAGCCGCTGCTCCACCAGCAGCACCGTCGTGCCCAGGTCCCGGATCCGACCCACCGCCGCCAGGATGTCGTCGACAAGCCGTGGCGCGATCCCCTGGCTCGGCTCGTCCAGCATCAGCAAACGCGGCTGCGTCATCAACGCCCGCCCGATCGCCAGCATCTGCTGCTCCCCGCCCGAAAGCGTTTCGGCCCGCTGCGGCAGCCGCTCCTGCAAGCGCGGAAACAGCTCGAACACCAGCTTCAACGGCTCGAACCGCGCCGGGTCGCCGCGCCGGGCATAGGCGCCCAGCCGGAGATTATCCTCGACAGACAAGCGGGGAAACAGCCGCCGCCCCTCCGGCACCAGCCCGACGCCACCCCGCGTGATCAGGTGCGGCGCCATCCGCGTCAGCATCGTCCCGTCGAACCGGATCTCCCCCTGCGTCGCCACCTGGCCCGAAATGGCCCGCAGCAGCGTGCTCTTCCCCGCCCCGTTCGCCCCCACCACGGCGACGATCTCGCCCCGCCGCACCTCCATCGTGATCCCCTGCAGCGCCGCCAACCCCCGATAGCTGGCCGAAACCCCGGAAAGCGAAAGCAATGCTTCTGCTCCCGTCGGGAGAGGGCCGGGGTGAGGGCCTGCCGCCCCGCCGGAAGGACCGTCAAGCTGCATAACGATCCCCCAGATAAGCCCGGATCACATCGGGATGCCGAACCACCTCCGCCGGAGACCCCTGCATCAGCACCCGCCCCAGGTTGAGCACCACCGCCCGATCCACCAGCGGCAGCACCACCTCCATCACGTGCTCGACCATCAGGATCGTCACCCCCTGGTCCCGCACCGACCGCACCAGCGCGACCCCGGCCGCAGCCTCGGTCGGCGTCAGCCCCGTCAACATCTCGTCCAGCAACAACAGCCGGGGCCCCGTCGCCAACGCCCGGGCGATCTCCAGCCGCCGCTTCTCCGGTGGCGTCAACTGATGCGCCGGCTGGTCCGTCCGGTGGCTCAGCCCGGCGAATGCCATCACCTCCTCCGCCGCCCGCATCGCGGCCCGCGCCCCCCCGTGCTTCGCGAACGCCCCCACCATCACGTTCTCCAGCACCGTCATGCTGTCGAAGCTCCGCACCACCTGGAACGTCCGCGCCACCCCCGCCCGCGCACACGCCACCGGCCCCAGCCCGCTGATCCGTACGCCCCCCAGCCGGATCTCCCCCTTGTCCGGCGTCACCTCCCCGCTGATCGAGTTGAACAGGCTGGTCTTCCCCGCCCCGTTCGGCCCGATCAGCCCCAGGATCTCCCCCTCCGCCACGTCGAACGACACGTCGACGTTCGCCGCGACCCCCCCGAACGTCTTGCTGACGTTCGCGATCTCCAGGAACGCGCTCACGCGGCCGGCCGCCTTATGCCGAACAGACTGACCAGCCCCGCCGGCCGCGCCAACGCCACCAGCACGATCAACCCGCCATAGATCATCAGATCGACCCCCTGCCCGCTCCCCCCCAGATAGCTCCGCGTCAGCTCGGAAAGCGGGATCAGCACCGCCGCCCCCACCAACGGTCCCCACAGCGTCCCCACGCCCCCCAGCACCGCCGGGAGCGCGATCAGGATGCTCAGATGGCCCGCCAATATGCTGTCGGGGTCGATATACCCGACATATTGCGCATAGATCGCGCCCCCCATCCCCGTCAGCGCCCCGCTGATCGCCGCCGCGGCCATCTTGGACGGGAACACCCGCACCGCCAGCGACCGCGCCGCCACCACGTCGTCCCGCACCGCCCGCCACGAGAACCCCCACCGGCTCCCCTCGATCCACCACGCGACGATCCACGTCAGCGCCGCGAACGCCAGCACGACCATGTGGAAGGGCGTCTTGCTGGTCTTGAACTGCAGATCGATCAGGCTCTCGCCCTTGAACGGCACGTAGATCCCCGTCGCCGCCCCCACGAACTCCCAGTTCAGGAACAGCAGATACCCGATCTCCCCCACCACCACCGTCGCGATGGCATAGTAATGCCCGCTCAATCGGAAGCACGGCCACCCCACCAGCAGCGCGCAAACCCCCGCCACCGCGCCCCCCGCAAACATCCCGATGGTCGGAGGCACGCCATGACTCACGAACAATATGGTCGAGACATACGCCCCGATCCCCATGTACAGCGCGTGCCCCAACGAAATCTGCCCGCAATACCCGCCCAGCACGTTCCACGCCTGGCTCAACCCGGCGAACAGGATCGTGATGATGATCAGGTTCTGCGTGTACACGTCCTTGATCGGCAACGGCAGCACCGCCAGCCCCACCAGCACGATCGCGCCCACGATCAGCTCCATCCGCCGCCGCCGGGTGATCGCGTTCTTCCCCCCTCCCTGCAAGGAAGGGGCCGGGGGTGGGTTCAACCCACGCGGGACGGCATCCTGCAGCGTGTCCATCATATCTTCCCGAACAACCCGCGCGGCCGAACCATCAGCACCGCCAGATACACGACGAACATGCCGACCTGCTTCAGGCTCGGCTCCAGCACCAGCGCGGTGATCGCCTCCACCTCGCCGATCACGATCCCTGCGACCAGCGCGCCCACGATCGACCCGAACCCACCCAGCGCCACCGTCACGTAGGCGATCAGCGCGAAGTTCGCCCCAACGGTCGGTGACACGTAGTAGAACGCGATCAGCATCACGCCGGCGACCCCCACGGTCGCGACCCCCAACCCCCATCCCAGGGCGAAGATCCGGTCCCGGTCGATCCCGATCAGCGCCACCGCATCCCGGTCCTCGCGCGTGGCTTCCAGCGCCCGCCCGAACTCCGTCCGCCCCACCAGCAGCAGCCCCGCGAACGCCACCAGGCACACGACGCTCGCCGCCAACTGCGGCAACGGCACATAGATGCCCGCCAGGTTCGCCGTCTTGCCGCTGAACCACGTGCCCGAGATGCTCTTGAAATCCCCGCCCCAGACGAACTGCGCCGCCCCACGGATGAAGATCGCCAACCCGAACGTCGCGAAGATCTGCACCATCCCCCGGTTGAACCGCACGCCCAGCGCCCGGGCGATGATCCCCCGGTAAACCCCAACCCCCAGCAGGAACATCACCGCGCACACGATCGGCAGTTGCAGCAACGGGTCCAGCCCCGTCAGCGCGAACAGCACGACGGCCGCATACATCGCCAGCATCATCATCTCGCCATGCGCGAAGTTGACGACGTCCATCAGCCCGAAGATCAGCGACAACCCCGCCGCGACCAACGCATAGATCAGCCCCATCAGCAGCCCGCTGACCAGGGCCTGGATAACCTGCTCGGTCATGCCGCCACCTGCGAGCTGGCGCCGAAGCCACCCCCACCCGGCGTCTCGATCACGAACACATCCCCGACCCCGATCTCCGCCCGGTCCCGCCCGCCCATCTCGGTAACACTCCCATCCGCCCGCTCCACCCATTGCCGCCCGGGCGCGCCGTCGGCGCCGCCAGCCAGCCCGAACGGCGCCACGTCCCGCCGGCTCGCCACCACCACCATCGTCATCGGCTCATGGAACCGGATCCGCCGCACGGACCCGTCGCCCCCCCGCCGCAAACCAGCCCCGCCCGACCCCCGCCGGATCGAGAACGCCTCCAGCCGCACGGGATACCGAAGCTCCATCACCTCCGGATCCGTCATCCGCGTGTTCGTCATGTGCGTCTGGATCGCGCTCGCCCCGTCCGCATCGGGTCCCGCCCCCATGCCGCCGCAGATCGTCTCGTAGTACTGCCGGGTCGCATCGCCGAAGACGACGTTGTTCATCGTCGCCTGGCTGCACGCGAGCCGGCCCAAAGCCCCCAGCAGCGCGTTGCACGTCGCCTGGCTCACCTCGGTGTTCCCCGCCACCACCGCCGCCCCCGGCGCCGGCGACAGGAACGTCCCCGACGGAATCACGATCCGGATCGGCTTCAGGCACCCGTCGTTCAGCGGGATATCCTCTCCCACCAGGCACCGGAACACATACAGCACGACGGCCCGCGTCACCGCCGGCGGCGCGTTGAAGTTGCCCGGCGACTGCACCGCCGTCCCCGTGAAATCCACTGTCGCCGTCCGCGCGGCCCGGTCCACCGTCACGGCCACCCGCAGCAGCGCCCCGTCGTCCATCACATACTCGAACGCACCGTCCCCGATCCGCTCCAGCACGCGGCGCACTCCCGCCTCGGCATTGTCCATCACATGGCCCATGTACGCCCGCACCGTGTCCCATCCGAACTGATGCACGACCCGGGCCAGCTCCTGCACGCCGCGCTGGTTCGCCGCCACCTGCGCCTTGATGTCGGCCACGTTCACGTCCGGGCTGCGCGCCGGGTACTTCGCCCCCGCCAGCAACGCCCGGAACTCCGCCTCCCGGAACACCCCCTGCGCCACCAGCAGGAAGTCGTCGATCACGACCCCCTCATCCTCCAGCACCCGGCTGTCCGGCGGCGTGCTGCCCGGCGTCGTCCCGCCGATATCCGCGTGATGCCCCCGGCTGCCGACGAAGAACTGGATCGCCTCTCCGGCCACGTCGAACACCGGCGTGATCACCGTCACGTCCGGCAGGTGCGTGCCCCCGTTGAACGGGTTGTTCAGCGCGACGACGTCGCCGGGCCGCAGGCTGTCGCCCCGCAGCCGCAGCACCGTCCGCACGCTCTCCCCCATCGCCCCCAGATGCACCGGCACATGCGGCGCGTTCGCCACCAGCCCCCCGCTTGCGTCGAAGATCGCGCAGGAGAAATCCAGCCGCTCCTTGATGTTCACGCTCAGCGACGTGTTCTGCAGCACCGCGCCCGTCTGCTCGGCCACGTTCATGAACAGGTTGTTGAACAGCTCCAGCAGCACGGGATCCGCCTTGTCGGATCCGGCCACCACCTGGTTCGCCCGCCGCTCCGTCCGCCGCAGCAGCATGTGGTCCTGCGCCGTCACCTCCGCGGTCCACCCGGGCTCCACCACCGTCGTCGCATTCGCCTCCCGGATCAGCGCCGGCCCCGGCAGCCGATCCCCGGCCAGCAGCGCCCCGCGATCGAACACCGGCGTCCGATGTTCGGCCCCGCCCGTCCACATCGCGACATGATCCACCGCCTCCGCCGCACCCTCCCCCCGCGCCGCCAGCACCGGTTCCCGCACCCGCTCCCCCGCCGCCACCGCCTCGACCGCCACCAGCTCCGCCACCACCTCCCGCTCCGGCGTCGCGAACCCGAACCGCGCCCGGTGCGCCGCCGTGAACGCCGCAAGCGTCGCCTCCACGCCACCCAGCGCCACCGGCAGCGAAGCCTCCGTCCCCGCATACCGAAGATGCACGTGCCGCCGCACCTCGATCGCTCCGCCCGCCCCCTGCTCCGCCAGGGCCGACCGGGCCGCCTCCCCCAACCGGTCCGCCACCGCCTCCAGCATCGTCAGCGCCTCGGCGACGAATGGCCGCTCCACCGCCTGCTCCCGCAGCACGCTCTGGTCCGCCAGCCCCATCCCGTACGCGCTCAGCACCCCGGCATAGGGGTGGATGAACACCGTCTCCATCCCCAGCTCGTCCGCCACCAGGCACGCATGCTGCCCCCCGGCGCCGCCGAAGCACTGCAGCGCGAACCGCGTCGCGTCATGCCCCTTCTGCACGCTCACCTGCTTGATCGCGTTCGCCATGTTCGCGACCGCCACCCGCAGGAACCCCTCCGCCGCGATCCGGGGATCCGCCACCCCCATCTCCGCCCCCAGCGCCGCAAACCGCTCCCGCACCACCCCCGCGTCCAGCGGAGCATCCCCCCCCGGCCCGAAGATCGCCGGGAAATGCGCGGGCTGAACCTTGCCCACGCACACGTTCGCGTCCGTAACCGTCAACGGCCCGCCGCGCCGGTAGCACGCCGGCCCCGGGTTCGCCCCGGCGCTGTCCGGCCCAACCCGCACCCGCGCGCCATCGAAGTGCAGGATGCTCCCGCCCCCCGCCGCCACCGTGTTGATCGCCATCATCGGCGCCCGCATCCGCACGCCCGCGACCTCCGTCTCGAACGCCCGCTCGAACGCGCCGTCATACAGCGCGACATCCGTGCTGGTGCCGCCCATGTCGAACCCGATGATCCGGTCCAGCCCCGCCATCGCGGCCGTCCGCGCCGCCCCCACGATGCCCCCCGCCGGCCCCGACAGGATCGCGTCCTTTCCCTGGAACCGGTCCGCCTGCGCCAGCCCGCCGTTCGACTGCATGAAATACAGCTTCACGCCGCCCAGCTCGCCCGCCACCTGCGCCACGTACCGCCGCAGGATCGGCGACAGATAGGCGTCCACCACCGTCGTATCCCCGCGCGGCACCAGCCGCAGCAACGGGCTGACCTCATGGCTCGCCGACACCTGGTCGAACCCCGCCTCCCGCGCGATCGCCGCCAGACGCGCCTCCATCTCGGGAAACTTCCACGCATGGATCAGCGCGATCGCGCACGCCTTCACCCCCGCCCCGACCGCCTCGGCAAACGCCGCCCGCGCCCCCGCCTCGTCCAGCGCCTCCACCTCCGCGCCATCGATCGCGACGCGCCCCCCCACCTCCGCCACCCGCTCGTACAGCAGCGTCGGCAGCACGACCTCGAGGTCGAACAGACGCGGCCGCGCCTGGTTGCCGATCCGCAGCAGGTCCGCGAACCCCCGGTTCACCACCAGCAGCGTCCGCTCGCCCTTGCGCTCCAGCAGCGCGTTGGTCGCGACCGTCGTGCCCATCTTGACCTGATCGACGAGCCCCGCCGGGATCGGCACGCCCTCCGCCAGCCCCAGCACCTGCCGTATCCCCGCGATCGCCGCGTCCTTGTACCGCCCCGGATTCTCGCTCAGCAGCTTGTGCGTGCTCAACGCCCCGTCCGGCGCCCGCGCCACGATGTCCGTGAACGTGCCCCCACGGTCGATCCAGAACTGCCAGCCCGCGGCAACTTGGGCCGCCTCAAGCATCCGGATGACGCCAATCCGTGATCAGCATCGACCCCGGCGCATGCGCGAGGAAGAACGGCAGCCGGGCCCGCTCCAGCGCCGCCTGGCTCGTCACACCGCACGCCCAGAACACCGGAACCTCCCCCGGCCCCACCTCCACCGCATCCCCGTAATCCGGCCGCGCCAGATCGCCGATCCCGATCGCCGCCGGGTCGCCCGAATGCACGGGCCGCCCATGCTGCTCCGGAAACCGCCCGGTGATCTCCCCGGCCCGCGCGACGTCCCACGCCGCGACCGGACGCATCGAAACCACCATCGGCCCGCCGAACGGCCCCACGGCCACCGTCTCGATGCTGCTCCGATACATCGCCACGTTCCGCCCCTGCTGCACGTGCCGCAGCGGGATCCCCCCCTGCATCAGCGCCCGCTCGAACGTGAAGCTGCACCCCACGACGAACGTCACCAGGTCGTCGCGCCACAGGTCCCGCACATCCGTGCGCACCTCCGCCAGCGCCCCGTCGCGATACACGCGATACCGCGGCAGGTCGCTCCGGATGTCGATGTCGTGCCCCAGGCCAGGCAGCGCCGGGTCGCCCGCCTTGCCCACGGCCAGCAGCGGACACGGCTGCGGATTGGCCCGGCAATACGCCTCGAACGCCACGGCATGCGCCGCCGGCACGATCGCGACGTTCCCCTGCACGAACCCCGGCGCGCAACCGGACGTATGGCTCGCCAACGCCCCGCTCCGCGCCTGCTGCCGCACCCGCAGCGGCTCCGCCTCGATCCGTTCAAGCATGGCTGCCCTCCTGTCCCTGCAACACTCGGGCAGCTTCAGGCAGGTGGCAAATCCTCATTTGCGATGCAGTTTGATAAGCCGTGGTGATCATTCGCGACCGCCACCGCCCGGTGCGCCACCGCCGCCGAAAGCGTGCCCCCCGGCCCCTCCCGCCAGCTCGCGGTGAACCGCAGCGGCTCCAGCGCCGGCCCGTCCAGCACCACCAGCGCCCCGCTGGAAAGCTCCGCCCCGATCGCCGCCGGCGCCAGCACGCCCACCCCGATCCCGTCCAGCACCATCCGCACGATCGACGCCAGCGACGCGTTCGCGAAGATCCGCGGCGCTGCCCGCCCGGCGAACAACTCCCGCACCTGCTGGAACGGCCGCGTCGCCCGCGCATACGTCACGATCGGCACCGCCGAAAGCGCCACCAGGTCCAACGGACCCGGCCCGAACATCCCCGGCCGCGCCACCCACGCCAGCCCATAGTCGCACAACGCCAGATCCCGCACCCGCGGCGCCGCCACCGGTCCCATCAGCAGCGCGACGTCGATCTCCCCCGCCAGCAGCCCCGCCCGCAACGCCCCCGACACGTCGACGACGATATCCAGCTCCAGCCGCGGATACGCCCCGTGCAACGCCCGCACCAGCGCCGACAGCCACGTATGCACGATCGTCTCCGACACCCCCAGCCGCACCGTCCCCTGCAGCGCCCCCGGAACGCCGAACGCCGCCCGCATCTCCGCCTGCAGCCCCATCAACCGCTCCGCGAACGACAGCAGCAGCAGCCCCGCGGGCGTCACCACCACCCGCCGCCGCTGCCCCCGCTCCAGCAGCCGCGCCCCCAGCGCCGCCTCCAGCGCCGACACGCGCGCCGAAACCGCCGGCTGCGTCGTCGCCAGCCGCTCGGCCGCCCGGCGGAACCCGCCAAGCTGCACCACCCAATAGAACACCTCGACCGACCGGGGATCGATCAAGCGGCGTGACCCGGCGCGCGCGACATGCGATGATCAAG
Source organism: uncultured Acetobacteraceae bacterium (assembly GCA_964246015.1). GTDB lineage: Bacteria > Pseudomonadota > Alphaproteobacteria > Acetobacterales > Acetobacteraceae > JBBROS01. The sequence goes on from CAXTPG010000021.1 coordinate 25,343, forward strand.
CGGACACGACGCGGCGCGGTCAACCACGTAACATCCGGACCGCCCGGTCCGAATGGGACCGTGGTTCCGCACGCCAAGGTTGGTTGTTCCGCAACCCGCCGGCTTGTGGCACGTTGGGTTCCGGTCAAGATGCGCTGCCGAAAGCGGCGGCGCGGTCCGACCCCTTTTTGGGAGAGAAAGTATGAAGACCGTTGCGTACGCCTTCGCCGCCGGCCTGGCCCTTGCGGCCGCCGTCCCTGCTTTCGCGCAGACCACACCGCCCCGTGACACCGGCAGCATGGCCTTCCCGGCCCCCCTGCCGCAGGGCAACGTCAACACCACCACCACGACCGGTCCGCGCAGCCCGACCGACACCGGCAGCATGGCCTTCCCGGCCCCCCTGCCCCAGGGCAACCTGAGCACCACCACCACGACCGGTCCGCGCAGCCCGACCGATACCGGCAGCATGGCCTTCCCGGCCCCCCTGCCCCAGGGCACCGTGAGCACGACCACCACGCCCAAGTAACGCCCGTATCGTGACGACGACGCAGGGGCACGGTCGGCTCGACCGTGCCCTTCGCGCGTTCAGGGTGCCGCGCCTGTTCCCGCCGGCCCATGGACGCCACCACGACCTCGTGCGGGACAGCGCAAAGCCGCTCGCCCGCCTCGTCGCCGACCAGCTCTTCTCCCGGCTCGCCGGCGCCGATCGCGTCCAGGGCAACACCCTGCGCCTGCTCCGCGACGGCGCCCAGAACTACCCCGCCTGGCTCGAAGCCATCCAGGCCGCACGCCGGAACGTCCACTTCGAGAACTACATCATCCGCGACGACGCGACCGGCCGCCGCTTCGCCGGCGCCTTGATCGCGAAGGCCCGCGAGGGCGTTCCGGTCCGCGTGCTCTACGACTGGATGGGCTGCCTCACCACCTGGCCCGGCTTCTGGCGCCGACTCCGCGCCGGCGGGGTCGAAGTCCGCTGCTTCAACCGGCCCCGGCTCGACAGCCCCTTCGGCTGGCTCAGCCGGAACCACCGCAAGAGCATCGTCGTCGATGGCCAGGTCGGCTTCGTCGCCGGCCTCTGCGTCGGCGACGCCTGGATCGGCGACCCCGCCCGCAACCAGGACCCGTGGCGCGACACCGGGGTCGAGGTCCGCGGTCCCGCCGTCACCGACCTCGACGCCGCCTTCGCCGAAAGCTGGGCCTTCGCAGGGCCGCCCCTCCCCGCCGAACCCACGGCAGAGGCGCCCGAAGCCATCGGCGACACCGCCCTCCGCGTCGTCGCCAGCAAGCCCAACACCATGGGCATCTACCGTCTCGACCAGGTCATCGCCGGCATCGCCCGCCGCACGCTCTGGCTCACCGACGCATACTTCGTCGGCACGACCGCCTACGTCCGCACCCTCTGCGACGCCGCGCAGGACGGCGTCGACGTCCGCCTGCTGGTTCCCGGCGCCTCCGACATCCCCGTCGCGAAGGCCCTCTCGCGCGCCGGCTACCGCCCCTTGCTCGAGGCCGGGGTCCGCGTCTTCGAATGGGACGGTCCCATGCTCCACGCCAAGACCGCCGTCGCGGACGCCCGCTGGGCCCGCATCGGCTCATCCAACCTCAACATCGCCAGTTGGATGGGCAACTGGGAGCTGGACATCGCCGTCGAGGACGAAACCTTCGCCGCCGAGTTGCAGGCCATGTTCCTCGAAGACCTCGAAAAGGCCACCGAGATCATCCTCGACCACTCAACCGTCCACTCGGCCCAACCGCACCCATTCCGCCGCCGCGGCCGCGGCAGTCCCGGCCGCCTCCGCGCCGGCGCCGTCGGCCTCGGCAGCACCGTAACCGCCGCCATCACCAACCACCGCGCCCTCGGCCCCGCCGAGGCCGTCGTCATGACCACGGGCGGCGCGCTGCTCCTCGCCCTGGCCGTGCTGGCCCTCGTCTGGCCACGCCTGCTCACGGTCCCCCTCGCCCTGCTCGCCGCCTGGATCGCAACCACCCTGCTCGTCCGCGCCGGACGCCTCCGCCTCTCCCGAGGGGCGCCACCCCGATGATCAAGATCGTCAGTTGGAACCTCCTCCGCCTCGTCGGCGCCACCCTCGACGACGTCGTCCGCCTCGCCCGACAGGAGCGCCCCCACCTCCTGCTGATGCAGGAAGCGACGAAACGCATCGACGACCTTCCGAAGCACCTCGGCGGCACCTACGCCCGCGTGCTCCAACCCGGCCGCATCCACGGTCTCGCCTACTGGTCCCCCGACACCCTGCCCGAGGCGCAAGTCATCGACCTCCAACCCGGCGCCATGTTCCGCCGGGTCTGCCAGGTCGTCGACCTCGGTCCCTTCTCCGTCGCCAACGTCCATCTCAGCCACGGCCAGCTCCTCAACCGCCGCCAGCTCCGCCGCATCGCCGCCAGCCTGCCCCCCCGCGCCGCCGTCCTCGGCGATTACAACCTCGTCGGCCCCACCCTGCTGCCGGGCTTCCGCGACGTCGGCCCCCGCGAGCACACCCACCGCGCCGGCGACCTCGTCCCCCTCCGCCTCGACCGTTGCCTCATCCGCGGCCTCGTCTGCGGCCACGCCCAGGCCCTCCACCGCGGCATCAGCGATCACCGCCCCATCGTCGTCCGCCTCGGCACGGCCGAGATGCGCCTGGCCGGCATCCGCACCGCAGCCTGAACGGAGCACGACATGACCGAGATCATCGCCATCGGCCCCCTGCAGCTCCGCTTCCTGCACGACAAGCACAGCACAAAAGGCAGCCTCGACATGTTCGAGATGACGGTCCCGCCCGAGGGCCGCATGCCCGTCGCCCACTACCACCGCGACTGGGACGAAGCCGTCTACGGCCTCACCGGCACCGTCACCTTCACCGTCGAGGGCGTCCCCCACGCCATCGGCCCCGGCGGATCCCTCTTCATCCCCCGCGGCGCCGTCCACGGCTTCGACAACCGCAGCGGCGAACCCGCCACCTGCCTCAGCGTGCTCACCCCCGGCGTCCTCGGCCCCGAATACTTCCGCGAACTCGCCGCCCTCATCGCCAAGGGCCCGCCCGACCCGGCCGTCGCGCGTGAGATCATGCTCCGCCACGGCCTCATCCCCGCGTGATCCCTACTTGGGCCGCGCCAACGCCAGCCCCACGCCCGCCCCCACCAGCAACCCCCCGCTGATCCGGTTCCGCAACCGCCCGCGCCCGCCCAGCAGCCCCCGCGCCCGCGCCGCCACCAACGCCCACAGACTGTCGATCACCGCGGCCACCACCACGAACGTCACGCAAAGCACCCACACCTGCGGCCCGATCGCCCGCTCCGGCGCGATGAACTGCGGAAAGAACGCCCCGTAGAACAGCAGCGTCTTGGGGTTGGTCAGGCTCACCACCACCGCACGCACCAGCATCGCCCGGCCCGACTTCGGCTGCGCCCCCACCGCCTGCAGATCGACCGGCGGCGCCCGCCACGTCTGCACCCCCAGATACACCAGGTAGACGACCCCCGCCCACCGAACCCACTCGAACATCACCCCGATGGCGCCCAGCGCCTCCCCCATGCCGAACCCCACGAACGCCAGGTGCACCAGCACCGCCGCCGTGGTCCCCAACACCGTCAGCAGCCCGTATCGCGCCCCGTACGCCACGCTGTTGGCGACGATCAACGCGACGTTCGGCCCCGGCGTCAGGATCAGCAGCGCGGACGCAAGGACGAACAGCGGATAATAGTTCGGCATGTCACACGGGCCCCGGGATCGGCGCCGCCCGCGCCGGATCGATCTCCAACCATACCGTATCGCCGACCGAATGCACCTCCTGCGGTGCCGTGCTGACCTTCAGCGCCGTCCCACCGCCCTCCGGCACGACCGCGTAATCCCAGTACTCCCCCAGATACGCCCGCTCCGCGACCCGGCCCTGCACCCACCATCCCGGCCCCAACTGCCCCTGCAGCCGAAACATCCCGATCGACTGCGGCCGCACCGAAAAGCTGCTCCCCTGCCCCGGCGCCTGCCCCGAAGGCACGCTGAACCCCGGAAACCGGATCGAAGACCCGTCCCGAACCCCATCCAGGATGTTCGTCCGCCCGATGAAGCTCGCCGCGAACCGCGTCTCCGGCCGCTGATACAGCGTCAGCGGATCCGCGACCTGCTCGATCCGCCCGGCGTTCATCACGACGATCCGGTCGCTCGTCACCATCGCCTCCGCCTGGTCGTGCGTCACATACACCGTAGTGATCCGGAACTCGTCGTGCAGCCGACGTATCTCCGCCCGCATCTCCTCCCGCAGATTGGCATCGAGATTCGACAGCGGCTCGTCCAGCAGCAGCACCTCCGGCTCGATCACGATCGCCCGCGCCAGCGCCACACGCTGCTGCTGCCCCCCCGAAAGCTCGGCCGGATACCGCTCGGCCAGGTGCCGCAACTGCACCACGTCGAGCATCGCATCCGTCCGCCGCTGCACCTCGCCACCCGCAAGCTTCCGCAGCTTCAGCCCGAACGCCACGTTCTCCCGCACCGTCATGTTCGGCCAGATCGCGTAGCTCTGGAAGATCATCGACATGCCGCGCCGCTCCGGCGGCACCACCGCGCCGGGCGCGCTGATCACCCGCCCGTCCATCACGATCGACCCCTCGCTCGGCTCCATGAACCCGGCGATCATCCGTAGCGTCGTCGTCTTGCCGCACCCGGACGGCCCCAGCAGCGACACGAACTCCCCGGGTTCCAGCGCCAGCGTCACCCCGCTGACGGCCGCCAGGCCCGAGCCGTAGCGCTTGCCCAGCCCTTGCAGAACCAGCTTGCCCATGCCCGCTACCGTCCCGTCCAGACCGGCGGACGCTTGGCCAGGAACGCCTCCATCCCCTCGCGGAAATCGGCGCTCGTGTAGCACATCAGGATCGCCGAATGGTCCTCCTCCGGCCGGGTCCGCAACGACAGCACCTGCGCCTTCGTCGCCGCAAGCGTCAACGGCGCCATCCCGCCCACGTGCCGGGCCAGGTCCATCGCCCGCGACAGCGTCGCCGGCCCATCGGCCAGCACCTCGCTCACCAGCCCCAGTGCGCGCGCCTCCTCCGCCTCCACCAGCCGCGCCGTGAAGATCAGCTCCTTCACCCGCGCCGGCCCGATCAGCGCGCTGAACCGGGCCAGGTTGCCGATATTCAGGCAGTTGCCCAGCGTCTTCGCGATCGGGAAGCCGAACCGCGCATTGGCACTCGCGACCCGGATGTCGCAGCACGCCGCGATCCCCGCGCCACCCCCCGTGCAGGCGCCCACGATCGCCGCGATCACCGGCTTGCGGCACCGCTCCAGCGTGCCCAGCACCGTGTCGATCCGCCGCTCGTAGTCGATCGCGTCCTCGGCCGTCTTGAACGCCCGGAACTGCGAGATGTCGGTCCCCGCGACGAACGCCTTCTCCCCGGCGCCTGTCAGCACCAGCGTCCGGACGGCCGGGTCGGCCTCCGCTTCCGTCACCGCCCGCACCAGCCCGTCATACATCGCCCACGTCATGGCGTTGCGCGCCTGCGGGCGGTTGAACGTGATCACCCCCACCCCGTCCTCGACCGCATACAGCAGCTCGGGCGCCGTTTCCGCGTCCATCCCGTTTCCTCCGTCGTTCCCCCGACCATGCCGCCCCAGCCCATCCGGCGCCAGCCCGCCCCCGGCGTTTTCCCGTCACATTAACTCGCGGCAAGGCCCGCCCGTGCGCTACCGTCGCCAAGGGAGTCAGCGAATGCGAATGGCCCGAGCCTATGCTTGACCAGCCGACCGGCCACGCCGGCCCCAACGGCCGCGTGTTCCAGTTCCGCTTCGCCGATTGGCGCTGGACCCATATCGACCTCGGCCACGACGCCCACGCCACGGCCATCGCCGCCGAAGGCTGGATACCAGGCGACGCCCTCGACCTCCTGCGCGACCCCGACGAATCCCCCCGCCTCGAATCCATGGGCGACATCGCCATGGGCGTCATGCCCGATTTCGCCAACACCTCCGACGCCGACACCCTCGCCACGTGGCGCTTCGTCATGCGCGACGACGCCATCGTCACCGCCCAGACCGCCGCCACACGCAGCGTCCTCGCCCTCGGCCGCGCCTGCCGCGCCGAACGCGCGCCCGCAGGCCCCGCCGAACTCGTCGACCTCATCCTCGCAGCCTTCGCCGCCGACGCCGCCCGCCGCGCCGCCGCCCTCGACACCGAAGCCACCGAGATCGAGGACGACCTCCTCGACGGCAAAGACCGCACCTTCCGCACCATCAGCCAGCGCCTCGGCCGCGTCCGCCGCGAGGCCACCCGCCTCCAACGCGTCGTCATGCCCATCGAGCGCCTGACCCGCGACGACGTCCACGACCTGCCCGGCTGGGTCGCCAGCAAGGCCCACGACACCACCCGCCGCCGCCTCATCACCGCCGTCGACGAACTCCGCGCCGTCGCCGAACACGGCCGCGCCCTTCAGGACGAACTCGTGAACCGCCAGGCCGAGGCCACCGCCCGCACCTTGAACGCCCTCAGCATCCTCAGCGCCGTCCTGCTGCCCCCCACCCTGGTCACCGGCTTCTTCGGCATGAACACGGACGGGCTGCCCTTCAAGGAAGGCGAGCACGGCACGATCTACGCCGCCTGCATCGCCGCCTGCTCGGTCGCCGTAACCCTCCTGGCCCTCCTCCGCTCCCGCCGCAGTTGAGTATCCCGCGGGCGATATCCTGATCCTGGCTCTCTTCGGCCCCGGCCAACCCTGACCGGCCCCATCACCCCGGCGAAGCCCCCTGCGTCCCCACATACAACGAATACAACGACTGGCTCCCCGCCATGAACAGCCGGTTCCGCTTCGGCCCGCCGAACGTCAGATTCCCCACCACCTCCGGAATCCGGATCCGCCCCAGCAGCACGCCCGCCGGGCTCCACACAGTCACCCCGCTATACCCCACGTTCCGCCCCGCATTGCTCGAAAGCCACACGTTCCCCTCCACGTCGCACCGCACCCCGTCAGGCCCGCACTTCACCCCGTCCACCATGCAATCCGTGAACAGCCGCCCGCCCGACAGCGTGTTGTCCGCCCCCACGTCGAACACGTGCACGTCCCCCTTCCCGCCCGATCCCTGGTCCCCCGGCCCCTTCCCCGTGCTCGCCACATACAACCGCTTGTAATCGGCCGAGAACGCAAGCCCGTTCGGGTCCGGCACCTGCTCCTCCCGCACCATCAGGTCCAGCCGCCCCGAAGGGTCCCAGCGATACACGTTCGTCGGCAGCTCCCGCCGCCCCGGCACGAACCCCGCCGGCTGCCCCGGCAACGGCTTCAACCGCCCCGCCGCATTCGAAGGCCCCCCCGCCACGTCCGGCGCCCCCTCGTACAACTGCCCCCCATACGGAGGATCCGTGAACCACACGCTCCCATCCGGGTGCGGCACCGCATCGTTCGGCGAGTTCAGCCGCTTCCCCTCGAACCGGTCCGCCAGAATGCTGACAGACCCGTCCAGCTCGTATCGGACCACCCGCCGCGTCAGGTGCTCGCAACTGATCTGCCGCCCCTGGAAATCGAACGTGTTGCCGTTGCTGTTGTTGCTCGGCGCCCGGAACACGCTGACATGCCCGTCATCCTCCAGCCAGCGCATCTGCCGGTTGTTCGGGATGTCGCTCCACAGCAGATACCGCCCCTGCGCGCACCAGGCCGGCCCCTCCATCCACAGCGCCCCCGTCCACAACCGCTGGATGCTCGCATTGGGCTGCACCAGCCCATTGAACGCGGGCTCCACGCTCAGAACGTCCGGATCGCTGAAATACGTCGTCGGCGCCCCTCCCGGCCCGAAGTCGCGCGGCGGCGTCGTGATCGTGCTGGGCGGCGCCACCCCCCGCGTCTGCGCCGCAGCCCCCGACGCCGCAACCACAAGCCCCGCGATCAACCCACGCCGCGACAAGCCGGAAATGAACGCCTGGTCCATGGATGGTCCCCCACACGCCCGGCACATTCACCGGCCCGGCTTCCCCCATCCTGCACCCGGCACCAGGTCCCACCCCAAGTGAACTTTGCGCGAATTCTATGCGAAATCTTGGCCCGTCAATCAATGGTTCAGACCCGGCTTCGAGAGTCTAACCGGTCACACTCCATGGCAATCGCGAAGTATCCCGCTTGGAAACCACCCGTGCATGAGGGTCAATTCCTTTCAAAATGCTGCGCAGCTTGATCTGGATGTTGGCCGGATTGAAAATCGCTCCACTCCCGGAAGGCTGCTCCAGATGCAACACGACGCGAAACGCGCTGGCACGGCACACAGCCGAAGCGACGCTCCGCTCGCCGTCATCCCGCGCCAGCCGCTCCGCCGCCAGCATTCCTCCCAAAGACGCTAGCACCTTCTGCGCCGTTTCAACATGCAGTTCGCTCGGCTTGCTGCGCGATCGCGGCTGACCTGTCACACGATCTCGCCGGTAGTCCTTGACCTCCACCAAGTATGCCGTGGACTGGTCGATGATCAGGAGATCGACAGCCTTGGCGCCGGGAACAAGCCCGATCTGATTGCGATAGAAGGCCCACCGGTCGTAAGCCGATATGATCGCCGGTGCCGGCACCGCGAATGTCATGCCGTCTACAGCGACGACAGTCAAAGACTGGTCGCCTCCAGGTACCGGTCCGACTGCTCCAGTTCCTCGTCGAGTGAAGCGATGTCGCCTATATCGTCGATTCCGCTACCTTGATTCACCGTGCTCTGACCATCCTTCTCATGTATCCCAAAAAACCGGCATCGCCGGCGATTTCTCGGTAGGGCAGCCAAAATAATCTCAAGCTCCCTTAGAAGAAAAAGACTATGCGTCGCAATGAAAACCTGGGTGCCTCCGCGGCTCAATTCAAAAATCGTGCGTGCAACCTGCTTCACAAGCCGTGGATTGAGGTTTGCCTCCGGCTCATCCCAAAAAAGATAACCCGTGCCAGCCAACTCTCCTGTCGCAATGAGCCGCGCCACCATCCCAAGCTTCCGGAACCCCTCCGCCACGAGTGGCATCTCCATCGTCCCCGTGACCGAACGCAGGTAGAACCGGCCATTCTGATCAAGCACGATCTTTCCATGCATCGCCTCCTCGAGCGGAAGCAGCAATTCGTTGATTCGTGCCTCCCTCGGCCCACGTGCCAGCGGAGTGCCGAGGAGCAAGCACGTATCTCTCCACGTCTCCTCGATATCGAGATAGCGGCTCTCATAGGTCGCAACGAAATTTGGATAGATCGTCAGCAACTCCCGCGTGGGTATGTAGGCCGGAGTTAAATCGACCCAAGCTGAAGGAAGATTATCGACAAGCACCTCCGCCTTGGTCGAGGTCGAAAAACTGAATGCGATGTCCATCGCTGCAGATTTGAAATTCAACTCGACCTGACAGCGCGAACGCCCCTGAACACGACGGGCAAGGCGCCCCAGAATCTCCGGCCGGAAAACGCCAACCAGCTTCTCCGCAAGCTTGACCTGCATCAGAGCTTTCGTCGGCGATTGACCCGGAAAACGCTTGCCCTCTTCCCGACTAGACGCTGGCAGGGAGTATAGTAGTTTGAGAAGATGGGTTTTCCCTGAGCCATTACCCCCGACGAACACGTTCAAGCCCGGGCTAAACGTCAAATCTGCCCGAACAAAGACCGTAAAGTTGTGCAAAGCAAGATGACTGAGCACTCGTCGTCCCCGAGACCATGATTTCGGGCAGAACTAACCCGTCTGTAAGATGTAGCCGTCTTCACGGCAAAACCCAATACTCGCAATCGTTGGCCTTGGTACCTCACCACCCTACCCCACCCGGCGCCCCAACGCCGCCATCCCCACGCACCCCGCCGCCATCACCGCCAACCCCGCCCGCAACCCCCACTCGTTCGATACGAACCCGATCAGCGGCGGCGCCGCCATCATCGCCCCATACCCCGCCGTCGATACCATCGCGACCCCCGCCGCCCCCGCCCGTCCCGCCGCGCTGAACACCACCGGCACGATGTTCGCCACCCCGAACCCCACCAGCCCGAACCCCACCGAAGCCAACGCCACCCACGGCGCCGCGATCGCCACCACAAGCCCCAGCGCCGCCACGACCCCGCCCCACACCACCACCCGCACCGGCCCCAGCATCCGCACCAGCCGGTCCCCCACCAGCCGGAACACCACCATCGTCCCCGCGAACACCGCAAGCGCCGTCGTCGCCGTCGCCGTCGACGCCCCCAGCTCGGCCCGCAGAAAAACCCCCGACCAGTCCGCCACCGCCCCCTCGATCGCGAAGCTCGCCCCGATCACCGCGCACAGCGCCAGCATCGCCAGGCTCGGCCACGCGAATCGCACCCGCTCCGGCGCCTCCCCCCCGGGCGAAAGACGCAACGCCCACAGCCCGCACCCCGCCACCACCCCCGCCACGATCAACGACGGCAGCAGCCGCACCCCCGCCCCCGCCAACACCCCCACCAGCGCCGACCCCACCAGCTGCCCCAGGCTCCACCCCGCATGGAACGACGACATGATCGCCGTCCCCCACCGCCGCTCCAGCCCGGCCGCATGCGCGTTCATGCACACGTCCAGCCACCCCATCGCGAACCCCAGCAACACCGCCGCCCCCAGCAGCGCCCACCACCCCTGCGCCAGCACCGGCCACGGCAGCGCCGCCCCCAGCACCAGCGTCCCCACCCAGCACGCCCGCACCAGCCCCATCCGCGCGGCATACCGCCCCGCCACCTGCATCGCCCCCACCGCCCCCAGGCTGATGCACAGCAGCACGATCCCCAGGCTCGCCTCGTCCAGCCGCCGCGCATCCCGCAACCACGGAATACTCCCCGCCCAGGCGCCGAACGCCGTCCCGTTGGCGACGAACACGGCCGTCATCGCCAAACGCTCCCCCCAACCCGGCCGCATCATGCCGGGATCAACACTCCGCCGGCATCGGCGGCACGCCACCCGCCTCGATCGCCTCCCCGGCCGCCAGCATCAGGTCCTCCCGATACCGCTGCCCGATGATCTGCACCCCCACCGGCGCCGTCCCCACCATCCCCGTGCTCACCACCAGCCCCGGCAGCCCCATCAACGGCAGCCCCGTCTGCACAAGCTGCGCCTCCAGCACCCGTGCGAACGCCCCGCCCCCCTGCATGTCCAGCCCGTCGGCGAACGGCAACTCCCCCGAAACCGGCACCATCAGCAGCGGCCATTCCGCCAGGAACCGGGTCCATTCCCGGGTGATCGTGTTCCGCCGCACCAGCGTCGTGGCGATCACGTCCGCCGGCAAGGACTCCGCCAGCCCCTCCACCCCGGCCACGACCGCCAAAGCCCCCGGGTCTCCCTCCCGCTCCACCGCCGCGCGGAACCCGGCCCACCCATCCCCCAGCCACAGCTTCAGCTGCAACTGCGTCGCCTCCCGGAACCCCGGGACCGCGTCCACCTCCTCGACCACGTACCCCGCCGCCCGCAGCCGCCCGGCCGCATCCAGCAGCGCCGCCTCGACCTCCGGCACGATCGCCATTCCGTCCGGCCGCAGGCACAACGCCACCCGCCGCACGACCGCCGGCCCCTCGAACGGCACCGGAACCCACCAGGGGTCCCGAGCATCCCCCCGCATCATCGCCAGCAACCCGGCCCGCACGTCGCCCACCGTCCGCGCCAACGGCCCCGAAACCGCCATCAACTGCGGCCCGATCCCCCGCTCCGGAGAACTCGCATTCCACGCCGGAATCCGCCCCAGGCTCGGCCGCAACCCATGCACCCCGCACGCATAGGCGGGATACCGCACGGATCCCCCGATATCCGTCCCATGCGCCACATGTCCGATCCCCGCCGCAACCGCGCTCGCCGCCCCGCCGGAAGACCCCCCCGGCGTCAACGACGCGTCCCGGGGATTCTTCGTGTCCCCGTGCAGCAGGTTCGTCGTGAACCACCGCAGGCTGAACGCCGGCGCATTCGTCCGCCCGATGATCACCGCCCCTGCCGCTTCCAGATTGTCCACCACCGGGCTGTTGGCGGTGGCCATGAGGTTCGCCTGCTGCACCAGCCCGTTCGTCGTCGCGAACCCGGCCTGATCGACGTTCACCTTCACCGTCACCGGCACCCCCGCCAGCACGCCCGGGTCCTCCCCCCGCCCGATCGCCGCATCCACCGCATCCGCCCGCGCCCGCACCGCCTCGGGCCGGTGCGCGACGACGGCGTTCAGCGCCGGGTTGACGGCATCGAGCCGCGCCAGCGCCGCCTCCGCCGCCTCCCGCGCCGAAACCGCCCGGGCACGGATACGGGCAGCCAGGTCCATCGCCGAAAGGCGCCAAAGTTCGGTCATGCAGCAGGTCTCCGGGGCGATCTCACCCCAACGTAGGGTCCAGCCTGTCCCGCAGCCAATCCCCCAGCACGCTCACGCTGAACGTCGTCACCACCACGACCGCGCTCGGCGCCAGCAATATCCACGGCGCCCGCGTCAGATACTCGCGCCCATACCCGATCATGTTCCCCAACGACGTCATCGGCGGCTGGATCCCCAACCCCAGGAACGACAACCCGCTCTCCAGCAATATCACCTCCGGAAAGCTCAATGTCGCCGACACGATCAACGTGCTCGCGATATTCGGCAGCACATGCCGCAGATACACCCGGAACGGACCCGCCCCCAACTGCCGCACCGCCGAAGCATACCCCTGCGCATCCGCCGCGATCGCCAACCCCCGCGCGATCCGCGCATGCCGCTCCCACCCGTACAACCCCATCAGGCACACGAACAACCCCAACGAGTTCCCGAAGAACGCCAGCACCGAAAGCGCCAGGATCAGGAACGGCAACGCCGCCTGGAAGTCGATCAGCATCAGCACCGCCTGCTCGACCCACCCCCGGAACTGCGCCGCCAGGAACCCCAGCACCGTCCCCAGCACCGCCGCCATCGCGGTCGCCCCGAACGCGATCAACAGCGAAATCCGGATCGACACGATCAGCCGCGACAGCACATCCCGCCCCAGCTCGTCCGTCCCCAGCCAATGCGCCGCGTTCCCCGGCGTTGCCAACCGATTCCGCAAGTCGAACTGCGTGATCCCATACGGCCGCAGCCAGTCCGCGAACACCGCCACGAACAGAATCGCCGCCACCCACACGACCGCAAACACGACAAGCGGAGAAAACCCCCTCTCCCGCCTGCGGGAGACGGTCGGGGTGAGGGTCGCGGCCGAGGCACTCACTTCGCCACCCGAAGCCGGGGATCCAGCACGCCGTAAAGAAGGTCCACCACCAGGTTCGCCGTCACCATCGTGCAGGCCACGAGAAGAAGAATCGTCTGCACCACCGCCAGATCCCGGTTGGACACCGCCACCACCAGCAGCCGCCCCACGCCGGGCCAGCTGAACACGCTCTCCACCACCACCGCCCCGGCCACCAGGCTCCCCACCATGAACCCCACGATCGTCACCGTCGGGATCGCGGCATTCGGCAGCGCATGCCCCCGCACCACCCGATGCCACGGCACCCCCTTCGCCATCGCCGTCCGGATATACGGTTGCCCCAGCACCTCCAGCATCGCGCTCCGCGTGAACCGCGCCAGGATCGCCGCCCCGCCGACCCCCAGCGTGATCACCGGCAACACCGGGCTCAACCAGCTATCCTGCCCGCCCGAAGGCAGCCACCCCAACTGGACCGCGAACACCAGCACCAGCACCAGCCCCAGCACGAAGCTCGGCACCGTGAACCCCGCCACCGCCGCCGCCATCACCGCCCGGTCGATCCACGACCCCCGATGCAGCGCCGCATACACCCCGGCCGGGACACCCACCCCCACCTTGATGCACAGCGCCGGCAGCGTGATCAGCAAGGTCGCCGGGATCCGCTCCCACACCAGCGCCGCCGCCGGCCGCCCGTCCCGCATCGACTGCCCCAACTCCCCCACCGCGACATGCCTCACATACTCCAGATACTGAACCCAGACCGGCTGATCCAACCCCCACGCCTTCCGGAACGCCGCGATCGCCTCCGCCGGGGCATCCACGTTCAGGATCAGCATCGCCGGATCCCCCGAAAGCCGCAGCACGACGAACGCGAACGTCACGACCAACGAGATCGTCAGCAAAGCCCGCCCGAACCGCAACAGCACGAACCGGATCACCCCACGCCCCGAGAACTCAAATCCAGAAAGAACGAAGGCGAAGCCCGCCACCCCAAATCCCGCCGCTTCGCGACGAACGAGGCATTCTGATGCAGCACCAGATACGCCGGGTCCTCCCGCTCGCAGATCGCCAGCATCCGCGCGAACACCCGCTTCCGCTCCCCCATGTCCTCCCCGCTCTCCAGCAGCGGCGACAGCCGGTTCATCTCCGCGTTCGTCCACTCCCCGTTCGTCTGCTGCGCCCCGTTCGGCCCATGCTGGTTCACGATGCTGCTGACGGGATCGTCGAACACGGCACTGTTCGACCAGTCCCGCGCCCCCCGCGGCCGCGACGTATCCAGCACCTGGCTCCAGTTCTCCCGCACCTCGATCTCGACGTTCAGCCCAACCGCCCGCCACATCTCCACCAGAACCTGCGCCGTCGCGACCTCGGCGGTGTAGTAGTTGTTCCGGATCCGGTAGGGGATCGGCGCCCCCCGATACCCCGCATCCGCCAGCAGCGACTTCGCCCGCCCCGGATCGTACGGCGGCACCGACCACCCCTCCACGAACATCGCCCCGTAGAACCCCCATTGCAGCCCCGCCGGAACCACCGTCCGCCCGGCCCACAACGCCTCCACGATCGCCCCGCCATCCACCGCATGCGCCATCGCCAGCCGGACCCGCGGGTCCCGCAACTGCGGATGCTTGCTGTCGAACACCACGATCCGATGATTCGGCACCGGCCCGCCCACCACCTGCAGCCGCCGGTCCCGCTCGATCTCGACGATCTGATCCGGCCCGATATCCGCCGCCAGCCCGAACTGCCCGGACCGCAACCCGTCCGCCCGCGCCGCCGCCTCCGGCACCTCGACGAACCGAACCGCCGAATACGGCGCCCGCCCGCCCCACCACGGATCATGCGCCTCCAGCACCAGTTCCACGTCGGGCCGGAACGACGCCACCTTGTACGGCCCCGTCCCCACCGGCCGCCGCGCCGCCGCCGCCCACCCCGCCGCCTGGTGCGCGGCGGCACTCACCACCTCGCTCCCGCCCGCCGCAAGCCTGCCTTCCATCGTCAGATCCGGCGTCCGATTGAAAACCCGGATCGTCAGCGGCCCCACCGCCTCCACCCGCTCCAGCGCCGGCCAATGCCGCACCGCCACCGCCCGCGCATCCCCGGGCGTGTCCCCGCCGAACATCCGCGGCCCGAACGACCACGCGACATCCTCCGCCGTCATCGCCCGCCCGTCATGCATCACGACGCCCGGCCGCAGCGCCAGCTCGATCGTCCGCCCATCCACCCGCCGCCAGCTCTCCGCCAGCCCCGGCACCCGCCGCAGATCCCCCTGCTGATCCCGCCCGATCAACGTCTCCAGCACCAGCCCCAGATACCGCTCGCTCGCATTGCTCGACTGCTCCCGCAACGGATCGAGCAGCCCCGTATTCGCGATCTTCTGCACCGCCACCGTCAGCACAGGCCGGGCCGCCTGCCCGATCGCCACGCGCGGAAGCGCCGCCAGCCCAAGGACGACACCACGTCTCGAAATCGCCACCATCAAGCCGCTACCCCCAAAGAACCCACGCCCGCCAGATGACACGCCACCATCCGCCCATCCCCCCGGTCCCGCAGCACCGGGTCCGTGACCCGGCACATCCCCACCGCCACCGGACACCGCGGATGGAACGCACACCCCGAGGGCCGCGCCGCCGGATTGGGCGGGTCTCCCGCCAGAACGATCCGTTCCACCGCCCGGGCCCCCGGCACCGGAATCGCCGAGACCAGCGCCCGCGCATACGGATGCGCCGGGTCATGGAAGACCGCGTCCGGCTCCCCCCGCTCCACCACCCGCCCCAGATACATCACCGCCACCTCGTGGCTCACCTGCCGAACCACCTTCAGGTCATGGCTGATGAACATCATCGCCAGGCCCCGCGCCGCCTGCACATCCAGCAGCAGGTTCACGATCCCCGCCTGGATGCTCACATCCAGCGCGCTCACCGGCTCGTCCAGCACCAGCAGCTGCGGGTCCGTCGCCAACGCCCGCGCCAGCACCGCCCGCTGCCGCTGGCCCCCGCTCAGCGCATGCGGATGCCGCGCGCCCAAATCCGCCCGCAACCCCACCTGCTCCAGCAACGCGCCCACCCGGGCCCGCCCCCCGGGCAACCCATGGATCGCCAGCGGCTCCGCCACCTGGTCCGCGATCGTCAGCCGCCGGTCCAGCGCCCCCAGCGGGTCCTGCGGCACAAGCTGCAGCCGCGCCCGCATCCGCCGCCACGCCTTGCTCCCCGGTGCCGGCATCGCCGCCCCCTCGAACCGCACCCACCCCTCGTCCGGCCGCTCCAGCCCCAACGCGATCCGCCCCGTCGTGCTCTTCCCGCACCCGCTCTCCCCCACCACCCCCAGCGTCCGCCCCGCCGCGACCGAAAGGCTCACCCCGTCCACCGCCCGCACCGCAACCGGCGCCGAGAACGGGTTGCGCCGCTGCCGATACACCCGCGCGACGTCCACCATCTCCAGCATCATGCGTACGCCGGCGCCCTGGCCACCCCCGCGCCCACCCGGATGCACGCCGCCAGCCGCCCCGGCCCCACCGCCCGCAGCCCCGGCGCTGCCGCGTCGCACGCCTCGATGGCCCGCCCGCACCGCGGCGCGAACGCGCACCCCGGCGGCAGCCGCCCCGCCTCAGGCACCCCGCCCGGGATCGCCGCCAGCCGCCGCCGCGGCCCCGTCATCTCCGGCAATGCCGCCAGCAACCCCTCGGAATACGGATGCAGCGGGCCGGCGAACAACGCCTCCGCCCCCGCCTCCTCCACCACCCGTCCCGCATACATCACGCACACCCGGCTGCACGTCTCCGCCACCACGCCCAGATCATGGCTGATCAGCACCAGGGCCATCCCCGTCTCCGCCTGCAGCCGCCGCAGCAGATCCAGGATGCCTGCCTGGATCGTCACATCCAGCGCCGTCGTCGGCTCGTCCGCCACCAGCAGCTCCGGCCGGCCCGCCAGCGCCATCGCGATCATCACCCGCTGATTCTGCCCGCCCGACATCTCGTGCGGATACGAGTCCAGCCGCCGCCTTGCATCCGGGATCCCCACCTGGTCCAGCAGCCGCAGCGCCTCGGCCCGCGCCGCGCCCCCATCCATCCCCCGATGCAGCCGCACCGCCTCCGCCACCTGCCGCCCGATCCGGTGCACCGGGTTCAACGCGCTGGCCGGGTCCTGGAAGATCGTCGCGATCCGCCCCCCGCGCACCCGGTCCAGCACCGCCGGCGCCGCCCCCAGCAGCTCCTCACCCCCCAGCCGCACGCTCCCGGAAACCACGGCGTTCCCCGGCAGCAGCCCCAGCGCCGCCAGCCACGTCACCGACTTCCCGCACCCGCTCTCCCCCACCAGCCCCAGGCTCTCGCCCTTATGGACCACCAGATCGATCCCATGCAGCGCCGGAACCCCCCGGAACGCCACGCGCAACCCCTCGATGACGACCAATGGATCCAAGCCGGCCTCCTGTCGGCGCCCCCCATACGATACGCTACCCTGTCGCAGTGTGACGATTAAGCGACCGTAGGGTGGGTCCTTCAACCCACCGCGCACCCACCCCAGCCCCTCACCGCGAAGGCAATGGCGGCAGCAGCCCGTTAACCACCCGCGCCCCGCACAACGACCCCGGCACCCAGCACGGCCGCCCAAGCACCAGCGCCGGCACAAACCGCTCCGGCACCCCCGCCACCAGCCCGTCCGGCAGCCCGTGCCCCGGCTCGAACACCACATCTCCCTCGATCCGCCGCGACAGCCCGATCACCCGCATCCCCCCCGGCACCGGAAACGCCCGCACGTCCGAGATGTTCGCCAGCACCCCGCGCCCGTCCCGAAGCCGGAACGCCCCGAAATAGCTTGCGTCGAACCCCGGAGCATCCCCCCGGTACTCCAGCATCTTCGCCGCCTCATCCGCCCCCGCCGCCCGTGGCGCCACCCGCACCAGCGAAACCCCCGCCATCGCCACGACCGCCCCGGCAGCGACGAAGGACGGCAACCGCCACCGCCATGGCACCATGTCCCGCACCAGCAACCACGCCAGCAGCGCATACCCGGGCACCGCCCACTTGAAGTAATGCACGTTGTTGAACCGCCACAGTCCCGTCGGCAGCAGATCGACGTAGCTCACATACAGCAGCAGATGCACCGTCAGCGCCGCTGCCAACATCCCCGAAGCCCGCCCCCGCACGAGCGCCGCAACCATCCCCGCAAACCCGAGCGCCACCCACGGCGCCCGTCGCAGCAGCCCCGGCCCGTCCCAGAACCACCAGTACGGGTCCGCCAGCAGCACATAGGCCTTCCACCCGAGATCCCGGACCGAGAACCCCAGCCGCCGGCTCAGCAGCATGTACTCGCTCGCCCGGGGCCCATGGATGGCCAGGTGCAGCCCCACCCCGGCCCCCACCAGCAACGCCCCCCCGGCCGCGACGCCCAGCAGCGTCCGCCGCCCCAACACCCCCGCCCGCCAATCCGCCACCAGCACCCACGCCACGCACAACGCCACCGCCGGGGCCTCCGTCGGCCGGAACAACGGCACCGCCCCCGCCAACGCCCCCAGCAGCACCGGATGCCGCACCCCGGCCAACCACCGCGCGCACACCGCCAGCACCGCCCACACCAGCGCCGCCGCCGGCGTGCTGTTCCATGGGATCACCCACTCGCTGAAGATCTGCGAGTCCCATGTCACCGCCAGCACGAACACCAGGCACGCCCACGCCCGCCGCACCCCGCACGCCCCGGCGACCGCCACGAACGCCCAGAACGTCGCCAGCAGGCAAACCAGATCGACGACGACGAACGGATGCGCCCGGAACCCCATCGACGGGAACGGCACCCCCAGCAGCGAATACCCCACGGGATACCAATGCCGCGCCGCCGAAAGATCGAAGGCCGCGAACGCCCGCAGCGACTCCAACGTCCGCCCCTGGTCGAACCACCCCCACCACCCCAACGGGTGCAAGCCGTCCTGCCCCGGCAGCGCCTGCCGCGTCAGCAGGAACCAGAAATACGCCCCCGCCAGCACCACGCTGCCCACCGCCACCGGGTGCAGCGTCACCCCCTCCCGCAGCGCACGCCGAGCCTCAGCCAGCAAACCCCGCCTCCTCCAGCACCGCCGCCGCCGTCTCCGTCCACGCCGTGGGCCGGAACTCCCGCCGCACCTGGTCCCGCCACGCCTCCAGCCCCGCCCGGTCGTCCAGCAGCGCCGCCACCGCCCGCTGCGCCGAACCCACATCCTCCGGATCGAAATACCGGCACAACGCCCCCCCGGCCTCCGGCAGCGCCCCCGCGTCGGATGAAAGGCACGGCGTCCGCAGCGACAGGCTCTCCGTCACCGGCAACCCCCACCCCTCGTGCAAGGATGGGAACACCGTGAACAGGCACCCCGCATACAACGCCCGCAGCTCCGCGTCCGAAGGGTCCTGCACCATCCGGATGCGCCCGCCCAACCAGGCCGTGTTCTCCAGCTGTTGCACCAGATCCGCGACCAGCCACCCCACCCGGCCCGCGAACACCAGCTCCGGCACCGACCCGGCCGCCCGCACCCCCGCCCGCTCCTCGTCCAGCAGCCGCCGCCACACCTTCACGACCAGCGCGTGATTCTTCCGCGCCTCCATGGTCGACACGAACAGCACATATTCCCCCGGCACCCCGGGCCCATGGGCCGCCGCCACCGCCGGCCCGAACCCGGTCCCCACCGGGACCGCCCGCACCGCCCGCGGCAGGGCGACCCCGATCTCCCGGGCATACGCCTCGACATCCGCCGCCGTGCTGCGCGAGTTCGCCAGCACCAGGTCGCAGAACGGCAGCACGTCCGCATACCAGTCCTTGAACGCCCGCGTGACGCCCGAATGGCTCCATTCCGGCCGCCGCAGCGGCACCAGGTCATGCACCAGCACACCGAACCGCATCCGCCGCTCGTCCCGCACCCACCGCGCCAACCGGCTGTACTCCTGCCGGAACCACGGCGACCCCAGCACCAGCAACACATCCCCGGGCCGAGCCAAATCCTCGAACGAAGGCCCCTCCGCGACCACCGGCGGCAACGCGGCCCTCACCTCGGGCACGGCACGCGGCGCCGGCGTGGCCATCTTCACCACCGCGCGCACGCCCAGGCGCACCACCCGCACCAGGAACCGCCCCACCTCCACCACCGCCTGCGCCTGCATCACGCCCGCCAGCACCAGCGGCCGCCGCACCCGCCCCGGCAGCAGATCCACGACCCGCGCCGCAGCCCGCCGCGTCGCCGACCGCTCCGGCTCCACGACGGCCAATTCCCCCGGATCCCCCTCCGGGGCCGCCTGCGTATCCACCACCGGTCCCGCGACCTTCGGCGCGTCCAAGGCCGGCCCCACCACGGTCGAGAACGCCGCCTCGATCCAGGCCCACTCCAGAACCTCGAACGCGAGCGGCGTCGGCCCGTGCCGCACGAACCGCACCCGCTGCCCGCCCACTCCATGCGCCGCCCGATAGATCTCGAACGTCAGCCGCTGGATGCCGCTGATCCGCTTGTGCCCGCCCCGGAAGTAGTCGAAGAGATCCTCGACATCGAACCACACCGTCCTCATGCCGCACGGCCCAACTGCGCCAGCACCGCCCGCGCGGTGTCGGCCCAGGGCACCGGCCTGAACCCAAGCCGCACCTCGGCCTCCCACGCATCGACCCCGGCCGGGTCGTCCAGCAAGGCCGCCACCGCCCGGTGCGCCGAATCCAGGCTCTCCGGATCGAACCACCGCCCCAGCGCGCCGCCCGCCTCCGGCAGCGCCGCCGCGTCCGAACTCAGGCACGGCTTGCCTGCCGCAAGGCTCTCCGTGACCGGCAGCCCCCACCCCTCGAACAACGACGGGAAGATCGTGAACCGGCACCCCGCATACAGCGCCCGCAGCTCCGCATCCGACGGGTCGCGGATCAGCCGCACCCGCCCCCGCAACCACGCCGTGTTCTCCAGTTGCTGCAGCAGGTCCGACACCAGCCACCCCACACGCCCCGCGAACACCAGGTCCGGCACGCTGGCCGCATCCCGCACCCCCGCCCGGACCTCGTCCGCCAACCGCCGCCACACCCGCACCGCCAGCGCATGGTTCTTCCGCGCCTCCAGCGTCGACACGAACAGCACGTAGCTCCCCGGCCGCGGCAGCCCCTCGGGCGCCGGCCCGGCCTCCACCACCCCGTCCCCGAACCCGGTCCCGATCGGGATGGGCGCGACCGCCCCCCCCAGCGCCAGCCCACGCTCCCGCGCATAGGCCTCCACATCCGTCGCGGTATGCCGCGAGATCGCCATCAGCCGCTCGCATTGCGGCAGCGTCGCGTCGAGCCACGCGTCGAACTCCGCCACGAGCACCGGCGCGCACCACTCCGGATGCCGCGCCGGCACCAGATCGTACAACAGCAGCGCCGCCCGGACGCCATACCGCGCCTTCACGTCGGCAAGCCACGCCGGGAACCCGGCCACCGCCCAGGGCGCCCCCAAAACCACCAGCCAATCCCCCGCCCGGATTTCCCCGGCCAGCGGATCCACCACCTCCATCGCCTCCCGCGGTGGTGGCTCAGGCGGAACCCCCCGCACCAGCACCATCAGGTTCCGCCACACATGCAGCTGCAGCACCCCCGCGCGCACCAGCGGCGCCCGCAACTCCGGCGGCAACCGCTCGACGACCCCCAGGATCCGCTTCGGTCTCTCCGGCACAGGCGGCGGGGGCGGGGGCAGCACGCGGACCGGCGGCGGCCGATGGAACACCGCCTCCACCGCGTCCCACCCCACCTCCCGCAGCAACGGCCCGCCCTGCGGACCCCGCCGCACGAACCGCACCCCGCCCGCCTTCAGCCCATGCAGCGCCCGCTTGATCTCGAACGCCAGCCGCTGGATTCCGCTCGGCCGTGGGTTGAATTCGAAATAGGCGAAGAAGTCCTCGACATCGACCCAAATCGTTGCTTCTTCGTCTGTCCGCATCCCGCCCTTTGACGCATGGCGGCCCGAACAGTCCCGGGCCCGCGTATTCCGCCCCGGCTATTGCGGAATGCGCTCCCCCCCGTCAAGACCCGAACGCCCACACGCGTAGCGCCGGCCCGACCCCACCCCCTACGCCGCAACCTCCCGCAGCATCCCCCCGCCCAGATGCCGCGCCAGCTTGTCGCAATACCAGTCGACGAACTTGATCACCCCGGCCTCGAGCTCCGGCGAATACGGCCCGGGCTCATACGCCGGGGAATTGACCCCGATCTGGTTCCGCTCCACCAGCGCCCCGTCCTCGTCGTTGGTGACGCTCCAGATCTCGCGCAGCCGGGCCAGGTCGTAATCCACCCCCTCCACCGCATCCGGATCCACCAGCCACTTCGTGCACACCTCCGTCGTCCCCGGCGTCAACGGCAGCATCCGTACCATGACCGCGTAATCCCCCAGGGCATGGTTGAACACGCTCGGATAATGCACCCACCGCAACGACCCCACGTCGTTGTGCGGCACCTCGCCCAGCAGCCGGGCCACCGCCGGCTTCCCATCCGCCGTCGTCGATACCGCCCCGTTCGTGAACGGCAGCCGCGTCGCCCGGTAATCCGGTCCCTCCGCGATATGGCACGGCACCCCGTCCCGCTCCAGCCGCTCCCAGAACGCGCTGATCAACGCGTTGTCCTCCGGCTTCTTGAAGTCGTAGATGTCCAGGAAATACTTCATCAGCGGCCGATGCTGCGTGGCGCAGTGGTAGCACTCGCGGCTGTTCTCCATCATCAGCTTCCAGTTGCCCTGGA
>CAXTPG010000022.1:0-47712 GCA_964246015.1 uncultured Acetobacteraceae bacterium
TTGTGGGGGAAACCCTGTGGAAGTTCGAGTCTTCTCGACCGCATTCCTTCTTCTTCCCTGCTGCCGGTTGCGTTCCTTGAGCGCCTGACCAATCGTGCCTCCAATTGTGAGGGAACGTGGTGATGGACGAGGATTTCCGAAAGGCGGCGCTGGATTACCATCGGCTGCCGACGCCGGGTAAGCTTTCGGTGGAGCCGACGAAGCGGATGGCGACGCAGCGGGACTTGTCGCTGGCGTATTCCCCGGGGGTTGCGGCCGCGTGCCTCGAGATCAAGGCCGACCCGGACAAGGCGCGGGATTACACCGCGCGCGGGAACCTGGTGGGCGTGATCTCCAACGGGACCGCGGTGCTGGGTCTGGGGAACATCGGGGCGCTGGCGGGCAAGCCGGTGATGGAGGGCAAGGCCGTCCTGTTCAAGAAGTTCGCGGGCATCGACGTGTTCGACATCGAGGTGGATGCCGAGGACCCGGACGTGTTCTGCACGGTGGTGGCGGCGCTGGAGCCGACGTTCGGGGCGATCAACCTCGAGGACATCAAGGCGCCCGAGTGCTTCGAGATCGAGCGGCGGCTGCGGGAGAAGATGGGGATCCCGGTGTTCCATGACGACCAGCATGGCACGGCGATCATCGTGGCGGCGGCGATCCGGAACGGGCTGGTGCTGCAGGGCAAGCGGCTGGAGGACGTGCGGCTGGTGACGAGCGGGGCCGGGGCCGCGGCGCTGGCGTGCGTGGATCTGCTGGTGACGATGGGGCTGAAGGCCGGGAACGTCACGCTGACGGACGTGAAGGGCGTGGTGTACGAGGGGCGGGAGCCGGACATGGCGCCCAACATGGCGCGGTACGCGCGGCAGACCGATGCGCGGTCGCTGGGCGACGTGCTGGCGGGGGCGGACATCTTCCTGGGGCTTTCGGCGCCGCGGGTGCTGAAGCCGGAGTGGCTGCCGCTGCTGGCGGAGAAGCCGCTGATCCTGGCGTTGGCGAACCCGGACCCGGAGATATTGCCCGAGCTGGTGCGGGCGGCGCGGCCGGATGCGATCGTGGCGACGGGGCGGACCGATTACCCGAACCAAGTGAACAACGTGCTGTGCTTCCCGTTCATCTTTCGGGGGGCACTCGATGTCGGCGCCACCGAGATCAACGAGGCGATGAAGGTGGCCGCCGTGGAGGCGACGGCGGAACTGGCGCGGGTCGAGGCGAGCGAGGTGGTGGCGGCCGCGTATGGCGGGGCGGCGCCGGTGTTCGGGCCCGAGTACATCATCCCGAAGCCGTTCGACCCGCGGTTGATATTGCAGATTGCGCCGGCGGTGGCGCGGGCGGCGATGGCGAGCGGGGTGGCGCGGAGGCCGATCGAGGATTTCGCGGCGTATCGTCGCGATCTCGAGAAGTTCGTGTTCCGGTCGGGGCAGTTGATGCGGCCGGTGGTGGAGGCGGCGAAGACGTCGCTGCAGCGGATCGTCTATGCCGAGGGCGCGGATGAGCGGGTCCTGCGGGCGGTGCAGACGCTGGTCGATGACGGGGTGGCGGAGCCGATCCTGATCGGGAACCACGACGCGATCGCGCTCAAGGTGAAGGCAATGGGCTTGCGGCTGCGACTGGGCGAGAACGTGCGGGTGCTGGACCCCGAGACGGACCGGGCGGTGTTCGATCCGCTGCTGGAGACGTATCAGCGGCTGGTGGGGCGGCGCGGGGTGCCGCCGGACGCCGCAGCCCGGCGGATGGTGCGGCGGCAGACGGTCGCGGCCGCGATGCTGTTGCAGGCCGGGGAGGCGGACGCGGCGATCTGCGGCGGCACCGGCGACTGGTGGCGGCACATGACATACCTCATGCCGATCATCCCGAAGCGGCCGGAGGTGTCGCGGATCTATGCGTTGTCGGCGATGATCCTGGGCGCCGGCAACATCTTCGTGTGCGACACGCACGTGAACGTCGATCCGACGGCCGAGGAGATCGCCGAGATGACGGTGCTGGCGGCGGATGCGGTGCGGCATTTCGGCGTGGTGCCGAAGGTGGCGCTGATGTCGCATTCGAGCTTCGGGACCAGCAACAGCGACAGTGCGCGGAAGATGCGGCGGGCGCTGGCGTTGATCCGCGTGCAGGCGCCGGAGCTGGAGGTGGATGGCGAGATGCACCCGGATGCGGCGCTGGTGCCGAGCCTGCGGGAGCGGATGGTGGGGGACAGCCGGCTGGACGGGGTCGCGAACCTGCTGATCATGCCGACGCTGGATGCGGCGAACATCGCGTTCAACCTGCTGAAGGCGGGTGCGGACGGGCTGCCGATTGGGCCGTTGCTGCTGGGGATGAGCAAGCCGATCCATGTGGTGGTGCCGGGCGTCACGGCGCGGGGGATCGTGAACGTGAGCGCGGTGGCGGCGCTGCAGGCGCAGTTGTTCGGCCGGGCCGCGTGATTGCGCTGGCGCTCGGGCTGGTGGCGGTCGGCGTCCTGATGTGGGCGGCGAGCGCGTTTTCCCGGGCGCCGGTGGCGAACATCAAGGCGCTGCTGGCGTGGGTGGCGGCCCTGGCGGGGTTGAGCCTGGCGGCGATGCTGTTCCTGACGGGGCGGGGGGTGGCGGCGGCGAGCGGGCTGGTGCTGCTGGGTCCGCTGGCGTGGAGCTTCTGGCAGGAGAGCCGGGGGGTGAAGGCGGCCCCGTCGGCGAAGATGGGGCGGCGGGAGGCGCTGGAGGTCCTGGGGCTGGAGGAGGGGGCTTCGGACAGCGACGTCCGGGCGGCGTGGGTTCGGCTGATGCGGACGGCGCATCCGGATGGGGGCGGGACGGACTGGCTGGCGTCGCGGGTGAATGCGGCGAAGGATGTGTTGTTGCGGCGGTAGGGTTCTTGCATCTTGCGGCTGGGCGGGCGTGCGGCTGGGACCCTCACCCAACCCTCCCCCGCAGGCGGGAGAGGGCTTTTCCATGAAGCGTCGGGCGTTGATGGCGGCGGGTGTGGTGGCGGCGGGCGGCGTGCGGGCGCAGGCGCGGCGGGGGGGAACGCTGCGGGTCAGCGTCGAGCAGGCGCGCCGGCGAAGCTCAATCCGCTGCAGCACCGGGTGGGGCCGGAGTATCTGCTGGGAGAGCTGCTGTACAGCGGCTTGACGCGGCTGGGGCCGGACATGGAGGCGCAGCCGGATTTGGCGGTGTCCTGGACGTCGAACGAGGCGCTGACGGAGTGGGTGTTCAAGCTGCGGCCGGGCGTCGTGTTTCATGACGGGAGCGCGCTGACGGCGAAGGATGTCGCGGCGACGTTCGCGGCGATCCTGGACCCGGCGACGGGCTCTCCGGCGCGGAGCAATATCGGGCCGGTGGAGGCGGTTTCGGCCGTCGACGACATGACGGTCGCGGTAAAGCTGAAGGGGGCCTACGCGGACCTGCCGGTGGCGCTGGCGTATACGAACGCGAAGATCGTGCCGGCCGCGGTTCTGGCGGCGGGGGCGGCGCGGCTGGACCGGGAGGCGGTGGGGACCGGGCCGTTCAGGCTGGTGTCGTACGAGCCGTCCCGGCTTACGGTCGTCGAGCGGAACCCGGCCTATTACGATGCCGGGCGGCCGTATCTGGATCGGGTCGAGGTCGTCCTGTATCCGGACGCGGGGGCGCGGACGGCGGCGCAGGTGGCGGGGGATACGGACCTGCTGCTGTTCGGGCAGCCGACGGAGTTCGAGCGGTTGAAGGGCGCGCCGGGGATCAAGGCGCTGCGGACGGCGTCGGGGCAGTTCCTGGACGTGATCATGGGGTGCAACCAGAAGCCGTTCGACGACGTGCGGGTGCGGCGGGCGCTGGCGCTGACCCTGGACCGCGAGGCGCTGGTGGAGCTGGTGGCGGAGGGGCTGGGCAGCGTGGGGACGGATACGCCGTCCAACGCGGCGTATCGGTTCAACCGGGTGCTGCCGGAGAAGAAGGCGGATGTCGCCCAGGCGAAGCGGCTGCTGGCGGAGGCCGGATATCCGCGAGGGCTGACGGCGACGTTGATCGCGAGCGACCGGCCGAACACGCGGACTCAGCTGGGGGTCGCGATCCGGGAGATGGCGAAGCCGGCGGGGTTCAACATCCTGGTGCAGACGATGGCGCATGCGACGTTCCTGGACCAGGTGTGGCGGAAGGGGGCGTTCTATGTCGGGCTGTACAACCAGCAGCCGACGATGGACGGGATCATGTCGCTGCTGTTCACGTCGGATGCGGCGTGGAACGAGACGAACTGGAACAACAAGGAGTTCGACGCGCTGGTGGGCGAGGCCCGGCGTACGGCCGACGACGGGAGGCGGCGGGAGCTGTACGGACGGGCGCTGGCGCTGATGCATGAGGAGGTGCCGGCCTTGGTGCCGGTGTTCTTCGATCTGCTGGCGGCGCAGCGGGACGGGGTGGAGGGCTTCCGGCTGCATCCGCGGGGGGCAGTGTTCCGGCTGGACGAGGTTTGGCTGTCTTCGCCGCCGCGCCGGCGTTGAGGTATCTGCTGCGGCGGGTGGGGACGGTGGCGTTCACGCTGGCCGTGGTGTCCGTCCTTGTGTTCGGGATCACGCAGGTGTTGCCCGCGGATGCGGCGACGATGCTGCTGGGGGAGAATGCGACGGCGGAGCAGTTGGCCGCGGTGCGGGTGCGGTTGGGGTTGGATCAGCCGGTCTGGGTGCAGTACGGGCGGTGGGCCTGGGGGGTGGTCCGGGGGGATCTGGGCGTTTCGATCGAGAACGGGCAGCCGGTGGGGACGGTGATGTTCACGGCGCTGGGACGGTCGTTGCTGCTGGCCGGGTTGGCGCTGGGGCTGATGCTGGTGGTGGCGATCCCGCTGGGAGTGGTCGCGGCGCTGCGGCGGGGGCGGGCGGCGGATGTGGGCGTGGGGCTGGTGTCGTACGTGGGTGTGTCGATGCCGGAGTTCGTGACGGCGACGGTCGTACTGATCACGCTGGGCAACCCGGCGTTCGGGCTGCTGCCGGCGACGGGGTATGTGCCGCTGACCGAGGATTTCTGGGACGGGGCGCGGCACCTGGTGCTGCCGGTGCTGACGGTCTCGGTGATCCTGGTGGCGCACGTGTCGCGGATGGTGCGGTCGGAGATGGTCGACGTGCTGGCCAGCGACTATGTGCGGGCGGCGCGCATGAAGGGGTTGTCGCCGTTGCGGGTGCTGGTGCGGCATGCGCTGCGGAACGCGCTGCTGCCGGCGATCACCGTCGTGGCGCTGGATGTCGGGTATCTGCTGGGCGGGATCATCGTCGTCGAGGAGATCTTTGCGTTTCCGGGGATCGGGCGGGCGTTGATCGTTGCGATCAATCAGCGGGATCTGCCGTCGATCCAGGCCGGGGCGCTGATCATGGCGGGGACGTATGCGGTCGCGAACCTGGTCGCGGACCTGCTGTATGCGGCGTTGGACAAGCGGATCCGGTATGCGTGAGCTATTGCGGACGCCTCAGGGGGTGGTGGGGACGGTGCTGCTGCTGGTGGCGTTGGCGGCGGCCGTGCTGGGTCCCGCGATCGCGCCGTACGACCCGGAGGCGTTCGACCGCGTGGCGCGGTTCACCGGGCCTTCGGCGCGGCACTGGCTGGGGGCGGACCAGTTCGGGCGGGACACGCTGAGCCGGCTGCTGGCGGGGGCGCGGACGACGCTGGTGCTCGCGGTTGCGGCGACGGTGCTGGGGACTGTGCTGGGTTCGGTGCTGGGGACGGTTTCGGCGTTTCTGGGCGGGTGGGCGGACGAGGCGCTGATGCGGGGGGTGGATGCCGTCATGGCGGTGCCGCATCTGCTGTTCACGCTGCTGATCGTGACGGTTCTGGGGGCTTCGGGGGTGAACGCGCTGCTGGCGATCGGGATTGCGTTCGCGCCCGGGATGGCGCGGATCACGCGGTCGGTGGCGTTGGGGGTGCGGCGGCAGGATTACGTGGCGGCGGCTGTTGCGCGGGGGGAGGGGGCGGGTTGGATCGTGCTGCGGGAGATGCTGCCGAACGTGGTGGGGCCGATCGTGGTGGAGGCGACGATCCGGGTGGCGTTCGCGGTGATGGCGTTGGCGACGTTGAGTTTCCTGGGACTGGGGGCACAGCCGCCGGCGGCGGAGTGGGGGCTGATGGTGGCGGAGGCGCGGCCGTATCTGTTCCGGAGCGCGTGGATGATGCTGGCGCCGGGGGTGGCGATCGCGCTGCTGGCGGTGGGGTTCAACCTGTTCGGGGACGGGCTGCGCGATGCGCTGAATCCGCGGGCATGACAGCGCCGGAGGGGTTGCCACCCGTCCCCGGCCCCTCCCTGGAAGGGAGGGGGGATGTGCTGTCGATCGCGGGGTATTCCCTGGCGTATCCGGGCGGGGGGCTGGCGCTGGAGGGGGTGGACCTGGTGCTGCGGCGGGGCCAGGTGCTGGGGCTGGTGGGGGAGAGCGGGTCGGGGAAGACGTCGCTGGCGCAGGCGGTGATGCGGGCGTTGCCGGCGGGGGTGCGGGAGGCGGGAGCGATCCGGCTGGGGGGCACGGATTTGCGGGTGCTGCCGGAGCGGGCGATGCGGGCCGTGCGGGGGCGGCGGATCGCGATGGTGTTCCAGGACCCGAACGCGTCGCTGAACCCCAACATGACGCTGGGCGACCAGGTGACGGAGGTGCTGCGGCGGCACAAGGGGATGGACCGGCGGGTGGCTGCGGCGGCGGCGGAGGCCGGGTTGGAGCGGGTGGGGCTGCGGGACCCCGGGGCGATGATGCGGCGCTACCCGCATGAGGCGTCGGGGGGCGAGAAGCAGCGGGTCGTGATCGCGGCGGCGTTCGCGGCGGAGCCGGAGTGCCTGCTGCTGGATGAGCCGACGACGGCGCTTGATGTGATCACGGCGCGGCAGATCCTGGAGCTGTTCGGGCGATTGCAGGCGGAGACGGGGGTGGCGGCGCTGTATATCTCGCACGACCTGGCGCTGGTGGCGCGGGTGGCGACGGAGGTTGCCGTCATCCATCGGGGGCGGATCGTGGAGCAGGATCCCTCGGCGCAGGTGTTCCGGGCGCCGCGGGAGGCCTACACGCGGGCGCTGGTGGCGGCGGTGCCCCGGCCGGAGCGGCGGCTGGTGCATGACGTGCCCGGGGGGGCTGCCTTGCTGGAGGTGCAGGGGCTTTCGGTGCGGCACGGGCGGGCCGAGCCCACGGTGCGGGACGTGTCGTTCGGGATCCGGCCGGGCGAGGTGATGGGGATGGTGGGGGAGAGCGGGTCGGGGAAGTCGACGATCGCGCGGGCGCTGGTGGGGTTGAACGCGTTCACGGGGCGTCTGGCGTGCGGGGGGGAGGCGGTGACGGGGGCCGGGGGAATGGGCCGGGCTTGGCGGCGGTCGGTGCAGATCGTGTTCCAGCATCCGGATGCGAGCCTCAATCCCCGGCACCGCGTGGGCGAGATATTAGCCCGGCCGGTCGTGCTGTATGGTGAGGGGCGGGACGCGGGGCAGGCGGTGGCGGAGATGCTGGCGGCGGTGCAGTTGCCGGCCGAGATGGCGCGGCGGTATCCGCACCAGCTTTCGGGGGGGCAGAAGCAGCGGGTGGCGATCGCGCGGGCGTTCCTGGCGCGACCCAGCCTGGTCGTGTGCGACGAGGTGACGTCTTCGCTGGACGTGAGCGTGCAGGCCGGCATCGTGGCGCTGCTGCTGGACTTGCGGGCGCGGTTCGGGACGGCGACGTTGTTCATCACGCATGACCTGAACCTGGTGCGGCAGATCGCGCACCGGGTCGCGGTGCTGCGGCAGGGGCGGCTGGTGGAGTTGTCGGACGTTGCCGGGCTGGGCGCGCACGAGTACACCCGGGCGCTGCTGGAGGCCGTGCCGACGCCGCCGGGATAGGAGAGTTGCCATGGATCGTGCCGCGTTGCTGGCTGGCATCGACGAGAAAGCCTGCCTCGACTTCCTGGCGGGGATGGCCCGGCACAAGAGCTATACCGAGACCGAGGGCGAGCGGGCGCTGGTGCTGCACATGGTTGAGCAGATGCGGGCGCTGGGGCTGGAGGCGGAGGCGACGCCGGTCGAGGGGACCCGGATCAACGCGATCGGGCGCTGGAAGGGTGTCGGGGGCGGCAAGAGCCTGATGTTCAACGGGCATGTGGATACGAACCCGGCCACGGAGGGGTGGACGGTCGACCCATGGGGCGGGCTGGTCGACGACCGGTTCATCTACGGGATCGGCGTTTCCAACATGAAGGCGGGGGATGCCGCGTATTTCTGCGCGGTGAAGACGCTGATGGATGCGGGGGTACGGCTGCGGGGGGACGTGGTGCTGACGTTCGTCGTGGGGGAGCTGCAGGGCGGTGTGGGCACGGTCGCGTTCATCGAGCAGGGATTGCGGGCGGACTACTTCATCAACAGCGAGCCGACCGACCTGCAGGCGCTGACCATGCACGCGGGGGGTGGGCAGTTCACGATCGAGCTGACCGGGGATACGCGGCACCTGTCGAAGCGGGAGGAGGCCGCGGACGCGTTGCAGGCGGCGTGCGAGCTGGCGCAGCGGATCAATGGGATGACGTTCTCGGGGGCGTTGAGCGAGGAACACCGGTCGATCAACCGGGGGCATGTCGGGGTGCTCCATGCGGCGCTGGGGCGGGAGCTGCATGAGTGGCGGGCGCCCCAGGTTTCGGATTTTGCGCGCTTGAAGGGGGCCGCGCGGTATGCGCCGGGGCAGACTCTGGCGGGGGTGATGGGGGATTTGCGGGCGGAGCTGGATGCGCTGGAGGGGCGGTATCCCGGGTTGAAGGCCGTGCTGATCCCGCGGGAGGATAACGGGCGGCCGCAGATGCCGCCGTTCGAGGTGGCGCGGGATGCGCGGATCGTGCGGGTGGTGAACGCGGCGTATGAGGCGGTGCGGGGGGTGGCGCAGCCGACGGGGGCGATTACGCCGCCGGGGTACTATGGAACGGATGCGAGCCACCTGGTGCATCGGGCGGGGATGGAGGGGATCGTGTGCGGGCCGGGGGGGCGGTACAACACGATGCCGGATGAGCGGGTGGATATCGTGGATTACCTGGACGCGGTGCGGATCTACATGCTGGCGATCCTGGATATCTGCGAGGTTGCCTGATTGTGCATGCCCGTTCGGAGCGCCCGCTGGGACGAGATCCCCGGGTCACGCCCGGGGATGACGTGTTTTCGTCGCCTGGGAATGAGGGGACTGCTTCATGAGCGCGCTTTCGGCAGCGCTGGCTTGGATCGATGAAGCTGAGGCTGTCGTCATCGACGACCTGGCGGCGCTTGTCGGGTTCGACACGTCGTATCCGCCGGGGGGGCAGTATCCAGAGCTGATGGCGTGGGCGGCGGGGCGGCTGGCGGGGCTTGGGTTCGTCAGCCGGACCGTGGAGGTGCCGCAGGCGTTGTGGGACGTGTATGGGGCCGGGGCGGCGGGGGACCGCGTCAACCTGGTGGCGGAGAACCCGGCGTTCGGGCCCGCGACGGTTGGGGTGTATGGGCATGTCGACGTCGTGCCAGCCGGGGCGGGATGGGGGACGCCGCCGTTCACGCTGACGCGGGTCGGCGAGTGGCTGCACGGGCGCGGGGCGGCGGACATGAAGGGGGCGGTGGCGGCGCTGCTGCTGGCGCTGGATGCGGCGCACCGGCATGGCGTCGTGCTGGCGCATAGCCCGCGGGTGCTGTTGTGCACGGACGAGGAAGGGGGGGCCTATCCGGGCGTTCGGTATCTGGCGGAGCAGGGGCTGGTGCCGGAGCACCTGGTGTGCCTGGACGGGGGGACGGTGCCGCGGCGGTGGCTGGGAGCGTTCGGGTCCTTGGAGCTGCTGATCGAGGTAGAGGGCATGGCGGGGCATGCCGGGCAGCACGGGTCGGGGGATAATGCGCTGGAGCGGGCGATCCCGATGCTGGGGGCGCTGCTGGCGTTGAAGCCGGTGGTGGAGGCGCGGGTCTCCGGCATGACGGGGCGGGACGGGGCGCCGTTGCGGCCGGTGCTGGCGGTGACGGTGTGCCAGGCGGGGGTGAAGGCGAACAGCGTGCCGGAGCTGTGCCGGATCGCGGTGAACCGGCGGTATTCGCCCGAGGAAGGGGATGCGGCGGCGCTGGCCGAGATCGAGGCGGTGCTGGCGGGGGCGGCTCCGGCGGGGACGCGGTGGCGGCTGCATGTGACTGGGCATCTGGCGGCGGTGCGGGGCGCGGATCAGGGGCCGCATGTCGATGTGTTCCTGGCGGCGATGCGGGCGGGGTTCCGCATCCAGGAGGGGCCGGCGTTGGCGTGGGGGGCGACGTCTTCGTCGGACATGGGGTGGGTGCAAAGGGCCCGGCCGGCGGGGGCGTCGCGGGAGATACTGATCGCGGGGGCGATCGGGGGGGAGTGCCGGGTGCATGGGGTGGATGAGCGGGTCCGGGTTTCGGATTTGTTGGGGTGTGCGCGGGGGGTTTTGATCTATTTGGCGTCGGCGGAGGGGTTGGGCGTGGGTGGCAAGCCCGGATCCAGCCCTCTCCCGACGGGCGAGGGCGTTTAGCGTGTGTGGGATTGCGGGGATGGTGATGGCGCCGGGGGCGGCGGCGCCGGGGGCGGGGGTGCTGGCGGCGCTGGCGCAGGCGTTGGCGCATCGGGGGCCGGATGGGGCAGGGCATTCCGTCGTGGGGCGGACGGCGCTGGTGCATACCCGGCTGGCGATCGTGGATGTCGCAGGAGGGGATCAGCCGCTGTTCGCGGGGCCCGCGACCCTGGTGGCGAACGGGGAGGTCTATAACGACCCGGCGTTGCGGCTGGCCATGGCGGGGACGGCGTTCTCGACGGGCAGCGACTGCGAGCCGCCGTTGCATCTGTGGCTGCGGGACGGGGTCGCGTATGCCGGGGCGCTGAGGGGGATGTTCGCGATCGCGATCCACGACCGGGTGCAGCGGAGCGTCGTGCTGACCCGGGACCCGTTCGGGATCAAGCCTTTGTACACGGCGGCGATCGAGGGCGGGTTGGCGTTCGCGTCGGAGCCCCGGGCATTGCTGGACGCCGGGCTGGTGAAGCGGGGGGTGCGGACGGCGGCGCGCAACGAGCTGCTGCAGATGCAGTTCACGACGGGGGCGGAGACGATCTTCCCGGGCATCCAGCGGGTGCTGCCGGGGGAGACGCTGCGGGTGGCGGACGGGCATGTGCTGGAGCGGAGCCGGGTTGCCGCGCTGCCGGAAGGCGCGCCTGAACCGGTGAACGAGGACGCGGCGCTGGCGCGGCTGGATGCGGCGCTGATGGACAGCGTGGCGGCGCATCAGCGCAGCGACGTGCCGTACGGGATGTTCCTGTCGGGCGGCGTCGACAGCGCCGCGATCCTGGCGGCGATGGCGCGGCTGGACGGGGAGGTGCTGGCGTACACGGCCGGGTTCGCGGCGCCGGGGGCGGCCGACGAGCGGGGGCAGGCGGCTGCGGTCGCGCGGGCCGCCGGGGCGCGGCACGAGGCGATCGAGATCACCGAGGCGATGGTGTGGCGGCACCTGCCGGAGATCGTCGCCTGCATGGACGACCCGGCTGCGGATTACGCGATCATCCCGAGCTGGTTCCTGGCGCGGCATGCCAGGCGGGACGTGAAGGTGGTGTTGTGCGGAGAGGGTGGGGACGAGATCTTCGCGGGGTATGGGCGGTATCGGAGCGCCATGCGGCCATGGTGGCAGGGCGGGCGGGTGATGCGGGGGCGTGGGACGTTCGACAAGCTGAATGTGTTGCGGGAGGCCCCGGTGGGGTGGCGGGACGGGCTGGCGGCGAGCGAGGATGCGGCGGCATCGGGCGGGCGCAGCCGGTTGCAGGCGGCGCAGGCGACGGACATGGCGGACTGGTTGCCGCACGACCTGCTGCTGAAGCTGGACCGGTGCCTGATGGCGCATGGGGTCGAGGGTCGGACGCCGATGCTGGACCCGGTGATGGTGCGGGCCGGGTTCGGGCTGCCGGACGGGCTGAAGGTGCGGGACGGGCGGGGGAAGTGGCTGTTGCGGCAATGGCTGGCGGGGGCGTTGCCGGCGGCCAATCCGTTCGCGCCGAAGCAGGGGTTCACGGTGCCGATCGGGGCGTGGATCGCGGGACAGGGAGCAAGGCTGGGATCGCTGGTGGCCGCGCGGGCCTCGGTGGCGGAGATTGCTCGGCCCGACCGGGTCCTGTCGTTGTTCCGGCAGGCGGCGGGCCGGCGGGAGGGGTTTGCGGCGTGGTCGCTGCTGTTCTACGCGCTGTGGCATAGGGCGCATGTCGAGGGGTTGCCGCCGACCGGCGACGTGTTCGACGCATTGGAGAATTGAGATGGCCGAGCATTACGATCTGCTGATCCGAAGTGGCGTGTGCGTGCTGCCGTGGGGGGAGGCTGCGGCCGACGTGGGCGTGCGCGAGGGGCGGATCGTTTCGGTTGGGGCGGGTGCGGGCGCCACGGCGGATGAGGTGGTGCAGGCGGGGGGGCTGCACGTGCTGCCGGGATTGATCGACCCGCACGTGCATCTGCGGGACCCCGGCGACGCCGCGGTGGAGAGCATCCCGACGGGAACGAAGGCGGCGGTGCTGGGGGGCCTGGCGGCGGTGTTCGACATGCCGAACACCAGCCCCAGCATCACGAATGCCGAGCAGGTGGCGTGGAAGCAGGGGTATGTCGAGGGCGCGGCCTGGTGCGACATGGGGCTGTATGTGGGGGCGGGGAAGTCGAACATCCCCGAGCTGGCGACGCTGGAGCTGGCGCGCGGCGTGTGCGGGGTGAAGGTGTTCGCGGGGAGTTCGACCGGGGATCTGCTGGTGGAGGACGATGCGAGCCTGGAGGCCGTCATGCGCAGCGGGCGGCGGCGGATCTCGTATCACAGCGAGGACGAGTATCGGCTGCGGGCGCGCAAGGCCGAGTTCGGGGCGGGGGGGCCGTATTCGAACCATGCGGTGTGGCGGGACGAGGAGTGCGCGTTCCTGGGAACGCGGCGGCTGATGGCGCTGGCGCGGAAGACGGGGCGGCCCGCGCATATCCTGCATGTGAGCACGGCGGAGGAGCTGGCCTATTTGCCGGGGTTCCGGGACGTGGCGACCGTGGAGCTGCTGGTGAACCACCTGACGCAGTGGGCGCCGGACGTGTACGAGCAACTGGGCGGGATGGGGGTGATGAATCCGCCGATCCGGGACAAGCGGCATTACGAGGCGGCGTGGGCGGCGGTGCGGGACGGGACGGCGGACACGATCGGGTCGGACCATGCGCCGCATGCGCGGGCGGCGAAGATGCGGCCGTGGCCCGATGTCGCGGCGGGGCTTACGGGCGTGCAGACGCTGGTGCCGATCATGCTGGATCACGTGAACGCGGGGCGGCTGACGCTGGGGCGGATGGTCGATCTGATGTGTGCCGGGCCGGCGCGGGTCTATGGCGTGGTGGGGAAGGGCCGGCTTGCGGCGGGGTATGACGCGGACTTCACGTTGGTGGACATGGGGCGGCGCCGGACAATCGAGGAAAGCTGGATCGTGTCGCCGTGCGGGTGGACGCCGTTTGCGGGGATGCAGGTGACGGGGTGGCCACAGGCCACGATCATCCGGGGGCGGGTGGTGATGCGGGACGACGCGGTGGTGGGTGCGCCGGCGGGCCGGTTGGTGCAGTTCCGGGGGTGATGGGGTATTCTGACGACGGAGGGTGCCATGCCTGACGGTTCACGACCCGACCCGGCTGGATACGAAACCGACTACTATCTCTGGAGCCAACGCCAGGCTGCGTTGCTGCGGGCGATGGGGGCTTCGGGGAGCAACGAGGAGGTCGATTGGGAGAACGTCGCCGAGGAGATCGAGAGCTTGGGAAGGTCGGACAAACGGGCGATCGGGAGCCGCCTCGAGACGATCCTGGAGCATCTCCTGAAGCTCCGGTATTCGACGGCGTCCGATCCGCGGCGAGGGTGGATCAACACGGTCCGGCGCGAACGGATCCTGGTCGACAAGCTGCTGCGTGACAGTCCGAGCCTGCGGCCGCAGATCGCTTCGCTGTTGGCGGACCATGCGGGATTGGCC
This sequence comes from uncultured Acetobacteraceae bacterium, assembly GCA_964246015.1. GTDB lineage: Bacteria > Pseudomonadota > Alphaproteobacteria > Acetobacterales > Acetobacteraceae > JBBROS01. The sequence continues at coordinate 13,880 of CAXTPG010000022.1, forward strand.
CGGGATGCGGCGGCGGCCAGCCTCAGTGAGCATGGCGAGGGTGCGGCGGCGTCGGCGGTCGAGCGTGATGCGGACGCGTCATGGGTCGAGCGGGTGCTGGACGAGACGTTCATCCCGCACCCGGTGGAGTCCGCTACTTCAACGTGAGCTTGATGCCGTCGGCGGATCCTTGCAGGCGGGCGCCCTTTGTGACGTTGTCGACGCGGATTTCCACGCCGTTGCCGTTCTTGAGGATCTGGCCGCCCAGGCCTTCGACGACCGTTGCTTGGCCGCTGGCGGCGGCGTAGGTGCCGCTGAAGTCCTGCAGGCGGTGCAGGTTGTAGACCCGGCCGGTGCCGCGGACGGTGGAGAAGCCGACGTCGGCGATGGAGACGCCGTTCACGGTGAAGCGGTAGGTGCGGCCGCCATAGCGGAGGGTGCCGTCGCCCCAGGTGTAGCCAATTCCGACGGCGGCGCCCTTGGCCGTCATGCTGATGGTGCCGGAGACGGGGCCCGACGCGCCGGGGTCGCGGCGCTGCTGGGCGAAGGCGGGGGCGGTGGCCAGAAGGGCGCAGGCGGTGAGGACGGCGAGGCGCGGGGTGTTCATTGGGGTCTCCCTGTTCGGACCGATGAGGGTGCAACGGCTGGCGGGCAGAGTTGTTGCTTGCCGCCTTGTAGCATCCTGCCGCAGCGTTTTACCCGCTCCGACGTTCGGCTTCCCTGGATCGCCGTGATTGCCGGCAGCGTCCCTTTCGCTGCGGCTGTCCGATGCGGTCGATCGTGCCGCAGACCCTTCGGCGCCGGCGGGCCGGCTACGTGCGGCGGCGGGCGCGTCCGATCATCTCGGACCGGCCGACCATCTCCGAACGTCCGACCATCTCGGACCGGCCGACCATCTCCGAGCGGCCTGTCAACTCGCCGGCGCCGTTGGCTGCGGCCCCGAGCTCGGCGTTCAGGAGCAGGTCTTCGACCCAGCCTTTCGAGACATCGATCCGGACGACCTGGTCCAGCTTGTCGACGGTCCAGACGCGGACCCCCTCGGCGAAGGTGTCCGCCTTGAGCTCGGCGCCCAGGATGCCGAACGGCACCGTCGCCTCTCCGCCTGGAACGGCGACGCCCTCGCCATGGACAACGAACACGACGGGGGCGGCCATCTTGTAGTAGTGGCCCTCGAAGTTGAAACCGTAGATCCGGGCCAGTCGCTTGTCCGGGGCAGCCCCGGCTTCCATCCGCAGGCCCGTGAACTCGCGGCCGAACAGCCGGACGACGGACTCGGCCGTCAGGCCCTCGTTGAACACGCCGCCATCATGGTTTCGGTCGTCTGCCACGTTGCGGGTACTCCCATGCGCGCGCTTCAGGAGTTGGCATGCTAGCTCGGTTGCGACTACGTGACAATTACCGGATCGCCTCGGCGCGGAAACGGTCATGACTTTCGCCGATGGCCCGGGCCGCCACGAGGTACCCGGGATGGATGGTGCGGCATCCGCAGCCGGGAGGATGGTTCCGCGCCGCCGCCTTCACCCGCGCGAACCGTTCCGCGTAGGTGAGGTGGCGCCATTCCGGAGGCCGGGCCGGGACGAAGGCGCCCCTGGACGAGATGCCGCGCAACGCGAAGATCTCGTGCAGGTCGGGGCCGATATGCGCCTGGCCGTGACGCATCGCCGACGCGACGAAGCATGCGGCGACGCGGTCGAAGGAGATGTCCTCGGGCCGCAGCGTGGCGATGACGTCCGTCATCGCGAGGCCGACGACGTCACGCGCCCGTGCCAGTGCCCACTCGAAATCCGCCTCCCCGGCCGCGAGCGACCGGCTGCTGGCCGCACGCAGGTCGCCGATGCGTTCGCCGATCCGCTGGCGGCTCCAGCCCCGGGGGTCTATGTGTTCGGGGATCGTGCGACGCGCGTCCAGCCCGTCCTGGAACACCTCGACCAGCACGTCGAAGATCGCGCCGGTCAGGGGCTGCGCCAGCGCGTGGGCGTTGCGGTCCCGGCCGTCGAGATCGACCCACTCCCCCGTGGGGGACAGGCGGATGCCGTCCACGTCGGCCATGGTGTCCGTGTTGTCGGCGATGCGGATCTGTTCCGTGCGCGACAGCTCGCCGATGCGGCTCAGCATGTTCAGCGCGTAGAGGTTGCCCTGGGTCTGCCGGAGCAGCCGGCTCGCGACCGACGGAAGCTGGAGCAGCGAGATCAACGAGATGAGGTCCGAGAAGGACTCGTGGAAGGCCAGGAACTGCGCGGACGGCATCCCGGACGCGGGGACGCCCAGCCTGGAGAACAGGATCGCATGGCCCGTCTCATGGGCCATGACGTCGAAGCTGAGGGCGAACAGCAGCGTCTCGCCCAGGCTGTTCGGCTTCCAGCCGGCCTCGATGAAGCCCAGGCCGGACTGCGCATTGTTCCAGTCCACCAGGCTCACGAGTTCGAGCTGGGGCATGAACTCGGCGTGCCACCAGCGCACGGGTTCGCCCAGATAGCGCTCCCAGGTTTCCAGGGTGTGGCGCACGCAGGCGTACATGTGGGCGGAGAGGAACGAGGGATCGTCGACGGGAATATGGTCGAAATCGCCGTTTGCGTCCGGCATGGCGGGCGGAAGGCACAGGCCGTCATAGGGCGGGACGTATCGGGGCGGGTCGTAGGGCCGGGTCTTCGCAACCGGACGTATGGCCCGCATGACGGGGTCCGCCGGGCCGGGACCGATCGTGCCGGGTGGCAGACCCAGGCAAACCGTCACCGGATCCGACCCGTCTTCGCCGATCGTCGGGAAGATCCGGAACCTCGTTCCCTGGTTCATGCGTCCGGCCCGGCGGGGGGGCCATAGCGCCCCGCCAGTCGAACCAGGTCCACGACCGCGCCGGCCAGCGCGGGCGGGGGCGCCGTGCCGGTGGCGGCGTCCAGACACGCTTCCTCGGACGCCAGCCGCACGAGGGAGGGTTCGTCGAGGTCGTTCGCGACGGCCCAGGCGACCATGTCGGCGCGGGTCTCAAGCCCGCGTGCCGCGCAGAACGCCGCCAGCGCCCGTTTCCCGTCGGGCACGCTTGGGTGGGTGCGCAAGCTGTCCAGCCGGCCCAGCGCCTCGCGCTTCAGCCGCGGCCAATCGACCGCATCTTCCCGAAGGCGGCGGGCGGCTTCCGTTTCCGCGGCGGTCAGGCGCCGGGCGCCTTCGACGAAATTCACCCATGTGAGGGCTTGCTGCATCGCGAACTCCCGCGGCCCTGGCTGGTGCTTGCGGTCAATTGCCTGCAGCATAAGCAGCGCGTCCAGCCTTTTCTGGGACGTGTGCGAAACGTCCAGCCATTGCATGAGCGGGGAGCACCCCGCTTCGATCGCTGCTTCCTTCAGGCGGACGAGGGTGCGTTCGGGGAAGTGCAGCGCCTTCATGCGGTCCGCCAGGGTGTCGCGCTGCGATGCGGACAGGATCCCCGCGTCCGCGGCGCGGGACAGCGTCAGCCGCAGATCGACCATCGCATCCGACAGCGGGGCATGGCCCAGCTCGGCGGGCGCGTGGACGACGGCGACCTCGTCGTCATCCTCGAAGACGCCCTGCCATCCGGGAAGGACTCCGCTGCGGTAGGCGTCGTAGATCACGCCGATGCCCACCATGCCGAAGCGATCCAGCTCGGCGGCGCGGAGGGCGCCCATGCTGGCCGCGCCGAAGACGTGGACGCCGCGTTCCAGGGCCCAGAGGATCTCCCGATGCCAGATGGCGGGCACGTCGAGGAACGCGCCGTCGACGAGGCCGATCACTGTCGCGCCCCGGTCGCGGATTGCGTGGAAGACGTCGCCCTGCCGGGCCGGGCCGAGGATGGTGGCGCCCGGCGCCGCCGCGCGTGCTTCGGCCCGCTTCAGGCTTGGACCGAGGAAGAGGACCGTCGTCATCCCGTGAAGGGTCCGTTCAGCATCGGCACCACGAAGCGTCCGCATGAGAGTGGCAGACGGGCTTTGCCCAGGTCAATCCAGACGGCCTCGGTGCAGCCCTGGCGTGCGAGCGAGGCCAGATGGGCGTCGAGCCCGGCCATCCGTCCGGCAGGGCGGGGGTCCGATCCGTCCGGGAACGGCACGGCCTGGCGGCGTGCGGACAGGGCCAACCATGCGGTGGCGCGGGCCAGGCGCTCGGCCCGGGCCGCATGGCCGTAGGAGGCCGGGTCGTAGTCGTCGCGCGCCCCGGCGATGCGGGTCACCCTCGATTGCGCGGCCTCACACACGGCGCCGAGCAGCGCGCGTGCCGGGTCGATGTGGAGTGCCGCGCCCATTTCGGGCTCGATGCCGGCCAGGCCGCCATCGGGGGGGACGAGCAGGGCCTGGAACGCAGGGGCGGCGATCCGGGTCCGCAGCTGCCAGACGGCCACCCGGACCCCTTTGGCCCGGCAGCGGTCGAGCACGGACCTGCACCGGGCGTCGCGAACCGAGTCGAGATCGAGCGGCGTCGCGTCCGCTGCGGCCGGGCCGCCGGCGTGGCGCCATGTCGAGACGGCATCGCGTTCCAGCAGCTCCCACAAGGCGTGGGTCTGGGCGCGGACGAGGTCGAAGCCGGCCCCCATGCCGTTGGTCGTCGCCTTGAACTCGCAGGGGTTTTCGTCCCGCTGCGGGCCGGTGAAGTCTGCATGCACCAGCTCGAACGGCACCCATTTCGGGCGGCCGGCGATGAGGTCCCGGCCTTCGACCCAGAGGAAGCGCGCGGTAGGCGGGGCTGCGGCGCCGTGCTCCCGCGGGAGGGTGTCGATCGCGACGGTGTCCGGGAGTTCCCGGGGCGTCGCGCGCCGCAGGGGCAGGTCGACGTTTTCGGCGAGGTGGCACTCGGCCGCCTCCATGATCGCGGAGATCTTGGCGGCGGACCGGGTCAGCCCCTTGCCCTGGTGGACGGCGATGGACCGCGAGTTCGGGCGGAACGCCGCCGCGACCGGGATGCCGAGCATGTCGAGTCCGGTCTGGTCGGCCAGGCGCGTGACGTCCAGGGCGGGCAGTAGGGGCAGCAGCCTTCGAAGCGCGTCGGCGTCCGCTTCGGCCACCCCTCCGTCCTCGCTCGGCATTGCGGCGGCTCAGGCGGCCTTGCCGGGCCGGGTGCGTCCGAGGCGCCGGGCCAGTCGGGCGGCGCGTGTTGCGAGGTCCGTCGTTTCCGGCGTGGCCTGGCCGGGCGGCATCGCGGCGAGTGCGGGCGCGAGATGATCGTGCGCGCCCTCGATGTCGCCGGCGCGTTCGCAGAGGGTGGCCTGGTCGGCGGCGATGCGCAGGGCGAGCATGGTTGCGCCTTGCTGCCCCGCCAGCCCGGCTGCGGCCGCGAACCGGACAGCGGCCGCGGCGGTCGCGGACGGATCGGCCGCGAGCAGGGCGCGGCCCAGATGGCGGGAGACCTCGGGCAGCCAGATCTTGAGGCCGACGGAGTCGAACTCCTGCAAGGCGGCGGTCAGGACCTCGACCGCCGTGTCGGCCTTTCCCGCCGCCACCAGGGTCTCGGCGAGCATGGAGACGTACATCGGGAAGTCCTCGATGGTCCCGATCTCGCGCTGGCGGTCCATGCCGCCGCGGATGGCGTCGAGTCCCTTCGCGACGTCCCCGCCCTGTCCCATCGCCCAGCCTGCGAAGATGAGGCCCTTGGCGCGATGATCGGTCAGACCGTGCTCCGCGGTGAAGCCGACGAGCTTTGCGGCGAGGTCCCGCACGGCGTGCTCGTCGCGCTGGAAGCTGCGGTGCAGGAGCGCCATGTCCATGGCGTGCACCCGGCTGCCGAGATGGCCGAGCTTGTCCGCCCATTCGGAGGCGAGCCGCTCCTCGTCGGCGGCGGCGGCGATGCGGCCCTGCATCCAGTAGACCTGTGCCAGCTCGCCGTGGCCGCAGACGCGGGCGTCGTGGTTCCCGTACATCGAGGCGTGGTGCGAGAAGTCCCCGCTTTCATACACGGCCAGCCCCGCGCGGACGTGGTCGATGCAGCCGCAGAAGTCGCCCAGCTCGAAATGCGCGGCCCAGTTGCAGTGATGGGCCTGCAGCAGCATTTCCCGGTCGACGCGCTTCTTCGCCCGGGTCAGGAGGGTTCCCGCACGCTCCTTCTTGAGCGTGAAGTTGCGCGCGACGCGCCACCAGCCCCAGGCGAAGCGGAAGTGGAAGGTGGTGTCGAGGCTTTCCTCGGTTTCCTGGTAGGCGTCGGCGTAGAGCTGCTGTGCCTCGGCCGATCCCGGGCCGCGCACGGCGATCAGGGCGGGACCGAGCAGCGCCATGAGCCTGAGCCTGGTTTCGGTGCGTTCGGGCGTGCTCTCGAGCGTGCGCATCGCGGCGAGGGCGCGGCGGATGAGGCCGATCGCCTCGAACAGGGAGGACCGGCGGACGCTGCGTTCGCTCGCGGTCACCCAGTAGCCGAGCGCCCGATCGATCATGCCGCCTTCGGTCAGGTGGATGGCGAGCAGTTCGGGCTGCAGCCCGGCGCCTTCGGGGTCCATGGCCTCCAGCGCCTCGCCCACGCGGGCGTGCAGCTCGCGCTTGCGGTCGCGCAGGATGCTGTCGTAGGCGGCCTCCCTGACCAGCGCGTGGCCGAAGGCGAAGGCCTCGACGCCGTTTTCGGACACGGGGTGGAGCACCCCGGACCGCTGCAGCGCGCGCAGGGCGGCGCCCAGCTTGTCGGGCGGCAGGTCGGATACCTGCGCCAGCATGTCGACGCGGGCGCTGCGGCCGATCACGGAGGCGATCTGCGCCACGGTCTTGGCCGAGCCGGAGCGGTCCAGCCGCGCCATCAGCGATTCGTGCAGCGACATGGGGATCGAGATCGAGTCGAGGGACCGCGGCGCGACGTTCGTCCAATCGGTGCTGGCGTTGGCCAGCAGCAGAGGACGGATGTATTCCTCGACGAAGAGCGGGATTCCGTCGGTCCGTTCGGCGATGCGCTGGGCGACGTTCGCGGGCACCGGGGCGTCGCCGAACATGCTTTGGATCATGCTGGCGATTTCGGCGTTCTTGAGCCGGGACAGGGTAATCCAGGTCGTGGTCGCGTCCCGGAAGGTGTCCGCCGCCGGGGCCTCGTCCCGTGTCGTCGCGAGGATCATGAGGCGGCGGGGGGGCGTTGCCGTCGAGAGCTGCGCCAGCAACGCGAGGGATGTGGCGTCCGCCCAGTGCAGGTCCTCGAACACCAGGCAGACGGAGGAGCGTTCGCACGCGGCGTCGATCTGCCTGGCGATGGCGGCCAAGGCCCTGGCGCGGACGGCGCTGGGCGACAGGGTGGGGGCGAGGGGGTCGGGGCGGACCTGCAGGAGTTCGGCGAGCACGGTGAGATCGACGTCCGGCTCGGGTCCCTGGATCGTCGCCTGCAGCTTGGCGAAACGCTCGTCGGCGCTGTCCCCCGCCTCGAACGCCGCGAGCACGCGGATCAGGTTGATGAAGGGATGGAGCGGGCTTTCGCTGTCCAGGGCGGAGGTCTGGACCCGGAGGATGGCCGCGGATGCCTGGGGCAGGGACATGAGGAAGCTGTCGATCAGGCGCGACTTGCCGATGCCCGCCTCGCCGCACACGACGACCGACATCGGCTGCGCCGTCTCGACCCGCGACCAGGCCTGGGTGATCTGTCCCAGCGCGTCGTCCCGCCCGAAGAGGGGGGTGAGGGGGGTGTTGCTCAGGCGCGTGCTGGGCTGGATCTGCCGGGGTGCGACGACGTGGAAGACGTGCTGGGGCTCACCGAAGCCGCGCACGTCCTGCTGCCCGGCATCGCGGCATTCGAACAGTCCGCCGACCAGTTGATGTGTGAGTTCGGACACGACCACGCCGCCCGGCGCCGCGAGGTGCTGGAGGCGTGCGGCCAGGTTCGGGGTGGCGCCGCTGATCTTGCGCTCCTCCACCGACTTGCCGCTGAACAGGTCGCTGATGACGACGCGGCCGGTGGCGATTCCGATCCGGACCTGGACGGGCTCGCCCGCGGGCGTGGCCAGAAGCGGCATGCCGCCGGCGATCTCGATCCCTGCGCTGACGGCCCTTTCGGCGTCGTTCTCGTGCGCGACGGGGTAGCAGAACGAGGCCATGATGCCGTCGCCGAAGAATTGGGTGACGTGGCCGCCGAACTTGCGGATCACGCCGTCGCAGAACTCGCGATAGATGCGGATCAGCTCGATCAGGTCCTCGACGTCGAGGCGGTCGGACAGGCCGGTGCTGTCGACGACGTCGACGAACATGATCGTCATGGGCCGGCGTTCCGGCGGGGTGGCAGGATGCGGCGCGGGCGGCCGGAGATGCGGCAGCGCGGTGCGGAAGCGGAGCCGCTCGCCGATCGTCAGGCCGAGCTCCTTCAGGTGGCCGTCCGACAGCTCGGGCAGTTGGGCGAGGGCGATCGTCTCACGAAGGAGCGCCGGCGCGATGTGGGAGAGGCCGGCCGCTTCGAGCCATGCGGCCATGCCGTCATCCGGGGGCACGGTCATGGGGCGAGGGCGAATGCAGGCCACGGCAGCGCGTGCGCGGCGGGGCGGAGTGGGTTGTTGCGGGCGGCGAGCGGGCCGGGGCGTGGATCAGCACAGACCATCGAATTTCGCCCTAATGCTGCCCCGATCCGCGGACGATGGAGCCGGCACGTTGCATCTGTCAATGCGAGTTGGGATCTGATACGATCGTTATTTGTTCTTATCGCGAACTGTTAACGATTGGACTTCCGAGGTGGCTGATTTGCTGGCCTTGATGTTGGTCCTCGGTGTCCTGGATCATGAGCTTGTATTCAGGATTCGGTTGCGGATGACACGCCGGTAATGCGCCTCGGACCTGGCGCAGGGCTGCATTTGGATTCGCCAGCGGTGTCATGGTTGCGCTGTCAGCGCCTTTGGCCAGCGGGCGGCGCGGAGACGTTGCTGTGCGTCGTCGGCGGACGGGGTATCGGCCATGCCGGGGCGGGTGGCCGGCAGGTCCCAGCAATCGACGGCGGCGAGGGTGCGGGTGCAGTAGCGGTCCCGGTGCGGGCCCGGGAGGGGCGCGCAATAGGTCTGTCCGCGGTCGAGGCGGACGATGGAGCAGTCGCGGCCTGTGACGGCGGACACGCCGATATCGACGATGCCGCGGCCGAAGACGACGACGCTGGCGGCCTCGGCGGCCAGGAGCGGGCCAACGGGCTGCGTCCCGCAACCGGGCAGTAGAAGGGCAAGCAGAAGGAGCAGGCGCATGGGCCATGGAAGCAGGGTAGTATTACCAAAACGCTGATCCGGGTTGGTTTGCCCTTGCCGGGCCGCATCGCTATGGTCCGGCCGAATTTGGCGGGAACGCGCGTGGTAGATATCTTCGACGAGATCAACGAGGACCTGCGGGCGGAACGGGCCCGGGCGCTGCTGAAGCGCTATGGCGTGGTGCTGGTGATCGCGGCGGTGCTGGTCGTGGCCGGGGTGGCGGGCTGGGAGGCCTGGCGGTGGAATTCGCAGCAATCGGCGTTCCAGGTCGCGACGACGTTCCTGGACGCGATGCGCAAGGGTGCGGCGCCGGCCGGGGCGGATGCGAGCACGCCGTCGCGGGAGGAGGCTCTGCGGGAGTTCTCGGGACTCGCTGCGTCGGGGCCGGAGGGTTATCGGACATTGGCGCGCTTGCGTGCGGCGGCGTTGAAGGTGACGGCGGGGGATCGGCCCGGGGCTTTGGCGCTTCTGGACCAGGTTTCGGCGGACACGGGCGCGGACCCGCTGCTGCGGGGGTTGGCGGATCTGCTGTGGGTGCAGCACCAGGTGGATGCCGGGGAGCCGGCGGCGATCGAGGGGCGGCTGGCGCCGCTGCTGGCCGTGGGCAATCCGTGGCGGCCGATGGCGCGGGAGAGCCAGGCCTGGCTCGCGATCCGGACCGGCAAGCCGGAGCAGGCGCGGGATATCCTGAAGCAACTGCAGGCGGACACGGCGGCGCCGGACGGTGTGCGGGCGCGGGCGGGCGGGCTGTTGACCCGGCTGGGCGAGCCCGCGGCGCCGGGGACAGGCGGATGAGCCGGCTGACGCGCCGCGGCGCGCTGTTGCTGCCGTTGGCGGCGGGCGGGTGCAGCCTGTTCGACGGGTGGTTCGGGGACAACAAGGTGCCGCTGGACGGGCGGCGCGAATCGGTGACGTCGGTGCGGCGGGGCCTCGCGGTCGATCCTTCGGATACGCGCCAGGTGGTGCTGCCGCCGCAGACGGCGGTGCCCGAATGGCCGCAGCCGGGCGGCGGGCCCACGCACGTGGTCGGGCATATCGCCATGGCCGGGTTCAACCCGGCATGGCGGTCGTCGATCGGCGAGGGCGGGGGGTATCGCGCGAAGATCACGGCGCAGCCGATCATCATCCCGGGGCGGGCTGTCGCGATGGACAGCGACGGCATGGTCAGCGCGTTCAACCTGGACACGGGCGGGCGCGTGTGGCGGCGGGACACGCAGGGGGACGAGGATCGCAGCACGAACGTGGGCGGCGGGGTCTCGTATGCCGACGGGACCGTATTCGCCAGCACCGGACGGGCGGAGGTGATGGCGCTGGACGCGGCGACCGGGGCGATACGGTGGCGGAAGCCGCTGGGCGCGCCGGCGCGGTCGGCGCCCACGGTCGCGGACGGGCGGCTGCTGGTGCAGACGCTGGACGACCGCATTCAGGCGTTCTCGGTGGCCAATGGCGACAGGCAGTGGGGGTATCAGGCGGCGACGTCCAGCACCACGCTGCTGGGACAGGCGGCGCCGGCGTTCGCGGACGGGCTGGTGGTGGCCGGGTTCGGGTCGGGCGACCTGGTGGCGCTGCGGGCCGAGAGCGGGGCGCTGGCCTGGAGCGACAGCCTGGCGTCCGGGCGGGGGCGGAGCAGCGTGCTCGATCTTTCGGCGATCCGGGCGCTGCCGGTGCTGGCGGCGGGGCGGGTGTTCGCGATCGGCGCCGGGGGGCTGCTGGTGGCGCTGGACCTGCGGTCCGGGCGGCGGCTGTGGGAGCGGGAGGTCGGCGGGTTGCAGACGCCGTGGCTGGCCGGGGACTGGCTGTTCGTGCAGACGGCGGACGAGACGCTGGCGGCGATCGGGCGGGATGACGGGCGGGTGCGGTGGCTGTCTGAGCTGCCGCGCTACGACAACCCGGAGAAGCGGCGTGACCCGCTGTTCTGGACGGGACCGATCCTGGCGGGCGGCAAGCTGATCCTGGCGGGGAGCAACGGGTTCGCCTTCTCGGTCGATCCGCTGACGGGCAAGGTGCTGGGCAAGGCGGAGCTGCGGGATGCGGCGGCGGTGGCGCCGGTGGCGGCGGCGGGGACGCTGCTGTTCACGAGCGACGACGGGACGTTGCAGGCGTATCGATGACGGTTCTTCCGGTGGTGGTGATCGCCGGGCGGCCGAACGTCGGCAAGAGTACGCTGTTCAACAAGCTGGCGGGGCGGCGGCATGCGCTGGTGTCCGACACGCCTGGGGTGACCCGGGACCGCAAGGATGCGGAGGCGCTGCTGCGGGGCAAGCGGGTGCGGCTGATCGACACGGCGGGGCTCGAGGAGGCGGCGCCGGACACGCTGCCGGGGCGGATGCGGGCGTCGTCCGAGGTCGCGGTGGCGCAGGCGGACCTCGTCGTGTTCGTCGTGGACGTGCGGGCGGGGATCACGCCGGCGGACGAGCATTTCGCGGCCTGGTTGCGGCGGCAGAACCGGCCGGTGCTGCTGGTGGCGAACAAGGCGGAGGGGCGGGCCGGGGCGACGGCGGCGCTGGAGGCGTATTCGCTGGGGCTGGGGTCGCCGCTGGCGATGTCGGCGGAGCATGGCGAGGGTCTTTCGGACCTGATGACCGAGATCGCGGACCGGCTGCCGGAGCAGGCGCCGGAGGAGGAGGGCGAGGACCGTCCGCTGAAGCTTGCCATCGTCGGGCGGCCGAACGCGGGCAAGAGCACGCTGCTGAACCGGCTGCTGGGCGAGGAGCGGATGATCACGGGGCCGGAGCCGGGGCTGACGCGGGATGCGGTGGCGGTGCGGTTCGTGGATGCGGTCGGCGCGATCGAGCTGGTGGACACGGCGGGGTTGCGGAAGAAGGCGCGGGTGGAGCTTGCGCTGGAGAAGATGTCGGTGAGCGCCAGCATCGAGGCGCTGAAGATGGCCGAGGTGGTGGTGCTGTGCCTGGACGCGGTCGAGGGGCTGCACGAGCAGGATCTGCAGATCGGCCGCTTGATCGAGCGGGAGGGGCGGGCCTGCGTGCTGGCGCTGAACAAGTGGGATGCGGTCGAGGACCGGGGGGCGACGAAGCGGGCCATCACCGATCGGCTGGAAAGCGGGATGGCGCAGATGAAGGGGATCCCGACGGTGACGCTGTCGGGGTTGACCGGGGCCGGGGTGGACCGGCTGCTGCCGGCGGTGCGGGCCGCGCACGACGTGTGGAACAAGCGGGTTCCCACGGGGGCGCTGAACCGCTGGTTCATGGACGCGCTGGAGCGGCATGCGCCGCCGCTGGTGGATGGGCGGCGGCTGAAGCTGCGCTACGTGACCCAGGCGAAGGCCCGGCCGCCGACCTTCATCGCGTTCGGGACGCGGGCGGAGCAGATGCCGGACGACTACGTGCGGTACCTCGTGAACTCCCTGCGGGACGAGTTCGAGATGCCGGGCGTGCCGATCCGGTTGCTGCTGCGGGGGACGACGAACCCGTACGACGACAAGGACGACCGGGACTGAGGTCGCCTCAGCGGCCCGAGACGGGGATGGCGAACACCTGGCCCGGGTAGATCAGCCGCGGGTTGCGGATCTGCTCCTGGTTCGCCTCGTAGATCACCGTGTAACGGATGCCGCTGCCGTAGGCGGACCGCGCGAGGCGCCAGAGGTTCTGGCCCGGCTGCACCACGACCCGGCCCGTGGCGACCTCGGCCGCGGCGACCGCGGCCCGCTGGAACGGGAGTTCCACCCGCGCCAGCACCCGGCCGGTGGCGTCGATCTGATCGACGCGGACGGCGTGGACGCCGGGGGTCACGGCCGCCGACGGGGTCAGGGACCAGCGGCCGGCCGCATCCGCCTGAGCGTCGCCGACGGTGGCGTTGTCGACGTAGATGCGGACGCCGCTGCCGGAGGGGGCCTGGCCGGAGAAGCGGATGCCGCCGGCTTCGTCGTAGTCGATCACGTCCAGCGACAGGGCGGTGCGTGGCGCCTCCAGGATCCGTGACGGACCGGCCTGCGGGATGAGCACGGCCATGACCGTCGGGGCAGGCGGAGTGACGGGAGCTGCGGCGGGCGGAGGGGGCGGGGCGTTGGCGGCCACGGGCGTTTCGACTGGCGGCGGGGCCGGCGGCGGCGCGGGCTTCGGCGGCACGACCACGACGACCGTCGCGTCGCTGCGGACCGGCGCGGCGGCGCCCGTGCGGGACGAGAGCGTCAACTCACGGCCGCCTTCGGCGAGGGGGGCGGGGGGCAGCGCCACGAATTCTCCGCGGCGGTCGGCCCGGGTGCGGGCGACTTCGCGGGTTCCGTCGAAGACGACGACGTCGGCGCCGGGTTCGGCGCGGCCGGCGATGACGGCGCTGCCCTGGGGGCTGACTCGCACGACGTCGAAGCTGGGCGGTGCGGGCGCGGGTGCGGCCGCGGCTGGCGGAGAGGGGGCGGGTGCCAGGGCCGGCACAGGGGCTGGTGGCGGCACGATGACGGCCGGGGGGGGCGTGGGCGCGGGCTCGACCCGAGCCGCGACCGGTGCGATCGGTTGCACGGCGGCGGGGGGCGGGGGGCGCAGCACGTAGGCGGCGGCGGCGGCGCTGGCGGCCACCAGCACCCCCGCCACGACGAGCGGCCGGGACATGAAGGCGCGGGACTTGGTTCCGGGCGTTGCCATTCCGTCTTGTCTAGATCGCGCGCCCGTGTTCTGCAATCGCGCTGTCACGTTTGGGCGAGGCGGTCAGGCCCGCAGCGCCCGCGCGGCCACCCAGGCGAGCAGCACGGCCACGGCGGCGACGAGCACCGGGGCGGCGACGATGCCGGCGCGGCCGAGCCGGCGGCCCAGCGCACGCTCCGCCCAGCCGCCGGCGGCCGGTGCGGCGATCGCGGCCAGGCAGACCAGGTCCACCAGGCCGACGCCGCCGCGCATCAGGCGGCCGGCGGCCACATCTGCCGCGACGATCCCCATGGCCAGCAACGCCGCCGGCATCGCGCCGCCGACCGAAACCCCGGCTGCCGCGCCGGCGAGCACGAGCGACGCCCCGATCCACGCGCCCGGCGCCCCCGCCACCACGAGGCCGGCCCACAGCGTGAGGGCCGCGGCGAGTGCGCGGCGGCCCTCGCCGGCCCCGAGCCGGTGCAGCAGCCAGGTTCCGGCGAGGATTGCGAAGCCGACGCGCCAGAACTCCGGCCGGGCCGCGGGTGCGCCGGCGATCCACCACGCGGCGAACAGGGTCGCCGCCCCGGTCAGAGCCCGGGGCCGCCCGAATCGGATGGCGAGGGCTGCCGCGAGCGTGACGGCGACGGCGGGCGCGGCGAGGTGCTCCAGCAGGCCGCGCGGCGCCCACAGGGCTTGAACGCCCGGCGACAGCAGGGCCCAGCCGACCGAAACGGCGGTTGCGGCGGCGACGGCGGTCCACGCGCCTCGCCGGCCGCGCAGCAGCAGCGCCCCGGCCGCGGCGACGGTCAGCGCCGCCAGGGCCGGCAGGTAGGCGGCCAGGATGGGAACCATATTCGTCGGCATCACCGGCGCCGCATGGCCGTGCCGGGCTTCCCGGTCAAGCCCGGCTTGGCCATGATGCGGCACGCAGCAGGAATCCCGCCATGTCCCGATCCCCCGCCGGCCGCCTTCCGATCGGCTCCGCCAAGCCCCGCATTCCCAACCTGATGATGCGGGTCTGGGACGCGCCCACCCGGCTGTTCCATTGGACGATCGTGCTGCTGATCGCCTTCAGCTACGTCAGCATCCAGAAAAGCTGGATCGAGCTGCACTTCCTGTCGGGCTACGCGATCCTGGCCTTGCTGGTGTTCCGGCTGGTGTGGGGGTTCGTGGGCAGCGAGACGTCGCGGTTCCGGCACTTCCTGCGCAACCCGGTCGAGGCGTTCCGCCACCTGGCGCACTTTCCCCGGCGGGAGCCGGACACGGAGATCGGGCACAACGCCGCCGGGGGGTGGATGGTGCTGGTGATGCTGCTGCTGCTGCTGGCGCAGGTGGGCACCGGGCTGTTCAGCAACGACGACATCGCGAGCCAGGGGCCGTTGGCGCACAACGTGTCGAAGGACACGAGCAACTGGCTGACGGGGCTGCACGGCAAGAACTTCAACATCGTGCTGGCGATCATCGGGGCGCATATCGTCGCGGTGTTCGCCTATGCGATCGTGAAGCGGCACGACCTGGTGCGGCCGATGGTGACGGGGAAGAAGCGGCTGCCGGCGACGATGACGCAACCGCGGTTCGCCAGCACCATCACGGCGGCGCTGGTCCTGGCCGGGTCGGCGGCGCTGGTGTGGGCGCTGGTGCGGTTCGGGTGATGGCGACGCTGGTCACCGGCGCGGCCGGGTTCGTGGGGCTGAACGTCACCGAGCACCTGCTGCGGGCGGGGCGGACGGTGGTGGCACTGGATCGGCTCGACCTGCCGGCGCGGGCGTGGCGGGACTTCGCCGCGTATCCGGGGCGGCTGGTCGTGATCGGGGGCAGCATCATGTCCGGGGCCGACCTGGCGCGGGCGCTGACGGTGGAGGCGGTGGACCGGGTGATCCATTGCGCGGTGATCACCGCCGGGTCGGCGCGGGAGCAGCGGGATCCCGAGGGGATCGTCGACGTGAACGTCGCGGGCGCCGTCGCGACGCTGACGGCCGCGGCCCGGCGGGGGGTGACGCGGTTCGTGTATCCCAGCTCGGTCGCGATCTACGGCACGAATGCGCGGGGGGTGGACCCGATCCCGGAATCGCTCGCGCCCAACCCGGTCATGATCTACGGCATGACGAAGCTGGCCTGCGAGATCCTGCTGCCGCGGATCGCGGCGGTGCAGGGGGTGGAGTTCGCGGCGGCGCGGCTGGCGAGCGTGTTCGGGCCGTGGGAGTACGCGACCGGGGTGCGGGATACGCTGTCGCCGATGCTGAGCGCGCTGGGGCTGGCGCGGGCGGGGTGGGAGGCGATCCTGAGCCAGCCGGGGCGTGGGGATTTCTGCTACAGCCGCGATATCGCGGCGGGGCTGGTGGCGTTGTCCGAGGCGCCGGGGCTGTCGCAGAACATCTATAATCTGGGCAGCGGGACCGCGACCTCGGTCGAGGATTGGTGCGCGGCGTTGGCCGGGCTGGCGCCGGGGTTCACGTGGCGGCGGGGCAGGGAGGGGGAGGCGGCCAACACGGTCAGCCATGTCGCGTTCGACCGGGGGGCGCTCGACATCGCGGCGATCGGGCGCGATGCCGGCTATGCGCCGCGGTTCCCGACGGCGGTGGCGGCACGGGATTACCTGGCGTGGGATTCCGCCTAGGGGTCCCTTGGCACGGGGATTGCTGGTTTCCCCCTCATGACCGTTCCCACCCCTGGCCGCAGCCTGCTGCTGGACCGCATCACGCATCGGTATGCCGGGCATGTCGCCGTCGACGACGTGACGCTGGATATCGCGGGCGGGGAGATGGTGGCGCTGCTGGGGCCGTCCGGCTGCGGCAAGACGACGCTGCTGCGGATCGTCGCCGGGTTGATCGCGCAGACGGAGGGGCGGGTCGTCGTGGGCGGGGTGGCGATCGACGCGTTGCCGCCGCGGCGGCGGCCGGTGGGCATCGTGTTCCAGTCGTATGCGCTGTTCCCGCACATGACGGTGCTGGAGAACGTGGGATACGGGCTGGCGGCGAGGGGGGAGGCGGCCGGGGCGCGTAAGGGCGCGGCGATGCGGATGCTGGAGCTGGTGCAGCTTGGGCATCTGGCGGGGCGGATGCCGCGGGCGCTTTCGGGCGGGCAGCAGCAGCGGGTGGCGCTGGCGCGGGCGTTGGCCGTCCAGCCGGCGATCCTGCTGCTGGACGAGCCGTTCGCGGCGCTGGACAAGAACCTGCGGCTGGACATGCAGATCGAGATCAAGCGGATCCAGCGGTTGTCGGGCACCACGACGATCCTGGTGACGCACGACCAGGAGGAGGCGCTGTCGATGGCGGACCGGGTTGCGGTGCTGTCGGCGGGGCGGCTGGAGCAGTTCGCGGCGCCGACGGAGGTGTACGACCGGCCGGCGAGCCTGTTCGTGAACACGTTCGTGGGGCAGTCGAACGTGATGGCGGGGACGCTGCTGGACGCGCAGGGGTCGGTGCGGCTGGACGCGGGCGGGGTTGTGGAGGCTCGGCCCGGGGGTGTTGCGCCGGGCAGCCGGGTGGTGGTGTGCCTGCGGCCGGAGCATCTGCGGTTTGCGGCGGAGGGGATTCCGGCGACGCTGGAACTGGCGCTGCCGCTGGGGCCCACGGTGGTGCACGAGGTGCGGTTCGAGGACGGGAGCACGGCGAAGATCGTGGAGCCGCGGGAGGCCGGCGGCGCGTTGCGCCAGGCCGGCACGCCGGTTCACGTGGCGGCGGCGGGATCGGCGTTGGCTTCGGCTTTTGCGGCATAGGGAGGATCGGGGCATGGAGCTTTCACGGCGTGGATTGATGGGGACGGCGCTGACGCTGGGGGCGATGCACGCGTTCCCGGGGCTGAGCTGGGCGCAGGCGCGGCCGCTGGTGTTCGCGACGTTCACCGGCAGTTGGGAGGAGGCGCACAAGGCGGTCATCGTTCCGGCGTATCGGCGGGCGACGAACAACGCGCCGATCGTGCTGGATCCGATGCTTTCGGTGGACCAGATCGCGAAGGTGACGGCGGGAAAGGCGAACCCGCCGATCGACGTGATGCTGCATGATCCGGGCCCGGGCATCCAGGCGATCGCGGCCGGGCTGGTGGAGCCGTATCCGGTGGAGCGGAGCGCGCACTTCAAGGACCTGATCCCGGTGGCGCAGGAGAAGGACGGGCCCGGTGCGTTCTTCCAGGTGGTGGGGCTGACCTACAACCCGGAGACGGTGAAGACTCCGCCGACGTCGTGGGCCGATCTGTGGGACGCCAAGTACAAGGGGCGGGTGGGGATCACGAACCTGGCGAGCACGCTGGGGACCGGGTTCCTGGTCGAGGTTGCGCGGATGAACGGCGGCAGCGAGAGCAACGTGGAACCGGGGTTCGCGGCGTTGCAGAAGCTGCGGCCGAACCTGAGCGCCGTGGCAGCCAATCCCGGGGCGCTGGCGGCGCTGTATCAGCAGGGGCAGGTGGATATCGGTCCCGGCAACTACAACGCGATCCAGATCCTGAAGGCGCAGGGCGTGCCGGTGGAGTTCGCGGTGCCGAAGGAGGGTGCGATCGCGTTCCGTACCACGATGCACATCACCAAGAACTCGCCGAACCCCGAGCTTGCGTTCAAGCTGATCGAGGCGGCGCTGTCGCCCGAGGTGCAGACGACGCTGATGGGGGCGCCGTACCTGGTGACGCCGACGAACACGAAGGTGAAGCTGGCGGGGGAGCTGACGAAGCTGGTGCCGGACCAGGAGTCGATGGCGAAGCGCTTCGTGTTCCAGGACTGGTTGAAGATCAACGAGCAGCGGGCGGGGTGGCTCGAACGCTTCAACCGCGAGATGCGGGGCTGAGGGCTTGCGGGTCGGCCCCTCGGAGTTCGACCCACGCCTGGCGTGGCCGCTGGCGGCGTTCCTGGTTGTGCTGTTCCTGGTGCCGCTGGGGCTGCTGGTTGGGCTGAGCTTCCAGGGCGGGCTGGTGAACTACGCGAAGTTCCTGGGCGATGCGTTCAGCCTGCGGGTGCTGGGCGACACGATGCGGCTGGGGGCGGAGGTGACGGTCGCGTGCCTCGTGTTCGGGTTTCCGCTGGCCTGGTTGCATCAGCGGTCGCCTTCGTGGGCGAAGGGGTTGCTGATGCTGCTGGTGCTGCTGCCCCTTTTGACGAGCGTCGTGGTGCGGACGTTCGCGTGGATCGTGGTGCTGGGGCGGCAGGGGATCGTGAACTCGGCGTTGCAGGGGATGGGGGTGATCGAGACGCCGCTGCGGCTGCTGTATACCGAGGGCGGGCTGGTGGCGGCGCTGGCGCAGGTGCAGATGCCGCTGATGGTGCTGCCGATCGTCGCGGCGCTGGGACGGATGGGGCCGGATCTGCCGGATGCGGCGGGGATGCTGGGGGCCGGGGCGTGGCGGGTGTTCGGGACGATCACGCTGCCGCTGGCGTTGCCGGGGATCATCGCGGGGTGCCTGCTGACGTTCACGGCGTCGGTGACGGCGTTCATCACGCAGAGCCTGGTGGGCGGCGGGCAGATGCTGTTCATGCCGGCGTATGTGCTGCAACAGGCGTTGGCGCTGGGGAACATGCCGTTCGCGTCGGCGATTTCGGTGATCTTCCTGGTGGCGGTGCTGGTCGTGGTGGCGTTGCTTTCGGCGCTGGGGCGGCGGGTGCGGGCCTATGGGTGAGCGGCCGGCACGCCGGCGTGTGGGATGGGAGGCGATCAGCTTCCGGGTGGTGATGGGGACGCTCGCCGGGTTGGCGATCGTGCTGCTGGCGGCGCCGACGGTGGTCGTGCTGGTCGTCTCGTTCACGTCGGGGTTGTCGCTGCGGTTTCCGCCGCCGGGTTATTCGTTGCGGTGGTATGTCGCGCTGGGCGATGCGTGGCAGTTGCAGTTCGCGGCGTGGAACAGCCTGAAGGTCGCTGCGGCGACGACGGTGCTGTCGGTGGGGTTGGGCGTCGCGGCGGGGTTGGGGATCGCGCGGTCGTCGCGGTGGTCGGCGCGGATACTGGACGGGCTGTTCATGGCGCCGCTGGTGCTGCCGGCGCTGGCGTTCGGGCTGGCGGCGCTGATGCTGTTCACGGCCGCGGGGCTTCCGGTGTCGCTGCTGACCTTGACGCTGGGGCACACGGTCGTCTGCCTGCCGTATGTGGTGCGGAACACCGTCGCGTCGTTGCAGCAGCTCGACCCGGCGCTTCTGGAAGGCTCGGCCAGCCTGGGGGCGAGCCGGTGGTACACGTTCCGGCGGGTGGTGCTGCCGCTGGTGCGGCCGGGGATCCTGGCGGGAGGGTTCATCTGCTTCATGGCGAGCTTCGACAACATCCCGGTGTCATTGTTCCTGCGGGATGCAGCGACGGACATGCTGCCGATCCGGATGTGGCAGGATCTGGAGGGCAAGCTGGACGTGACGATCGCGGCGCTGTCGGGCGTGCTGATCGTCGCGACCGTGGGGGCGATGCTGCTGATGGAGCGGCTGACGGGATTGTCGCGGAGGTTGGCGTGACGTTGGACGAGGTGAACGGCGCGGCGGACCTGTCGGCGCTGGCGGGTGTGTTCGAGCATGCGCCGTGGGTCGCGGCGGGGGCGGCGGGGTTGCGGCCGTTCGCGACGGTGACGGCGCTGCACCAGGCGATGTTCGACCAGGTGGCCGGGGCGGACGAGGCGACCCGGCTGGCGTTCCTGAACGGGCATCCGGATCTGGCTGGGACGGCGGCGCGGCAGCGGGCGATGGAGGCGCATTCGACGGCGGAGCAGTCGGCGCTGGGGCTGGACCGGCTGGACGAGGCGGGGTTTGCGCGCTTCCAGGCGATGAGCGAGCGGTATCGGGCGCGGTTCGGGTTTCCGTTCCTGATCTGCGTGCGGCGGCATACGCGGGGGTCGATCCTGCGGCAGTTCGCGCGGCGGGTTGAGGCCGGGCCGGCGGACGAGTTGCGGGCGGCGTTGCGGGAGGTGTTCCTGATCACGCGGCTGCGGGTGGCCGGGCTGGTGACGGGACCGGGGATGCCGGCGGTTTCGGGCGGGCTGTCGACGCACGTGCTGAACACGGCGCAGGGGCGGCCGGGGGCGGGGATCGCGGTCGAGATCTTCGAGATCGATGATGATGATAAGGTGGGGGCGGGGTCGACGCTGCTGAACAGTGCGGTGACGGACAAGGACGGGCGGGTGCCGGCGTTGCTGGACGATGGGGGGCCGCTGCGGATCGGGACGTATGAGCTGCGGTTCGGGATCGGGGACTATTTCGCCGGGTCGGGGCTGGTGGTGGCGGACCCGCCATACCTGGACGTGGTGCCGGTGCGGATCGGGATCGCGGAGGCGGAGGCGCACTACCATGTGCCGCTGCTCGTCAGCGCCTATACCTATACGACCTATCGGGGGAGTTGAGCGGGGCGGCCGCGCCGGGTCACGCGAGCGCGGTCATGCGCCAGTCGTGGACGGCAAGGGGCAGGGGCCGCAGCAGGCGTTCGTGGAACCGCGTCGGCCAGCGTATGCCGGCGTGGTCGAGATGGGCCCAGCAATCGACTTCGGCGACGGCGCCGCGCGTGCCGTCCAGCCCGTCCAGCGTGAAACGGACCCGGCGCATGAGGCGGTCGTCGCGGTCGATCCATAGCGCGAGCCGGTCCGAGCCGGACAGGCCGAGACCCGGCGCCATCCCGACCTGCAGGACGTCGCAGTCGTGCAAGCGGCCGTCGACCTCGATCCGCTCGGGGGGCTGCCGGGCGATCGTCAAGGCTCGGTCCGTGCTCCAGGCGCCGGCCAGCAGCATGGGGCCGAGCAGGAATAGGGCGTAGCCGTCGGCGACGAGGGCGGCGGCGGCCTGTGTTTGCGGGTCGGTGGTTTCGGCGCCGTTGAACCAGACCCGGGCGGTGCCGGGCGCGTGCCGGGCCATCTGGCGGACGACCTGCTTCTGGCCCTGGGGGCCGGTGTGGGTCTGCGAGATGCGGCGGTCACGGAGGGACAGGACCTCATCGGAGGCGCCGCGGAAGCCGGCATCGACCAGGACGGGCTGAAGGCGGGTGACGAGGGTTCGCCACGTGCCGGCGTAGGAGACGCGGATGTCATCGAGGCCGGGGAGCGATGCGGCGCCGTGGGCGGCGGCGCTCGCGTCCAGGATGGCGGCGGCGTTGGCGGCGTCGGGTTCCGACGGCGGCGGGAACGGGGTCGAGCAGCCTGTCAGGGCGGGGAGGGCCAGGCCGGGCAGCAGCAGCCGGCGGGTCAGCATGGGCCGGGGCGTCTGGTTCATGCTTGGGATTTCGGGATGGTGCCGGGAATTGCCAGGGTTGGGGCCTGCCCTTTCAATCGGGCCGCCGCGACCGACATTGGGTGGGATGTCGTACCGTCCCTCCGCCACGCCGGCGCCCCGGCCGCCGGCCAGCCTGTCCCGGCCGTTGAAGGACGCGATCGCGGCGCAGGTCGTCGCGCTGTTCAACGACCGGTCGAAGGGCGAGAAGCCGGTGCCGCGGCGGGCGGACGGGCTGTTCGGCCCGGGGTCGGTGGCGTGGCGGGTGCATGGGGATGTCGCCTCGATGATGGTGGGGGGCGTTGCCGGGCTGCTGCTGCAGATGCTGCATCCGGCGGTGCTGGGGGGCGTGTGGGACCATTCGAGGTTCCGGGACGACATGCGGGGGCGGCTGCGGCGGACGGCGCGGTTCATCGCGCTGACGACGTATGGCGGGGCGGCGGAGGCGGAGGCGGCGATCGCGCGGGTGCGGGGGATCCATGGGCACGTGCGGGGGGTGCTGCCGGACGGCACCGCCTATGTCGCCAACGACCCGGCGCTGCTGGCCTGGGTGCACGTGACGGAGACGACGAGCTTCCTGGACGCCTGGGTGCGCTACGGGGAGCCAGGGATGAGCCTGGTGGACCAGGACCGGTACTTCGCGGAGATGGCGCGGATCGGCGAGGGGCTGGGGGCGGAGCCGGTGCCGCGAAGCCGGGCGGAGGCGCGGCGGCTGATCGAGGCGATGCGGCCGGAGCTGCGGACGGATGCGAGGACGCGGGAGATCGCGCGGCTGGTGCTGAGGCAGCGGGCGCCCAACCCGCTGGCGGAGCCGATGCAGGCCTTGACGATGCAGGCGGGCGTGGACCTGCTGCCGGAGTGGGCGCGGACGATGCACGGGTTGCAGAACCCGGTGCTGGGCCGGCCATTGGTGCGGGCGGGGACGCTGGGCATCGCGCGGACGCTGCGATGGGCGTTCGCGTAGGATCCTCTCCTTCGGGCTAGGTCGGGACCCGCGTGGGCGGCGGGCCTGTGCTGGCCCGTACGACCAGCCAGGTCTCCACCTCGTTCGCGCGCAGCACCGGTTGGTCGTGCAGGCGGCCGACCAGGTAATCGCCCGAGAGGGTTCCGATCGTGTCGGCCGGCACGTGGACCGTCGTCAGGGGCGGGTCGAGGAAGGCGGCGAAGTCGAGGTCGTTGAAGCCGGTCACGGAGACGTCGCGGGGGACGGAGAGGCCGGTCGCCTTGGCCTCGATGAGGGCGCCGAAGGCCAGCTGGTCGTTGCCGCACACGACGGCGGTGGGGCGGTCCGGCGCGGCGAGCAGCGCGCGCATCGCGAGGCGGCCTTCGAGGATGCGATAGGGTCGCTCGATCGTCCATTCCGCGGCGAGCGCGAGGCCCCGGGCCTCGAGCGCGGCGCGGACCCCGGCGACGCGGCCGGCCGCGCGGTCGTTGTCGCGGACCCGGCCGGCGATGACGCCGATGCGGAGGTGGCCGATGTCCAGCAGGTAATCGGTCAGGCGGCGGGCGGCGGCCGCGTTGTCGAAGCCGATGCAGGGGTGGGTTTCGCTGAGGGTCCAGCTTTCGATGAAGGGGAGGGCGTGGCGGTCGAGCAGGGTCATGAGCGCCGGGTCGTGCTCGTGGCCGACGAGGAGGAGGGCGTCGATGCCGCGGGAGATGAGGGCGGTGACCTGATGCAGTTCGGCGGCGGGGTCGTAGTCGGAGCTGGCGACGAGCAGGGTGTAGCCGGCGGTGTCGAGGCGGCGCTGGAGGGCGGCGATGGCGATGGCGAAGCCTGCGTTCTCGATGGAGGGGACGACGGCGCCGATGGTGCGGGTGCGGCGGGAGGAGAGGGCGCGGGCGGCGCCGTTGGGGACGTAGCCGAGTTCGCGGCAGGCGGATTCGACGCGGTGGAGGACGGCCTGGGTGACGGGGGCGGTGCCGTTGAGGGCCCGGGAGACGGTCGCGGTGGAGACTCCGGCGCGGGCGGCGACGTGGGCGAGGCCGACGGGATCGGGCCAGGGGTGGGCTGGGCGGGGGCGGCGCGGGGAGGGCACGGGAGGAATGTAAGCGCTTGCATCGATGACGCAATGCCTTCTTGACATGCTCCCGATCCATCGGGAAGCTATGGTGTAAGCGTTTACGCATGCGCGCAGGGAGGGACGGGATCATCGGCACGACATCCGTCCAGAAGGCCCCTACGCGCCCGAGGCTTGGCGAGCAGGAGCGGTTCATGCTGTTCCTGATCACGCCGGCGGCGCTGTTCCTGCTGCTGTTCCAGGTCGTGCCCATCGTCATGGGGGCAAACGCCAGCTTCCGGGACTGGAGCCTCAACAACCCGAAGCGGACGTGGGTGGGGCTGTCGCACTACGTGAAGACGCTGACGGACCCGTCGTTCCTGACGATCGTGCTGCCGAACACGTTCATCTTCATGATCGCGACGGTCGCGCTGTCGTTGCTGACCGGGCTGCTGCTGGCGTTGATGCTGAACAAGGCGTTCTTCGGGCGGCGGATCGTGCAGACGACGCTGATGCTGCCGCTGATGGTGGCGCCGGTGATTGCGGCGATCATGGTGCGATGGATGTTCAACGACCAGTTCGGGATCGTGAACGTCGTGATCGAGGCGCTGGGGTTCGAGAGCGAGCCGTGGCTGACGCAGCGGTGGACGGCGTTCGCGATCATCCTGCTGACGGATGTGTGGCTGTGGTCGCCGTGGTTCGCGATCCTGCTGCTGGCGGGCTTGCAGAGCCTGCCGAAAGAGCCGTTCGAGGCGGCGCTGATCGACGCGTCGACGCCGTGGCGGACGTTCTGGTTCCTGACGTTGCCGATGCTGCGGCCGGTCATGCTGGTGTGCGTCGTGATCCGGTCCATCGATGCGTTCCGAACGTTCGACATCGTGTGGACGCTGACGGGCGGGGGGCCGGCCCGGCAGACGGAGCTGTTCAGCCTGTACGCGTATCAACTGGCGTTCGTGTTCCTGGATTTCGGGCGGGGGTCTGCGGCGGCGATCGTGGGTGGCGTGATCATCCTGGTGGTGGGGCTGACGCTGTACCGGGTGCTGGACCGGCTGGTGCAGCGGGAGACGAAGGCGTGATCGTGGCCGGGTTCAACCGGCTGCTGGCGGCACGGCGGGGGGTGCTGTTCGGGGTGGCGGTCGTCGTCGTGTGCTTCCTGTTCGCGTTCCCGGTGCTGTGGCTGGTGCTGACGTCGTTGCGGCCGCAATCGGGCGTGTACTACGTGCACCGGGGGACGGAGTTCACGCTGGAGGCATATCGGCAGGTGCTGGCGGACCCGCGGGTGGTCAGCGCGTTCATCAACAGCGCGGTCATCGCGACGCTGGCGACCGTGTTCTCGATCATGGTCACGGTGGGATCGGGCTACATGCTGTCGCGGTTCAAGGGGCGGATCGCGAGCAGCTGGTTCGGGACGATCTACGTGTTCCGCTGCGTGCCGTACGTGTCCTGGGTGCTGCCGCTGTATTTCGTGACGCAGTCCTGGGGCATCTACGACACGCATGTGGGGCTGCTGCTGCCGCACATCGCCGTGCATGTGTGCTTCTTCTCGTGGTTGATGAAGGGGTTCTTCGACGGGATCGATCCGTCGATGGAGTATGCGGCGATGATCGACGGATGCACGCGGTGGGGGGCGTTCGTGCGGGTCGCGCTGCCGTCGGCGGTGCCGGCGATCACGGCGCTGGCGACGCTATGCTGGCTGTTCACGTGGAACGAGTTCCTGTTCGCGCTGACGCTGACGGGCCAGCGGACGCCGGTCATCACGGTGGTCATGGCGCAGTTCGTCCATGAGATGGGGATCGAGTGGCACCTGATGAGCGCAACCGCGGTGATGGCGCTGATGCCGGCGCTGCTGCTGACGCTGTTCGGGCAGAAGTACGTCGTGCGTGGGCTTCGGGTCTGAACCAAGAACAAGGGAGGCTGGGATGAAGGGGTTGTTGAAGCTGGGGGTGTGGGCGGTGGCCGCGTGCCTGATGGGCGGCGGCGCGCAGGCGCAGCCGAAGGAGCTGCGGGTCGGGTACCAGCCGAACCCGATCCAGGACGCGTCCATTGCGATGATGGAGACGTGGGGCGCGAAGAACGGCGTGAAGATCATCAAGGTGCCAGTTTCGTATGGCATCTATGTCGAGAAGATGACGGCATCGCTGACGTCCGGGTCGGACCAGTACGACGTGATCTGGCACAATGACGATTGGGGCCAGTTGTGGGCGCACCTGCTGACGCCGATGGATGACGTGCCGGGGCAGAAGTATGCGGACAAGTGGGGGATGGACCCCATCATCTTCAACAACAAGGACGGCAAGACGACGACGGTGCCGATGGGGCACACGTTCGGCGTGTTCTTTTACCGCAACGACCTGGTGCGGGAAGACCAGGTGCCGAAGACCTGGGCGGAGATGGTCGCGCTGGGCAAGCAGTTGCAGGCGGAGCGGAAGGTGAGGTTCGGCTACGTCGGCGCGATGGCGATGAACGCCACGTGGTTCACGTGGTTCTGGACGATGTGGACGAACAACTGCGACGTGTTCCTGCCGGTGTTCGAGCGGAGCAACGCGGTGCTTGCGGCGAATGGCTGGAAGCCCGGCATCAACGAGGCCTGCATGAAGCAGGTCGCCGAGTTCTGGTGGGACGCGATCAACACGGACAAGATCAGCCCACGCGGCATGCCGACCTATGACCGGAACGAGGCGAACGCGGTGTTCACCGCCGGGGATGCGGCGTTCACGGTCGCGGATTCGGTCTATTGGGGAACGTTCAACGACCCGGCGAAGTCGAAGGTGGCGGGCAAGATCTCGATCGCGAAGCTGCCGCTGGGGCCGAACCGGACGGAGGCGTTCGCGTGGAACGACATCTGGGGCTGGTCGATCCCGCTGACGATCCCGGCGGACCGGAAGGCGCTGGCGAAGAAGATGCTGTCGGACATGATGGAGGACGAGGCCGGGCAGATCGAACTGTGGCGCAAGACGGGGGCACCGCCGCCGAACGCGCAGCTTTGGGCGAAGATCGCCGAGACGGATGCGGTGATGCGGCAGATCAAGGCGGTGGCGCTCGACGTGCCGGGGAAGGCCCATGCGGCGTACTACTTCGAGCATTGGCCGGCGGCGCACAAGGCGTTCTCGGACGTCGTGACGAAGGCGATCACGGGGAAGCGGGAAGACATCGCCCGCACGTTCGCCGAGGGTGCGCAGAGCATCACCGACGCGGCGAAGTAGCGGTCCCGGGGGTCCGCGGGCGGTTGCCTGCGGACCCTTTTTCATTTGAAGGTTCTCGAATGGCCGAAGTCGTGCTCACCAACCTCAGCAAGCATTACGGCGCCGTGCATCATGCGGTGCGGGACGTGAACCTCTCGATTGCGGACAAGGAGTTCGTGTCGCTGGTGGGCCCGTCCGGGTGCGGCAAATCGACGACGCTGCGGATGATCGCGGGGCTGGAGGCGATCACGGGCGGGGAGATCCGGATCGGGTCGCGGGTGGTGAACGACCTGCCGCCGCGGGATAGGGACATTGCGATGGTGTTCCAGAACTACGCGCTGTACCAGCACATGAGCGTCTACGACAACCTGGCGTTCGGGCTGCGGAACAAGAAGGTGCCGGAGGCTGCGATCCGGACGTCGATCGAGTATGCGACGGGGATATTGGGGCTGGGGGAGCTGCTGAAGCGGAAGCCCCGGCAGTTGTCGGGGGGGCAGCAGCAGCGGGTGGCGTTGGGGCGGTGCCTGGTGCGGAACCCGCAGGCCTTCCTGTTCGACGAGCCTCTGTCGAACCTCGATGCGAAGCTGCGGACGCAGATGCGGTCGGAGATCAAGCGGTTGCGGACGGCGGTGCCGACGACGTCGATCTTCGTCACGCACGACCAGGTGGAGGCGATGACGCTGGGCGATCGGATCGTCGTGATGAAGGACGGGGCGATCCAGCAGGTGGGGACTCCGCTGGAGGTGTACCGGTATCCGGTGAACGTGTTCGTGGCCGGGTTCATCGGGGCGCCGGCGATGAACTTCTTCGACCTGGTGGTGCGGGCGGCGGATGGGGGCGGGGTGGCGGAGGGGGCTTCGTGCCGGTTCGCGATCGAGGCGTCGGCGTTGCCGGGGCTGGAGGGGTGGCTGGGGAAGACAATTCGGGTGGGGGTCCGGCCGGAGAACCTGTTCATCGCGACAGGGGAGGAGCACGCGATGGAGGTGGAGGTTGAGATCGTGGAGCAGCTGGGGTCGGAGCTGATCGTGGAGGCGGTTGCGGGCGCCGAGCGGGTGACGGTGGCGCGGATCGACCCGGGGGCGGTGATCGGGGTGGGGGAGCGGCTGCGGCTGGGAACGCGGGCGGAGTGCCTGCATTTCTTCGATCCGGCGACAGGGGTACGGGTGGGGTAGCCGGGGCGGGCGCCCGGGGACCCTTGCCGAGGTCCGCGGGCGCATGCCGTTCCGATTAAGTTTTTTTACATGAATCTGTGCGGGACAGGAACGTCTGCCGGGGGTAGCTGTGCGTCGTCGCAGCAGAAGTCAGGCAGTTCAAATGGCGCAGCAATCGGGCAAGAGCGGTTCAACGAATGGCGTTGCGTCGCCGTGGGTGCTGGGGCACGCGTATGCGGCGGGGGACCTCGTCTCGTATGGCGGGGTGACGTATGTCGCGCTGCAAGGGGCGACGTCGATCGCGACGTGGTCGCCGACGTTGGCCGCGTCGCTGTGGGCGCCCTTGGGCGCCCCGGTGGTGACTCCGGCGCCGGTGCCGGTCCCGGCGCCAGTGGGGAGCGCGCCGGCGTGGAGTGCTGGCTCGGTCTATACTGGCGGGATGACGGCGTCGTTTGGCGGGATCGTCTACAAGGCCAATTGGTGGACGCAGGGGAACGACCCGTCGAAGAACAGCGGGGCCGCGGGTAGCGGGCAGCCATGGACCGTGGTCGGGCCGGCGCAGCCCGGGACGCCGCCCGTGGTCACGCCGCCCGTGGTCGCGCCGCCCGTGGTCGCGCCGCCGGTGGTGCCGCCCGTCGTGGTGACGCCGCCGGCGATCACTCCGCCGCCCCCGCCGCCGCCGGCTGCGGCGGTCTATGCCCCGGCGTGGACCGCGTCGGGCATCTACACGGCGGGCATGACCGCGGCATTGGGCGGGTTCGTCTATCGGGCAAGCTGGTGGACGCAGGGGTTGGACCCGTCGCGCAACAGCGGTTTGGAGGGCAGCGGGCAAGCCTGGACCCTGGTGGGACCGCTGAAGCCCGTGACCGTGGTGCCGACGTCGCCGACGGCGTTGATCGCCGGGGGGATCGGGGCGACCAGCGTGTCGTTGTACTGGGGCGGATCGACCGTGCCGGGGGGCGGGGAGGTGCAAGGCTACGTCGTGTTCAAGGACGGGGCGCGGATCGGGACGACGACGGGGACGAGCTTCACGGCGACCGGGCTTGCGGCGGGGACGGCGTATTCCTTCACGGTGGCGGCGGAGGATGCGGCCGGGCTTTCGGCGCCTTCGGCGGCGCGGGCGGTGACGACGGTGGGGGTGAACACGCGGCCGGTGCTGCCACCGAGCTTCGCGCCGTATATCGACATGGGGTTGGCGGCGGACGCGGACCTGGTAGGGATCGCGGCGCGGTCGGGGGCGCGTACGTTCACGCTGGCGTTCCTGCAAAGCTCGGGGCCCGGGACGATCGGGTGGAGCGGCGTGGGGACGTTGGGCAGCGACGGGCTTTCGAACGGGAGCACGATCCTGGCGCAGATCGAGGCGCTGCGGGCGGCGGGGGGCGACGTCATCATCTCGTTCGGGGGTGCGTCGGGGATCGATCCGGCGAAGGCGGCGACCAGCGTGGCGCAGTTGCAGGGCGAGTACCAGTCGGTGATCGACCGGTATCACGTGACGTCGCTGGATTTCGACATCGAGGGGGCGGAGGTCGCGGATGCGCGGTCGACGGCGCTGCGGGACCAGGCGCTGATCGGGCTGAAGGCGGCGAACCCGGGGCTTACGATCTCGTTCACGCTGCCCGTGTTGCCGACGGGGCTGGACAATAACGGGCTGGCGGTGCTGCAGGCGACGAAGCGGGACGGGCTGGCGCCGGACGTGGTGAACGTGATGGCGATGGATTACGGGGCGAGCGTCGACAATGGCGGGCAGATGGGGCTGAACGCGATCAGTGCGGCGCAGAACACGATCGCGCAGATGCGGTTCATCGGGCTGGACGCGAAGGTGGGGATCACGCCGATGATCGGGGTGAACGACGTGAGCACGGAGGTGTTCACGCTGGCGGATGCGCGGATGCTGCTGGCGTTCGCGCAGGGGAACGCGGACGTGGCGCGGCTTTCGATGTGGTCCATCGCGCGGGATAACGGGCGGGGGGCCGGGTCGGCCTGGGCCAGTTACGACACGAGCGGCGTGGCGCAGCAGGATTTCGAGTTCT
Organism: uncultured Acetobacteraceae bacterium; assembly: GCA_964246015.1. Classification (GTDB taxonomy): domain Bacteria; phylum Pseudomonadota; class Alphaproteobacteria; order Acetobacterales; family Acetobacteraceae; genus JBBROS01. The sequence goes on from CAXTPG010000022.1 coordinate 44,069, forward strand.
CGTCGATCTTCCGGGCCTTTGGCGGGTGATGTGGGGGTGGTGGAATGCGAAGTGCATTCCACCCTACGGTGGGAGCGGGCAGTCCGGCGTAACGGCCGGGCGGTAGAACGGAAACCTCATCGGGGACTTGTGATGGACGTCAAGGAGGCGGTGGTACGGGCCAAGACCTATGTGGCGGACCTGTTTGCGGACGAGGGCGTTCGGGAGCTCGGGCTCGAGGAGGTCGAGTTCGACGATGTCGGCCATGCCTGGAACATCACGGTCGGGTTCACCCGGGTTTGGGCCAAGCCGGAGAACCCGTTCGCGATGGCCTTCAGTCCTCGGAGCTACAAGGTCGTGAGTTTGCGCGACGACGATGGCCGGGTTGTCTCGGTCAGGCACCGGGAGGTGTCGAAGTAGCGTGATCGCGGTGCTGGACGCCAACCTGGCTGTCCTGCTTGCGGTGGGGCGGACCGATCGTGCGTTGCTGGGACGGCACAAGCGGGTCAATCCATTCGACGGCGCCGATTTCGACCTGCTGGTCGCGATCATCGGGCGCGCCTCGAAGGTGTTGTTCACACCGAATGTTGTGACCGAGACGTCCAACCTCAGCCGACAGATCGCGGAGCCGCACCGGACGCGAGTGGCGCGGGTGCTGAGGGCGATGCTGCATTCGGCTGACGAGGTCTATATGCCAAGCCGGAGCGTCACGGGGCATCCTGAATACGAGGCGCTTGGGGTAACGGATGCCGGCTTGCTGGCGCTCCTGGGTCCTGAGATGACGCTGTATACGGCCGACCTTGACCTCTGGGCGGCCGGGAGGCGGCTGGGCTTGCGGGTGGTGAACTTCAATCACGTCAGGCAGATGTCGCCACCCGGGCGATAACCGTGTTGCGGTCGCGGGCCGAAAAGCATACGGTAAACCTGTCAGACAGGTTTCCCGATGTCCCAGTCCGTTTCAGGTCCGCGCGTGCAGAGGGTTGCGGCCGGGTTGCGGGCGCGGATCGTGGGGTTGCAGCCGGGGGATGCGTTGCCGAGCGAGGCGACGCTGGCGGCGGAGTATTCCGTGTCGCGGTCCGTCGTGCGGGAGGCGTTGCAGGCGATGGCGGCGCTGCAGCTTCTGGACCTGGGAAACGGGCGGCGGGCGCGGGTGTCCAGCGTCGATGGCCGGGTGTTCGGGCGGGTGCTGGACCATGCGGTTTCGACCGAGCAGGTGCGGGTCGAGGATGTCTGGCAGGTGCGGCGGACGATCGAGCTGCGGACCGTCGTGCTGGCGGCGGCTTGTCGGAGCGATGAAGAGGCGGGGGCGATCCTGGATCTCGCGCTGGCGATGCGCGCGGCGTTCGAGGTTCCGGACGAGGTGATGGAGCATGACATCGCGTTCCACGCGGCGATCGCCGGGGCGTGCGGGAACCCGGTGTTCGCACTGGTGGTGGGGGCGTTCGGGGATGTGACGCGGCAGACCTGGGGGATCGGGTGGCGGGGCTGGGGCAGCCAGCAGGCGCAGATGACGAGTGTCGCCGGGCACGAGGTGATCGCGCGGGCGATCCAGGCGCGGGATGCGGATGCGGCGGAGACGGCGATGCGGGCGCATTTCGACCAGTCGTCCCGGATGCTGCGCGCGGCGGAGACGGAAGCATGAAGATCACGGCGTTCGAGACGGTGCGGCTGGCGGAGTTCGAGAACCTGCTGTGGCTGCGGGTGCATACGGATGAGGGTCTGGTTGGGCTGGGGGAGACGTTCTTTGCGCCCGCGACCGTCGAGTCCTACGTGCACGAGGTGATGGCGCCGAAGCTGCTTGGGCGGGATCCGCTGGCGATCGACCGGATTTCCAGGGATTTGGCGGGGTATCTGGGATTCGCGTCGACGGGGGTGGAGATGCGGGGGGCCTCGGCGCTGGATATCGCGCTGTGGGACCTGTTCGGGAAGGCGGTGGGCCAGCCGATCGCGCAGTTGCTGGGCGGGTTCAGCCGGACGCGCATCCGCACCTACAACACGTGCGCGGGCGGGGCGTACATGCGCAAGGGCGGCGGGCAGTCGGTGCGGAACTGGGGCCTGGGGGCGACGAAGGACCTGAACGACCTGGATGCGTTCATGCACCGGGCGGACGAGCTGGCGGAGGATCTGCTGAGCGAGGGGATCACGGCCATGAAGATCTGGCCGTTCGACCCGGCGGCCGAGGCGAATGACGGGCAGCATATCAGCGCGGCGGAGCTGGCCACGGCGCTGGAGCCGTTCGAGAAGATCAGGCGCGCGGTCGGCGACCGGATGGACATCATGGTCGAGTTCCACTCGATGTGGCAGTTGCTGCCGGCGATGCGGATCGCCCGGGCGCTGGCGCCGTACGGGACGTATTGGCACGAAGACCCGATCAAGATGGCGAGCCTGCAGACGCTGCGGCGGTATGCCGAGGCGAGCACGGCGCCGATCTGCGCCTCGGAGACGCTGGCGACGCGGTGGCAGTTCCGGGACTTGCTGGAGACGGGGGTCGCGGGGGTCGTGATGCTGGATATCGCGTGGTGCGGGGGCCTGTCGGAGGCGCGGAAGATCGCGGCGATGGCGGAGGCGTGGCACCTGCCGGTGGCGCCGCATGACTGCACGGGGCCGGTGGTGCTGTGCGCGTCGACGCATCTGTCGCTGAACGCGCCGAACGCGCTGGTGCAGGAGAGCGTGCGGGCGTTCTACCGCGGCTGGTATCAGGACGTGGTGACGGCGGTGCCGGAGGTGGTCGACGGGATGATCACGGTGCCGCCGGGACCGGGTCTGGGGATGGAGCTGATGCCGGACCTGGATCGGCGCTTCACGATGACGTCGCGGTGGTCGCGGCCGGATTGAACGAACGATAAACGGAGGAAACGATGAACGTAAGCAAGAGGATGGCGCTGGCGGGGCTTCTGGCCGCGTCGATAGCCGGTGCGGCGCAGGCGCAGCGGAGCGTCGTGACGTTCGCGGGCGCGACGTTCGCCGAGGCGGGGCGGGGGGAGAAGCTGCGGGCCTGGGTCGACGGGTTCAACAAGAGCCAGGACAAGGTGGAGGTGCAGCCGGTCGCGATCCCGTTCTCGAGCTTTGCCTCGACGATCTTCACGCAGATGGGCGGGGGCGGCGGCCCGGACCTGGTGCGGTTCGACCAGACGGATTTCTATGCGGCCGTCGAGGCGGGGCGGGTGCTGGCGCTGGATGGGATGATCCGGGACGCGGACCATAAGTGGACGGGTCCGGACAAGTACATGAAGGTGGGTGGCAAGCGGTTCGGGATCCCGTTCGAGATCAGCAACTACGTGCTGATCATGAATGCGGAGCTGGTTCCGCAGGCGCCGAAGGATTTCGAGTCGTTCCTGGCGGCGGCGAAGGCGGCGACGGCGGAGGGGCGGTACGGGTTCGCGTATCGGGCGACGATGGCGGAGCGGGCCGGGTTCTGGCAGGACGTGTGCAACTACGTCTATGGGTTCGGCGGCCGGTGGAGCACGGATGACGGCACGCTGACGCTGAACAGCCCGGCGGTGATCGAGGGCGTGACCGCATACAAGCGGATGTACGACGCCGGAGCGATCCCGAAGGGCGCCGATGCGGCGACGTACCGGCGGATGTTCTGGGAAGGCAAGCTGGCGATGGAGATCGACAATGGCGGGGTCGCCACGATCTTCTACGCGCAGGCGCCGACGATG
>CAXTPG010000023.1:0-46941 GCA_964246015.1 uncultured Acetobacteraceae bacterium
CCGCTACCTCGTCAACTCAGGATACGCTTCTACCTAAGCGCATCATGCTCTAGTCTGGTCTGGCGGCCTTGCCGCCCCTACTCCGCCGCAACCCCCTGCGCCAGATGCAGCGCCCGATACGGCCCATCCGACGCCATCAGCTCCGCATGCCGCCCCTGCTCCGCAATCCCCGCCTCCGTCACCACGACAATCCGGTCCGCCCCCCGGATCGTCGCCAGCCGATGCGCTATCACCAGCGTCGTCCGCCCCTCCGAAAGCTCGGCCAACGACTGCTGGATCGCCTGCTCCGTCTCCGTGTCCAACGCCGAAGTCGCTTCGTCCAGGATCAGGATCGGCGGGTTCTTCAGGAAGATCCGCGCAATCGCCAGCCGCTGCTTCTGCCCCCCGGACAGCTTCACGCCCCGCTCCCCAACCACCGTATCCAGCCCCGCCGGCAGGTCCGCGATGACAGCCTCGAGCCGCGCCCGGCGCGCCGCCACCGTGATCTCCGCCTCGCTCGCATCCAGCCGCCCGTACGCGATGTTCTCCCGGATCGTCCCCGCGAACAGGAACACGTCCTGCTGCACGATCCCGATCCGCCGCCGCAGCGAGGCCTGCGTCATCGCCCGCACATCGATCCCGTCGATCGTGATCCGCCCGGCATCCAGCTCGTAGAACCGCGGCAGCAACGACAGCAGCGTGGTCTTGCCCGCACCGGACGGCCCCACGAACGCGACCGTCTCCCCCGCCGCAATGACCAGGTCCACCCCCCGCAGCACCACCCGCCCGGGCGAATACCCGAACGTCACCGCCTCGAACCTGATGTCCCCCCGCAACGCCGGCGCCTCGATCGCGCCGGGCGCATCCACGATGTCCGGCTCCGTCCGCAGCAGCGCCTGGAACCGCCGGAACCCCGCAATCCCCTTCGGATACGTCTCGATGACCGCGTTCAGCTTCTCGATCGGCCGGTAGAACACCCCCACCAGCAGCAGGAACCCAACGAACCCCCCCACGCTCAGCCCGCCCCGGACGACGAAATAGGTCCCCGCCAGCATCACCGCGATCTGCACCAGCCGCATGCCCAGGTAGTTGACCGACGTCGCCGCCGCCATCGTCCGGTACGCATCGAGCTTCGTCGTCCGGTACTGCGCGTTGTCCGCCGCGAACAGCCGCCGCTCATGCCCCTCGTTGGCAAACGCCTTCACGACCCGGATGCCCCCGATATTCTCCTCCAGCCGCGCATTGAACGCCCCCACCCGGGCAAACTGCTCCTGCCAGTTCCGCGTCATCCGCCCGCCGTATCGCGCCAGCACCAGCACAACCACGGGCACGATCGCCGCCGTCAGCAGCGCGAGCGGCAGATGGATCCATGACATCAGCACGAACGCCCCGGCAAACGTCATCACCGCGATGAACAGGTCCTCGGGCCCGTGGTGCGCGACCTCCCCCACCTCCTCCAGGTCCTTCGTTACCCGCGCCACCAGGTGCCCCGTCTTCTGCTCGTCATAGAACCGGAACGACAGCTTCTGCAGATGCCCGAACGCCCGCGCCCGCAACTCCGTCTCGATGTTGATCCCCAGCACGTGGCCCCAATACGTCACCACCGCCATCAACCCGGCGTTCACCGAATACACCGCCAGCAACCCCGCCCCCGCGAACAGGATCAGCTCGAGGTCCCCGCGCGGCAGCAGCAGGTCCACGAACCCGCGCATCGCCATCGGGAACCCCAGCTCCAGCAGCCCCGAAACGACGGCGCACCCGAAATCCAGCAGGAACAGCGCCCGATACGGCCGGTAATACGCAGCGAACTCTCTAAGCATCCCCCACCCTATCACCCTTCGCGCCCACGGCGACCTGCACTACCCTCACACCGCCGTCACCGCACGAGAGCACCCTTGCCCCACCAACCCGCCTGGCCCGCCGAACTCTACGCGACCCTCCGGAAACACCGCGTCCGCCAGCTCTGCTACGTCCCCGACGCCGGCCACGCCGCCCTCATCCGCATGGCCCACGAGGACCCGGCCATGGACGCAACCGTCCTCACCACCGAGGAAGAAGGCATCGCCCTCTGCGCCGGCGCCTGGCTCGGCGGCGACCGCGCCACGCTCCTCATGCAATCCAGCGGCGTCGGCAACTGCATCAACATGCTGTCGCTCATGGCTGCCTGCCGCCTGCCCTTGCTGACCCTGGTCACGATGCGCGGCGAATGGGCCGAGTTCAACCCGTGGCAGGTCCCCATGGGCCGGGCCACCCAACCCGCGCTGGAGCTGATGGGCACGACCGTCCTGCGCATCCACCACGCGGGGGAAGCCGCCGAGATCGTCGATGCCGCCGCCGCCCTCGCCTTCGACAGCGACCAGCAAGTGGCCGTCCTCCTCTCCCAGCGCATGATCGGCCGCAAGCAGTGGGTGGCGGACAAATGACCCTCGACCGCCGCCACGCCGTCGCCGCCCTCCTGCACGACCGCGGCGACCTCCTCGTCGTCTCCGGCCTCGGCTCCCCCTCCTACGACGTCTTTGCCGCCGGCGATCACGACGCGAACTTCTACCTCTGGGGCGCCATGGGCGGCGCGGCCCTCATCGGCCTGGGCCTCGCCCTTGCCCAGCCCACCCGCCCCGTCGCCGTCATCACCGGCGACGGCGAGCAGCTGATGGGCGCCGGCGGCCTCCTCACCATCGCCGTGAAACGCCCCCCCAACCTCTCCATCGCCGTCCTCGACAACGGCCAGTTCGGCGAAACCGGCATGCAGCGCAGCCACACCGGCCTCGGCATCGACCTCGCTGCCATCGCCGCCGCCGCCGGCTTCCCCTCCGTCACCACCGTCTCCGACCCGGCGGACCTCCCCGCCGCCCGAGCCCTGCTGCACGCCACCACGCAGGGCCCCCGGCTGATCCGCATCCGCATCGCCGCCGGTGAAACCCCCCGCGCCCTGCCCATCCGCGACGGGGCCGTCCTCAAGACCCGCTTCCGCCAGAACCTGGGTCTCCCCCCCTCCTGACCCGGACCATGCACCTCGGCGTCTTCGTCCTCGGCACCGGCAATCACATCGCCGGCTGGCGGCACCCCGGCGCCGCCGACAGCTTCCAGGACCTCGCCACCATCCAGGCCATCGCCGCCACCGCCGAGCGCGGCTGCTTCGACCTCCTCTTCCTCGGCGACGGCCTCAAGGCCGGCATCGACGACCACCCCTCCTTCACCGCCCGCTTCGAACCTCTCACCATGCTCGCCGCCCTCGCCGCGACCACCACGCGCGTCGGCCTCGGCGCCACTTCCTCCACCACCTACGGCGCCCCCTTCACCGTCGCCCGCGCCTTCGCCTCGCTGGACCACCTGAGCCACGGCCGGGCCGCCTGGAACGCCGTCACCAGCTCCGCCGCCGACAGCGCCGGCAATTTCGGCCGCACCCACCCCAAACACGACCAGCGCTACGAGATCGCCGAGGAGTTCGTCGACGTCGTCCGCGGCCTCTGGGACTGCTGGGACGACGGCGCCATCATCGCCGACCGCGCCACCGGCCAATACATCGACCCGGCGAAAGTCCGCCCGCTGGACCACGCCGGCACTCACTTCCAGGTCAAGGGCCCCCTCAACATCGGCCGCTGCCCGCAAGGCCATCCCGTCATCCTCCAGGCCGGCAGCTCCGCCCCCGGCCTCGCCCTCGCCGCCCGCACCGCCGACGTGGTCTTCTCCGTCGTGCAGGACCTGGACGAGGCCCGCATCGCCTACGCCACCCTCAAATCTCTCCTCCCCGCACACGGCCGCACCCCGGCCGACCTCAAGATTCTCCCCGGAATCATGCCCGTCATCGGTCGCACCAAGGCCGAGGCGCGGGACCTCCTCGCCACCCTCCAATCCTACGTCGACGACCGCAACGGCATGGCCATGCTCTCATCCCGCCTCGGCCCGGACATGTCCCGCTACGCCTGGGACGACCCCGTCCCCGACCTCCCCCTCCCCGACGCCTCCCACGGCTTTGCCCGCACCATGCTCTCGAAGGCACGGCGTGAGCGCATGACGATCCGCCAGCTCTACGACCTCACCGCGGCCGCCCGCGGCCACTGGGTCATCGCTGACACCCCCGAAGGCATCGCAGACATTCTGCAGGAGTGGTTCGAGACCGGCGCCGCCGACGGCTTCAACATCCTTCCCCCCTGGTTCCCCGGCGCCTTCGACGACTTCGTCGACCAGGTCGTCCCCGAACTCCAACGCCGCAACCTCTTCCGCACCGCCTATACAGGCCCCACCCTCCGCGACCATCTCGGCCTCCACCGCCCCCCCAACCGCTTCTTCTCCTGATTTTCTGGCACTACGATTTGCCTTTGCCGCAACCGCGGCAATCCCCTACTCTACTATGCGTCCTACGACTGGAACCCGGCCAAGCGAGACGTCAACCTCACCAAACACGGCATCGACTTCGCCGCTCTTGAGCAATTCGAATGGCCACACGCATTGATCGAGGCCGACACCCGGTGGCACTACGGGGAGGTAAGACTGCGTGCGCTCGGCCTGATAGGAACGCGCGTTTATGTCTTGATCTACACGATCCGCTGGACAAGCACATGGATCATCAGTTTGCGGAAAGCAAACAAGAAAGAGGCCATCCACTATGCGACGGAAAATCCACATCCCTGACGACGAAGAAGAAGCCGCAATCCAGCGCGGCATCGCACTCGACCCCGACAATCCCGAGCTCGACGAGGACTTCTTCCGCAACGCCCGCTCCGCCCGCGAGGTCATGCCCCCCGAGATCTACGCCGAACTCGTCGCCACCCAGGTCAAGGCCACCCAGACCCGCGGCCCCGGCAAGAAACCCCCCAAGGCCCAGGTCACCCTCCGCATTGACCAGGACGTCCTCGACGCCCTCCGCGCCTCCGGCCCCGGATGGCAGGTCCGCGCCAACGAAGCCCTCCGCCAACTCGTGAAACCCGGCTGAATCTCCATACCCGCCCACCCGGTTGACGCCCAACCACCCCCGCCCGAACATCCCCCCGCCACCACGGGGACCCACACCATGACCGAACACCACGCCACCTCCCCGGTGGATCTCGTCGATCCCGCCCGCCTCATGGCCCACTGCGCCGCCTTCGCCAACCACGTCAAACTCTCCGGCACCCCCGAAGAACTCGAAAGCATGCGCTACGTCCAACGCCAGATGGACGAGGCCGGCTTCCGCACCACCCTTCTCTCCCACGACGCCTACATCAGCCTCCCCGGTCCCGCATCCGTCACCATCGACGGTGCCGCCCTTACCGCCATCACCCACTCCTTCTCCCGCCCTTCTCCGCCGGAAGGCCTCACCGCCCCCCTCATCGACCTGGGCGACGGCACCGACGCCGACTTCGCCCGCCCCGGCGTCTCCGGCGCGATCGCGCTGGTGAACGGCATCGCCAGCCCCGCCGTCGCCACCCGCGCCGCCCGCGCGGGCGCCGCCGGCGTCCTCCACGCCAGCCCGCACGAGCACCTGCACGAGATGTGCATCTCCCCCGTCTGGGGCAGCCCCGGCCCCGACACGATCGCGAACCTCCCCACCGCCGTCACCTGCACCATCAGCCACGCCGACGCCGCGTCCCTCCGCGCCCACCCGCCCCAGACCGTCGCCCTGCACGCCCAGGTCGACACGGGCTGGCGCAAGACCCCCATCCTCGTCGCGGACACGGACGCGCCCGACCCCGACGCCCCCTTCATCATGTTCAGCGGCCATCACGACACCTGGTATTTCGGCGTCATGGACAACGGCAGCGCCAACGCCACCATGATCGAGACCGCCCGGGCGCTGGCGGCCCGACGCGCCCACTGGAAGCGGGGCCTCCGCCTCTGCTTCTGGTCCGGCCATTCCCACGGCCGCTACAGCAGCAGCGCCTGGTACGCCGACACCCATTGGGACGAGCTGGAACGCCGCTGCGCCGTGCACGTCAACGTCGACAGCACGGGCGGCATCGGCGCCACCATCCTGACGGAAAGCAGCACCGCCACCGAACTCGCGACCCTCGCCGCCGACGCCATCCGCACCGAAACCAATGCCGAGCACGAAGGCCGCCGCCCCAACCGCAACAGCGACAACTCCTTCTGGGGCGTCGGCATCCCCGTCATGTTCGGCAGCCTCAGCCACCAGCCCCCCGCCCCCGTGAAGATGCGGAACCCCTTGGGCTGGTGGTGGCACACGCCCCACGACACGCTCGACAAGATCGACGAGGCCAACCTCACCCGCGATACCCGGGTCTTCGTCCGCGCCATCTGGCGCCTGCTCACCGACGCCGTCCTCCCGCTCGACTACGCGGCCCACGCCACCGCCTTGCTGCACGAACTCGCCAGGCTCGAAACCGCGCTCCAGGGCCGACTCCCCCTCACCCCGCTGACCGCAGCCGCCACCGCCCTCCGCGACGCCGCCGCCCGGCCCGCCTCAGACGAAGCCCTCATGGCCGCATCCCGCGCCCTCGTCCCCGTCGACAACACCCGGGGCGACCGCTTCGCCCACGACCCGGCCCTGCCGCTCCCCCCCTGGCCGGTCCTCGACCCCATCCGGGCCCTCGCCGCCGCCCGGGGCGACGACCCCATCCGCTTCGCCCGCGTCACCGCCCTCCAGGCCCGGAACCGCCTCCACCACGCCCTTCGCGAAGCCGAAACAGCCCTCTCCCGCCCACGAACGAGGGTTGGATGAGGACCCGATGACCCGTCACCTCCACTTCGGCGCCTTCTTCAGCGTCCCCTCATGCCACCCCACCGGCTGGCGACACCCCGACGCCATCCCCGAAACCGACCTCGACTTCCGCCACCTCGTCGCGATGGCTCAGACCTGCGAACGCGGAAAGCTCGACTGCATGTTCTTCCAGGACAGCGTCGCCGTCATGGGCAGCAACGTCACCTACGGCAGCCCCCCCTTCAACCCGCGCAACGGCCGCCAGGCCCATATCGAACCCATGACCGCCATCGCCGGCCTTGCCGCCGTAACCTCCCGCATCGGCCTCGTCTCCACCTGCACCACCACCTACAACGAGCCCTACAACGTCGCCCGCCGCTTCCTCACCATCGACCATATCAGCGGCGGACGCGCCGGCTGGAACCTCGTCACCTCGCAGGCCGAGGACGAGGCCATGAACTTCGGCTTCGACGCCCACATGGACCACGCCGCCCGCTATGACCGCGCCAGCGAGTTCCACGACGTCGTCCGCGGCCTATGGGACTCCTGGGACGACGACGCCTTCCTCCATGACAAGACCACCGGCCAATGGTTCGACCCGGCCAAGATGCACATCCTCAACCACAAGGGCCCCCACTTCCGGGTCCGCGGCCCCCTGAACGTCAGCCGCTCCCCCCAGGGCCGTCCCGTCGTGGCGCAAGCCGGGTCGTCGGGCGTCGGCATGGACCTCGCCGCCCGCACGGCCGAGCTGGTCTTCACCGCCCAGCCCACCATCCCCGAAAGCCAGGCCTTCTGCCGCGAGATGCGCCGCCTCGCCGAAACCCACGGCCGCGACCCCCGCCACATCCGCATCCTCCCCGGTCTCATGCCCATCGTCGGCCGCACGAAAGACGAGGCCCGGGACAAGTACGAGCAGCTCCGCGCCCTCGTCGACGACACCACAGGCCTCCGCAGCGTCGCCCGCCTCTCGGGCGGCCTCGACCTCTCGAAATACGACCCCGACGGCCCCCTGCCGGCCTTGCCCCCCAGCAACGCCGCCCGCGCCCGCCAGGACATGATCGTCGCCATGGGCAAGCGCGGCCTCACCATCCGGGAGATCGGCCGCGTCCTCGGCATGTCCCAGGCCCACCGCGTCCTGTATGGCACCCCCGAACAGATGGCCGACGACATGCAGGAATGGCTCGAAGCCGACGCCTGCGACGGCTTCAACCTCCTGTTTGCCCACTACCCCACCCCCATCGACGACTTCGTCGACCTGGTCGTCCCCGAACTCCAGCGCCGCGGCATCTTCCGCCGCGAGTACGAAGGCCCCACCCTCCGCGAGAACCTCGGCATCCCCAGGCCCGGCAACATCTTCTCGGGGGCCGCCGCGGCCCGCGCCGCCGAATGACCCGCCAGCTCAAACTCGGGGCCTTCCTCAGCACCCCCGGCAACCACCTCGCCGGCTGGCGCCACCCCGACGCCGTCACGACGACCGACATGGACTTCCGCGAATACGCCCGCATCGCCCGCCTCGCCGAGCAATACAGATACGACACGATCTTCTTCCAGGACACCGCCGCCGTGAACGGCAGCCAGGCCCTGGCCCGCGGCGACACCTCCCGCGCCCGCCTCAGCCGAACCGTCAAGCTCGAACCCACCGCCCTCCTTGCCGCCCTCGGGGCCATCACCACCCGCATCGGCCTCATCGCCACCATGACGACCACCTACAACGAGCCCTACAACGTCGCCCGCCGCTTCGCCTCGCTCGACCACCTCAGCCAGGGCCGCGCCGGCTGGAACCTCGTCACCTCCCAGATCGAGGACGAAGCCCAGAACTTCGGTTTCGACGACCACATGGACCACGCCGCCCGCTACGCCCGCGCCGCCGAGTTCTTCGACGTCGTCACCGGCCTATGGGACGGCTGGGACGAAGGCGCGCTCCCGCGCGACAAGGAAACCGGCATCTACCTCGACCGCGACCGCGTCCACTTCCTCGACCATAAAGGCCCCCATTTCCAGGTCCGCGGCCCCCTGAACGTCGCCCGCTGCCCCCAGGGCCGCCCCATCGTGGCGCAAGCCGGCAGCAGCGAAGCCGGCCGCGAACTCGCCGCCCGCACCGCCGACCTCGTCTTCACCGCCCAGACCAGACTGCCCGAAGCCCAGGCCTTCTACGCCGACCTCAAATCCCGCACCGCCAAGTACGGCCGCGCACCCGACGACATCAAGATCATGCCCGGCATCACCCCCGTCCTCGGCGCCACCCACGCCGAAGCCCGGCAGAAATACGAATACCTCCAATCCCTCCTGCCCGACGACGTCGCCCTCCAATCCCTCAGCCACATCAGCGGCGGGCTCGACCTCACGCAATTCCCGATGGATGGACCCCTCCCCGACCTCCCGCCCAGCAACGCGGCCAAGGCACGCCAGGACCTCATCGTCCGCACCGCCCGCGACCAGAACATGACGCTCCGCGAGATCGCCCGCCACACCGCCGCCGGCACCGGCCACCGCGTCATGGTCGGCACCGCCGAATGGATGGCCGACGAACTCGAAACCTGGCTGAAATACGACGCCGCCGACGGCTTCAACGTCATCTGCAACTGGTACCACGCCCCCTTCGAGGAGTTCACGACCCAGGTGATCCCCGAACTCCAGCGCCGAGGCGTCTTCCGACGGGAATACGAAGGTCCGACCCTTCGGGAAAACCTCGGCCTATCCCACCCCCGCCATCCCTGATCGACCGTTACCGCGCCAACCCCAGAACCCGCCCCACATCCATATGCGCCTCCAGATGCGCCGCCAGCCCATCCAGCGCCCCCTCCACCGCCGCCTCGTACCGGTGCCCCGAAGACACCCCGCCCAGCATTTGCACCCACGCCCCCCGCTGCCCATCGTCCCGGAACAGCCCGTGCACATACGTCCCGGACACCAGCCCGTCCGCACTCACCGCCCCATCCCCGCGCCCGTCCTCGAACCGCAGCAGCGGCCGGCCCGCATCCGCCCCCTCCGTCCGCCCCATGTGCATCTCGTACCCCTCGAACCCCGCCCCCAGGCCCGCCCCCCGCACCGCCTGCAGCCGCTTCTCCCCCGTCAGCACCGTCTCGACATCCAGCAGCCCAAGCCCCGCAACCGCCCCCGCCGGACCCTCCACCCCATCGGGATCGGCCACCAGCCGCCCCAGCATCTGATACCCCCCGCACACCCCCAGCACCCGCCCCCCCCGGCGCCGATGCGCAACCACGTCCCCCTCCCACCCCGCCGCCCGGAACGCCGCCAGATCGGCGATCGTGCTCTTCGACCCCGGCAGCAGCACCAGGTCGCACACCGGCAGCGCCTCCCCGGGCCGCACCAGCACCAGCTCCACCCCCGCTTCCTGCGCCAGCGGGTCCAGATCGTCGAAATTCGCGATCATCGGCAGCACCGGCACCGCCACCCGCACCCCCGCGCCGGCCGACCGAGCCTCCAGATCCGCCGCATCCTCCGCCGGCAGCACCCCGGCATCTGCGAAATGCGGCACCAGCCCCAGCGCCGCCCACCCCGTCCGCGCCGCGATGAACGCCATCCCATCCGCGAACAGCGATAAATCCCCCCGCATCCGGTTGACGATGAATCCAACGACCATCGCCGCATCCGCGGGGTCCAGCACCGCCCGGGTCCCCACCAGGCTCGCGATAACGCCCCCGCGGTCGATGTCACCCACAACCACCACCGGCACGTCGGCCGCCCGCGCGAACCCCATGTTGGCGATGTCCCCCGCCCGCAGGTTCACCTCCGACGCACTCCCGGCCCCCTCCACCAGCACCAGCGCGCATTCCGCCCGCAGCCGCGCGAAACTATCCAGCACGGCCGGCATCAACCCAGGCTTCATCGCCTGATACTCCCGCGCCCGCGCCGTCCCCCGCACCCGCCCCTGCACCACAAGCTGCGCGCCCACCTCGCTCTGCGGCTTCAGCAGCACCGGGTTCATGTGCACGCTGGGCGCCACGCCGGCCGCCCGGGCCTGCAACGCCTGCGCCCGCCCGATCTCCCCCCCATCTTCCGTGACCGCCGCATTGTTGCTCATGTTCTGCGGTTTGAACGGCCGAACACTGATCCCCCGCCGAACCGCCGCCCGGCACAACCCCGCCACGAGCAGAGACTTCCCGACGCTCGACCCCGTCCCCTGCACCATCAACGCCCCGGCAGCCAAACCCATCCTCAAAACTCCACCCCCTCCTGCGCCCTGACGCCGGCCGCAAAGTGATGCTTCACCACCCCCATCTCCGTCACAAGATCGGCCGCCTCGACCAGCCCAGGCCGGGCATTCCGCCCCGTCACCACGACATGCAGCCCGGCAGGCCGCGCAGCCAACCCCGCCAGCACCACCCCCTCGTCCAGATACCCGTACCGCAACGCGATGTTCAGCTCATCGAGCACCAGCAGCCCCAGCCCCGGCCGCCCCATCAGCTCCACCGCCTTCCCCCAGGCCCGCTCCGCCGCCGCGACATCCCGCGCACGGTCCTGGGTCTCCCACGTGAACCCCTCGCCCATCGTGTGCCATTCCACCAGGTCGCCGAACCGCAGCAACGCCGTCCGTTCCCCCGTCTCCCACGCCCCCTTGATGAACTGCACCACCCCGCACGCCCGCCCCCGCCCCACCATCCGCAGCAACAGCCCGAACGCCGCCGTCGTCTTTCCCTTCCCCGGTCCCGTATGGACCATCAGCAGCCCCTTCTCGATCGTCTTGGACGCCACCTCAGCGTCCTGAACGGCCTTCCGCTTTGCCATCTTCTCGGCATGCCGCGCTTGATCGTCGCTCATCACTTCACCTTCACCGGAATGCCCGCCACCATCAGCACGACCGCATCCGCCTGCGCCGCCAGCCTCTGATGCAGCACGCCCGCCGCGTCCCGGAACCGCCGGGCCAGCGCGTTCTCCGGCACGATCCCCAACCCCACCTCGCTCGACACCAGCACCGTCGGTGCCTCCCGCCCAGTCACGGCCTCCGCCAGCCGCGCCCCTGCCGCCTCCACATCCATGTCGGCCAGCATGACGTTCGTCAGCCACAGCGTCAGGCAATCCACCAGCACCGGCCCCTCCCCAAGCGCGCCCGCGACATCGATCGGCGCCTCCACCGTCACCCACCCTGCCCCCCGCCGGCCCCGGTGCACGGCGATCCGCGCCCGCATCTCGTCATCCCACGCCTGCGCCGTCGCCACATACGTCCAGGGTCCCGGCCCCGCCGAAACCAGCCCCTCCGCATGCCGGCTCTTGCCCGACCGGGCCCCCCCAAGCACCAACGTCAACATCCCGGTTTGCCCGCCATCACGCTTCAAGCCATACTGCCCAACGATGGTCCCTCCTAGCGGCAACGCCAGGAGGGTTAATAGGGAAGCCGGTCCGACGCCGGCGCTGTCCCCGCAACTGTAGGCGGCGAGGCCCCTGCCGCACGCCACTGGGCGAAATCCCGGGAAGGCAGGCAGAGGCCGTGGGGCGAAAGCCCCGGACCCGCAAGCCAGGAGACCTGCCATCGGCGGTGCCCCCACGGGCGCCGTGTTGGATCGCGACGCCGGGCGGGGTGCCCCGGCGACGGCGGTGCTGCTGCAGCACCGACCCGCGGGCGGGGCGCCCGGGGGCGGTCGGTATCCCATGAGGGACGAACCATGCCCACGCTCCACGTCTGCACCACCTGCCGCACCGGCCTCCCCTTGGCCGAGGGCGAAATCCCGCCCGGCCAGCACATGTTCGATGCCGTCGCCGCCCTCGCCCCCCCGGGCGTCGATCTTCGCCCCGTCAAGTGCCTCAGCCTCTGCGACCACGGCTGCGCCGCCGCAATCTCCATGCCCGGCAAATGGAGCTACCTCCTCGGCCGCCTCGACCCGTCGCTCGCGCCCGACCTCCTGACCTACGCCGAAACCTACGCCCAGCACCCTACCGGCACCGTCCTCCCCTCCCGCCGCCCCGCCTCCCTCGCCCGCATCGTCCTCGGCCGCCTCCCCGCCACGGAGATCGCAGCATGATCCCGGTAACAGTCCTCACCGGCTTCCTCGGCGCCGGCAAGACCACCATGCTCCGCCACATCGTCGAGAACGCGAACGGCCGCCGCCTCGCCCTAATCGTCAACGAGTTCGGCGCCGTCGGCATCGACGCCGACACCATGCGCGGCTGCGGCATCCCCGCCTGCGAAGACGCCGACATCGTCGAGCTCGCCAATGGCTGCCTCTGCTGCACCGTCGCCGACGAGTTCCTCCCCGCCATGCAGGCCCTGCTCGACCGCGCCGACCCGCCCGAGCACATCGTCATCGAGACCTCGGGCCTCGCCCTGCCCAAACCCCTCCTGAAAGCCTTCCGCTGGCCAGGCATCGCCGACCGCGTCACCGTCGACGGGGTCGTCACGCTGGTCGATGCCCCCGCCGTCGCCGCCGGCCGCTTCGCCGACGACCCCGAAGCCGTCGCCC
This sequence comes from uncultured Acetobacteraceae bacterium, assembly GCA_964246015.1. Classification (GTDB taxonomy): domain Bacteria; phylum Pseudomonadota; class Alphaproteobacteria; order Acetobacterales; family Acetobacteraceae; genus JBBROS01. The sequence continues at coordinate 13,036 of CAXTPG010000023.1, forward strand.
GCCAACGCGCCGAGGACCCAGGGCTCGACCACGACAATCCCCTCGCCGAAGTCTACGAAGACCAACTCAACTGCGCCGACCTCGTCGTGCTCAACAAGACCGACCTCCTCGACGCCGAAGCCCTCGCCACCGTCACGGCGGACATCGAGGCAGCCCTCCCTCGCGCCGTCCGCCTCGTTCCCGCCACCCACGGCCGCCTCCCCCTCGCCATCCTCCTCGGTCTCGGTGCCGCCGCCCAGAATGACCTGGCCGCCCGCCCCAGCCACCACGACGCGGAAGACGGCGAGCACGAGCACGACGATTTCGACAGCTTCGTCGTTTCCCTCGCCGAAACCGATGACCCCGCCGCCCTTGCCGCGCGCCTGCGCCGGGTCGCGGAAACCCACGACATCCTCCGCATGAAGGGCTTCGCCGCCGTCGCCGGAAAACCCATGCGCCTCGCCATCCAGGGCGTCGGCCCCCGCTTCACCCAGGCCTACGACCGCGCCTGGCGTCCCGGCGAACCCCGAGCCGGCCACATCGTCGTCATCGGCCAGACCGGCATGGACCGTGCCGCCATCCAGACGGCGATCGGGGCCGGCATCGCGTAATGCACCTCCTGGTCCGCGAAACCCGCAGCCTCGATGAAGACGCCCCGGCGCAGGAACCGGGGCAGACCCCCGCCCCCCTGCTCGCCTTGTCGTTCTCCGACGCCGACCTGGGCGCCCTCGCCGCCGCGTGGACCCCCGCGTACCCCGACCTCCGCCTCGCGAGCCTCGCGCGCCTCCGCCACCCCATGTCCGTCGATCTCTACCTCGAACAACTCGTCGCGCACTCGCGCTGCGTCGTCATCCGCCTCCTCGGCGGCATGGATTATTGGCGCTACGGCATCGAGGAAACCGCCGCCCTCTGCCGCCAGAAGGCCATTCCCCTGGCCCTCCTCCCCGGCGATGCCGCCGACGACTCCCGCCTCCGCACCCTGTCGACCATCGATCCCCAGGCCTGGTCCGCCATCGACGCATCGATGCGAGAACACGACGCGCCCCTGACCCTCGACTGGGCCACCCACCTGGCCGGCAAAGCAGCCCGCCCAACCCGCCACCCCCACAAGATCCCCCAGCACGCCCTTCTCCCTCTCCCATCGGGAGAAGGCCGGGTGGAGGGTGATGCGATGCCCCTCGCACTCGCCGGCCAGAACCGAGCCGCAGCGATCATCCTCTACCGCTCCCACGTCCTCAGCGCCGACACCGCCCCCATCCAAGCCCTGGCAACCGCGCTCGAAGCCCGAGGCCTGATCCCCTACGCCCTCTACGTCCCCAGCCTCAAAGCCCCGGACTCCGCCGCCTGGACCGAACAGACCCTCAGATCCCTGGACCCCGCAGTCATCCTCAACACCACCGCCTTCAGCGCCAGAACCCACGAGAAATCCCCCCTCGACGCCCCCGGCTGCCCCGTTCTCCAACTCGTCCTGGCCGGCAGCACGCGGGAAGCCTGGTCCAGCTCCGCACGTGGCCTCTCCGCCACCGATCTCGCGATGCAGGTCGTCCTCCCGGAACTCGACGGCCGCCTCCTCACCACCGCCATCAGCTTCAAGTCCGAAACCCCCCGCCACCCCACGCTCCAATACGCCCGCACCATCCACGCCCCCCACCCGACCGGCATCGCCCAGGCCGCCGACCGCGCCGCCGCCTGGGCCCGCCTCGCCACCACTCCACGCTCCCGACGCCGCCTGGCCCTGATCCTCAGCGACTACCCCGCCCACCCCGGCCAACAAGGCCACGCCGTGGGCCTCGACACGTTCCAAAGCCTGGAATCGATCCTGACCCTGCTCGCAACCCCCTCTCCCGTCGGAAGTGGGTCGGGCGGAACCAGCCAAGGTTCCACGGGCCCACTTCGCCCCTGGAATGCTGGTGGCGGGGAGGGTGCTTGCCCCACGACGGAACCGGCCGAGCGACAAGACGCGTACGCAACGACCACTCTATCCACCGATCACCTCACCCACGCCCTGACCCGATCCCCCCCCACCCCCACCATCACACTCGAAACCTACCGCCGGCTCCTGGAAACCCTTCCCCTCCCCCTGCAGCACCAGCTTCACGCTGCCTGGGGTCCCCCCGAACACGACCCCGCCGTCCAGAACGACGCCTTCACCCTCCGCCACCTCCACGCCGGCAACGCCGTCATCGCCCTCCAGCCCGACCGCGGCGCCCCCGGCACGCGCCGCGCCACCTACCACGACCCCGACCTTCCCCCTCGCCACGCCTACGTCGCCTTCCACCTCTGGCTCCGCCACGTCCTCGACGTCCACGCCATCGTCCAGCTCGGCGCCCACGGCAGCCTCGAATGGCTCCCGGGGAAATCCGCCGCCCTGTCCCCGGCCTGCTGGCCCCAGGCCCTCCTCGGTCCCCTCCCGGTCATCTACCCCTTCATCGTCAACAACCCCGGCGAGGCTGCCGCCGCAAAGCGCCGCCTGGGCGCCGTCACCATCGGCCACCTTACCCCACCCATCGGCCGAGCCCCCGCCCACGGGCCCGCCCGGACGCTCGAACGCCTCATCGACGAATACGCCACGGCCGACGGCCTCGATCGCCGCCGTGCCGCATCCCTCCGCGCCGAGATCCTCGACCAGGCCCAATCCACAGGCCTCCTTGCCGAAGCCGGCGCCCCCCGCGACGCCACCCCCGACGAAGCCCTCGCCCGCCTCGACGCCTACCTCTGCGACGTGAAGGACCTCCTTCTCCGCGACGGCCTCCACGTCTTCGGCCGCCCGCCTCCGGGCCGCACCGAAATCCTCGCCGCCACCGGCGCACAGGCGACCGCGGCCCTCGACGCCTCCCCCGCCGCCGAACAACGAGCCTTCCTGGCCGCCCTCGACGGCCGCTTCGTCCAACCCGGCCCCGCCGGAGCCCCCACACGGGGCCGCCTCGACGTCCTCCCGACCGGCCGCAACCTCACCACCATCGACCCGCGCCACGTCCCCACCCGCGCCGCCCTGGCGCTGGCCGAAAAAGCCGCCGCCGCCCTCCTCCGCCGCCACCTGCAGGACCACGGCGAACACCCGAAAACCATCGTGCTCGACCTCTGGGGCAGCACCACGATGCGCACCGGCGGCGAAGACCTGGCTCTCGCCTTCATCCTCCTTGGCGCCCGCCCAACCTGGGACGACGCCAGCGCCCGGGTTTCCGGCTATGAAATTCTCCCCCTCGCCCTGCTCGACCGCCCCCGCATCGACGTCACCCTCCGCATCTCCGGCCTCTTTCGCGACGCCTTCGCGACCCAGCTCACCCTTTTCGACACCCTTGCCACCGCCATCGCCGCCCGCGACGAAGCCCCCGACTGGAACCCGCTCGCCACCCAGGCCCCCCGCATCTACGGTCCCGCCCCCGGCCAATACGGCGCCGGCGACGGCACCGGCGCAGGCTGGCTGGCCGCCTCGTCCACCGCCTATGGTCAGACCCCCACCCACGACCCGGCCGGCCTCGCCGCCCGCATCGCCAACGCCGACGCCTTCCTCCACACCCAGGACCACGCCGAAACCGACCTGCTGGACTCGACGGACACCGCTGCCCACGAAGGCGGCTTCGCCCAGGCCGCAACCACGCTGGGCGCCGACCCCGCCCTCTACCACCTGGACACCTCCACCCCCGAAGCCCCCAAGCCCCGCACCGTCCCGGAGGAAATCGCCCGCATCGTCCGCGGCCGGGCCGCCAATCCCGCCTGGATCCGCGGCCAGATGCGCCACGCCCACCGCGGCGCCGCCGAAATCGCCCGCCCCACGGCCGCCCTCCTCGCCTACGCTCAAACCCTCCCGCACCGCTTCGACAAGCAGTTCGACCTGCTCTATCAGGCCACCCTCGCCGATCCCGACGTCGAAGCCTTCCTCCAGACCCAAAACCCCGAAGCCCACGCCCACCTGCAATCCCAGTTCACCCAGGCGCAAGAAACCGGCCTATGGCACCCCAAGTCCAACAGCACACCGGACAAAGCCCTCCGCCGCCGGGAGAGGGTTGGATGAGGGCCTCCCCCACCCCCGACCGCGCCCGGATGAAGCGCGGCTGGTGCCCCACGCTCGATACCCCCATGCAATCCGGCGACGGCCTGCTGGTCCGCATCCAACCCCGGCATGCCCGCCTCAACCCGACCCAGGCCCGCACCCTCGCGACCGCCGCCGAACGCCACGGCAACGGCATCATCGAACTCACCCAACGCGGCAATCTCCAACTCCGAGGCCTCCGCGACACCACGATCGACCCCTTCGCCGCCGCCATGGCCGAAGCCTACCTCCCCAGCCCCGGCCACGTCCTCCCGCCGCCCCTTCTCGGCGACGACCCCACCCTCAACCCCGCCGCCGAGGCGCTGGTGGAACGCATCGAAGCCGCCCTGTCCCGCTTCCAGCTTCCCCCGAAACTCACCATCGCCATCGAAGCCGGAGGCATTCTCGCCAACCGCCCGATCGCCGCCGACCTCGTCGCCACCCCAACCGGCCTCCACCGCCCGCCACAGGGCCACGCCCCCGCCCCGGTAGGCCCCCTGACCTATCCCGGCACGCAGGACGCCGCCTTCGGCCTCGCCCCCCCCTTCGGCCAGCTCGATGCCGCCATGCTCCATGCCCTTGCCGACCTCGCGGAACGCCACGCCACCACCCTCCGCATCACCCCATGGCGCGCGATCCTCCTGGGCCGCATTCCCCGCACCGCCCGCATCGCCCCCGGCCCGGCCTGGATCGTCGATCCCGAGGACCCCCGCCTTCTCGTCACCGCCTGCATCGGCGCGCCCGCGTGCCTCCGTGCCACCACCCCCACCCGCATCGACGCCGCCCGCCTCCGCCCCACCCGACCCACCCACGTGTCCGGCTGCATCAAGGGCTGCGCCCACCCCGCCCCCGCCCCCGTCACCTACGTCGCCCGCGACGGCCGCTACGACCTCGTGCTCGATGGCCGGGCCAGCGACCGCCCGATCCGCCACGGCGTCACCCTATGACCCGCCCCCCCCACGCACGCCACTACGAACGCGACGGCGCCGCCATCTACCGCCAGTCCTTCGCCACGATCCGCGCCGAATCCGACCTCCACGGCCGCACCGAAGCCGAGGCCCGCATCGCCGTCCGCATCGTCCACGCCTGCGGCATGACCGAGATCGCCCCCCTTCTCCGCTTCCACCCCGATTTTGCCGCCGCCGCCCAATCCGCCCTCCGCGCCGGCGCCCCCATCCTGTGCGACGCGAAGATGGTCGCCAACGGCATCACCAAGCCCCGCCTTCCCGCCAACAACCCCATCATCTGCACCCTGGACGACACCGAGACCCCCGCCCTCGCCGCACGCATCCGCAACACCCGCTCCGCCGCGGCCATCGAACTCTGGCGCCCCAACCTTGCCGGCGCCCTCGTCGTCATCGGCAACGCCCCGACGGCCCTGTTCCACCTCCTCGACCTCCTCGACGCCGGCGCCCCAGCCCCCGCCGCCATCATCGGCCTCCCCGTGGGCTTCGTCGGCGCCGCCGAATCCAAGGCCGACCTCGAAGCCGCCTCGCCCGTCCCCTACCTCACGCTCCCCGGCCGCCGCGGCGGCAGCGCCATGGCCGTCGCCGCCGTTAACGCCCTGGCCAACGACAATGAATGAACAGCCCTCTCCCGTCGGGAGAGGGTTGGCTGAGGGTGCTTCGTCGCACCTCGCCCTCCCCGAGAGCAGGCGCGCCACCCTCCACATCGTCGGGACCGGCCCCGGCGACCCGGATCTCATCACCCTCAAGGCCATCAAGACCCTCGCGGACACCCCCATCATCGCCTACTTCGCCAAGCGCGGACGCCCCGGCCACGCCCGCACCATTGCCGCCCCCCACATCCCCGAAACCGCCCAACTCCTCCGCTTCGAATACCCCTACACCATCGAGATCCCCGTCGATGACCCGCGCTACGAACCGGCCCTCACCGGTTTCTACGAACAATCCGCCGAAACCCTCGCCCACCACCTCGGCCAGGGCGAGGACGTCGCCCTCCTCTGTGAAGGCGACCCCTTCTTCTACGGCTCCGCAATGTACCTATTCGACCGCCTGGCCCCCCGCTTCCCCACACGCATCATCCCCGGCGTGACGGCGATGAGCGGCTGCTGGGCCCAGGCCAGCCTCCCCATGACGCACGGCGACGACGTCCTGACCATCCTCCCCGGCACCCTTCCCACCGCCGAACTCGCCCGCCGCCTGAAAGACACCGACGCCGCCGTCATCATGAAAATCGGCTCCAACCTCCCCCGCATCCGCGAAGCCCTCGACGTGGCCGGCCTCACCCCCCGCGCCACCCTCGTCGAACGCGGCACCATGCCGGGCACCATCACCACCCCCCTTGCCGAAGCCGGCGCTGCCGCCCCCTATTTCTCCCTCGTCCTCGTCCCCGGCCGGCAACGCCCGAGATGACCCTCGTCATCCTGGGCCTCGGCCCCGGCAACCCGGCCCTCATCACCCCCGAAACCACCGAAGCCCTCGCCACCGCCCAGGACCTGATCGGCTACGCCCCATACCTCGACCGAGTCCCCACCGACCCCCGCCAGACCCGGCACCCCAGCGACAACCGGGTCGAACTCGACCGCGCCCGTCACGCGCTCACGCTCGCCGCGTCCGGCCGCCGGGTCGCCGTCATCTCCGGCGGGGATCCCGGGGTCTTCGCCATGGCCAGCGCCGTCTTCGAGGCCGTCGAAGCCGGCCCCCACGCCTGGAGAACCCTCGACATCACCGTCCTCCCCGGCATCTCCGCGATGTTCGCCGCCGCCGCCCGCCTCGGCGCGCCCCTCGGCCACGATTTCTGCGCCATCTCCCTCAGCGACAACCTCAAGCCCTGGCCCCTCGTCCTCGCCCGCCTCGCCGCCGCCGCCGCCGCCGGCTTCGTCATCGCCCTCTACAACCCGGCCTCCCGCGCCCGCCCCTGGCAACTCGCCGCCGCCCTCGACTCCCTCCGCCCCATCCTGCCCCCCACGACCCCCATCGCCTTCGCGTCCGCCATCACCCGCCCCGACGAACGCCTCGTCATCGCCACCCTCGCGACCGCCGATCCCAGCCTCGCGGACATGCGGACCCTCGTCCTGATCGGCTCCCCCGCCACCCGCCGGATCGGCCAATGGCTCTACACCCCCCGCACCGCCCAATGAGCCCTGGGACCCGCCACCCGCCAGAACCGTCGATTGTCCGCAACGCCCCTGCGGGACCTCACCCCAGAACCCGATCCAACCAGCCCAACGCCCCCGCCACATCGCCCACCGCGCCCCGAACCCCCGGGGGCCGGGCCACCATCACGACCTCCACCCCCAACACCCGGCACGCCTCCAGCTTCGCCGCCGTCGCCGCCCCGCCCGAGTTCTTCGTCACCAGGGCATCGATCCCCTCCGCCCGCAGCAGCGCGAGCTCATCGTCCAGGACGAACGGCCCCCGGGCCGCAATGCACCGCGCCCCCGCCGGCACCACCAAGGGCGCCTCCACGCTCCGCACCAGATACGAATGCCAGGGCGCCGCCAGAAACGGCTCCAGCTCCTGCTGCCCCACCGTCAGGAACACCCGCCGCCGCACATGCCCCAACGCCGCCACCGCCCCCGCCATGTCCGCGACCTCCGTCCAACGGTCCCCCGCCCCCGCCACCCAGGCCGGCCGCACGACCTTCACCCAGGGCACCCCCACCAGCCCTGCCGCCGCCGCCACGTTCAGGTGCATCCGCGCCGCAAACGGATGCGTCGCATCGATCACCGCCCCCACGCCCTCCGCCCGCAGATACGCCGCCAGCCCCGCCACCCCCCCGAATCCTCCCCGCCGGGACGCCACCGCCGGCAGCACCGGCGCCCGCGTCCGCCCCGCCAGCGACAACACCGGCCGAAACCGCCCATCGCCCGCCAAGGCCACCGCCAGCGCCGAACCCTCCGTCGTCCCCCCCAGAATCAGCACCTTCATCCCCGGCATCCCCGCATGACCCAACCCTGGCCCGCCCCACCTTGGCTCATAATCATCGGCATCAACGAGGACGGAGCCCTCCCCCCGGAAGCCAAGACCCTGCTCGCCACCGCCACCCTCACCATCGGCGGCGCTCGCCACCTGGCCCTCGCCGCACCCCACATCGTCGGCGCCACCATGCCCTGGCCCACCCCCATCGCCGAAGCCATCCCCCTCCTCCTCGCCCGCCAAGGCCATCCGACCGCAATCCTCACCTCCGGAGACCCGCTCTGGTTCGGCATCGCCTCCCTCATCCTCCGACACGTCCCCGTCGACCAGACCCGCATCCTCCCCGCACCCTCCGCCTTCGCCCTCGCCGCCGCCCGCCTCGGCTGGCCCCTGCAGGACACAGCCTGCCTCTCCTGCTGCGGCCGCCCCGTCCACGCCATCATCCCCCATCTCCACGACGGCGCCCGCCTCCTGGTGTTGTCGGCCGACGCCACGACACCCGCCGCCATCGCCGCCCTCCTGCAATCCAGGGGCTTCGCAGCCTCCCGCATCCGCACCCTCGAACGCCTCGGCGGCCCGGCCGAACGCATCCACGACGGCATCCCCCACACCCCGGACCCCCTCAACCTCCTCGCCATCGAGGCCCGGGGCCAAGGCCTCCCCCTCACCCCCGGCCTTCCTGAAGCCGCCTTCGACCACGACGGCCAGATCACCAAATCCGACATCCGCGCCATCACCCTCGCCGCCCTCGCCCCCACCCCGGGCGCCCTCCTGTGGGACGTGGGCGCAGGCTCCGGCTCCATCGGCATCGAATGGATGCTGCGCCATCCCACCTGCCGCACCATCGCCCTGGAACCCCGCCCCGACCGCGCGGCCCGCATCCGCCGCAACGCCTTAAGCCTCGGCGTCCCGGCCCTCCAGGTCCTGGAAGCAACCGCGCAGGAGGCGCTCGCGACCCTCCCCGCCCCCGACGCGATCTTCCTGGGCGGCGGCGCCCACCACCCCGGCGTCATCGAAACCGCCTGGTCCGCCCTGCGCCCGGGCGGCCGCATCGTCGCCAACGCCGTAACCCTGCCCACCGAAGCCACCCTCATCGCCGCCCAAACCAGATACGGCGGAACCCTGCGCCGCATCGCCATCGAAACCCTGGACCAGGTAGGCCCCATCCCCGCCTACCGCCCCGCCATGACCATCACCCAGTGGCGCGCCACCCGCGACGATGCCCGGACCCACCGTCCCGCATCGGGTGAGGGCCTGCCACTCGTCGAACCCCAACCACCCGCAGAAAACGACCACGACACCGCCCCCACCACCGTCGCCGGCATCGGCTGCCGCGCGCACTGCCCCGCCGACGCCATCATCGCCCTCGTCCACCAGGCCGAAACCACCCTGGGCCGCCCCATCGAAGCCCTCGCCACCCCCCACTTCAAACGCCACGAACCCGGCCTCATCCAGGCCGCCGCAACCCTCGGCCTTCCGCTCATCGCCATCGCGGACCACGCCATCGCCGCCGCCCAACCTTGCTGCCCCACCCGCTCCCTCGCCGCGCAACGCGCCACCGGCCATCCCTCGATCGCCGAAGCCTGCGCCATTGCCGCCACCAACGGCCGCCTCATCCTTCCCCGCATCCACAACGACCAGGCCACCTGCGCGGTCGCCACGACATGACCATCCACTTCATCGGCGCCGGCCCCGGCGCCCCCGACCTCATCACCATCCGCGGCCGCGACCTCCTCGCCGCCTGCCCTGTCTGCCTCTACGCCGGTTCCATCGTTCCCCCCGCCCTTCTCGACCACTGCCCCCCGAACGCCCGCCTCGTCGACACCGCCCCCCTGGACCTCGACGCCATCGAAGCCGAGTTCGTCCGCGCCCACGAAGCGAAGCAGGACGTCGCCCGCCTCCACTCCGGCGACCTCTCCATCTACAGCGCCGTCGCCGAACAGCTCCGCCGCCTCCGCGCCCGCGGGATTCCCTACACCCTGACCCCCGGTGTGCCCGCCTTCGCCGCGGCCGCCGCCCTCCTGGGCGCCGAACTCACCCTCCCCGAACAGGTCCAGACCGTCATCCTCACCAGACTCCCCGGCCGCGCCAGCGCGATGCCGGAAGCCGAGCGCCTCGAAACCTACGCCGCCACCGGCGCCACCCTCGCCATCCACCTCGCCATCCCCCAACTCCCGCAGGTCGTGCAGCGTCTCACCCCCATCCTCGGCCCCGACTGCCCCACAGCCATCGCCGTCCGCGCCACCTGGCCCGACCAGCGCCTCGTCCGCGGCACCCTCGCCACCATCGAGGCGCTTCTCGCCGCCGCCCCCGCCGGCCGCACCGCCCTCATCCTTGTCGGCCGCGCCCTTGCCCAGTCCGGCTTCGCCGAAAGCGCCCTCTACCGCACCGGCTACCCCCGCCAGTTCCGCTCGGCTACGCTCCCCGAATGATCCATCGCCGCACCCTTCTCGCCGCCTTCCTCCTGCCATGGGCTGCCCGCGCGCAGGCGACGAGAAAGCTCCGCATCGGGCAGGCCACCCCGGCCGTCAGCTTCCTCCCCATCCAGGCCGCCCGCGCCTTGGGCGCCTTCGCCCCTCAGGGCCTCGATCTCGACTGGGCCGCCATCCCAGGGGGCGACCCCTCGTGCCTTGCCGCCCTCGATTCCGGCGACATCGACCTCGCCGCCGTCGGCTCCGAAACCCTTCTGAACGCCATCGCCAAGGGCCAGCCCTTCCAGATGGTCGCGTCCCTCATGTCGAAGGTCTCGCTCGAACTCGTCGTCAGCAACAAGGTCATCGAGCGCACGGGATCCGCCCCCGCCGACGATCCCCTCCCCAAGCGCCTCGCCCTCCTGAAGGGCCTCACCATCGGCGTCAGCGCCATCGGCGGGACGCAGGACCGTGCCGCCCGCTGGCTCGCCCGCCAGGCCGGGTTGGATCCGCGCACTGGCATCCAGGTCGCCATGGCCGGCCCGCCCCCCTCCATCCAGGGCGCGCTCGAGGCCGGCCGCATCGACGCCTATGTCCTCAGCCCCCCCGAGGGCCTGATCAGCGAGGACGCCAGGACCGGCCAGGTGCTGATCCGCATGGGCGACGAGTTCCCGCAGCTCAAGCACGTCCCCTCCCTTGTCCTGGCCGTGAAAACGCCCGTCGATGCCGCGAAACGCGCCCTGACCGTCGCCGCCCTGAAGGCCCTGCAATCCGCCTCCGCCCAGCTCCTGTCCGACCCCCCGGGCATCGCCCTCAAAATCCAGGCCGCCCTCTACCCCCGCATCAAGCCCCAGGTCATGCAATCCGCCATCATCGGCCTGAAGACCGGCATCGAATCCCGTGGCCGCTTCGACCCGGAAGGCATTGCCGCCCTCCTGGCCTACGCCGCCGACGCCATCACCGGCCTGGATCCCAAATCCCCCTTCTGGACCAACGAATACTGGGACGAGGCCGCGAAATGAATCCCCCTCTCCCGCCTGCGGGAGAGGGCCAGGGTGAGGGCCCCAGCCACCCGGAGACGCGTGCCCCAATCGCCAACGCCCGCATGTACAGCGTAACCCCGGAAGCCGACGAAGCGTGGAAGACCCTCTTCCGCCACGTCGCCAAAACCTCCGGCGTCCCCCTCGACATCGTCGATCACCCCTTCCCCCGACCCGTCTCCGACCTCTGGCTGCGTCCCGACCTCGCCTGCGCCTTCATGTGCGGCTGGCCCTGGATCCGCGCCGGCGCCCGCCACATCCCCGTCGCCGCACCCATCCCCCGCGAGGCCGGCGCCCCCCGCTACTGGTCCAACCTCGTCGTCCGCGCCGACGACCCGGCACAAACCCTGGAAGACCTGAAGGACCGCCGCATCGCCTACACCATCCTCGACAGCCAATCCGGCTTCAGCGCCCTCCGTCACCACCTCCGCACCCACCCAGCCCCCACCTTCGGAGAAATCGTCGGCCCCCTCACAACCCCACGCCGCAGCATCGAGGCGGTGGCCGAGAACCGCGCCGACATCGCCCCCATCGACAGCTACGCCCACGCTCTCCTCCGCCGCCACCTCCCCCACCTCACCGACCGCGTCCGTATCCTCGTTCGCACCCGGCCCACCCCCATCCCCCTCCTGGTCGCAAGCCCCGACGCCGACCCCGCCATGGTCGCCGCCCTCCGTGCCGCCCTGCTCGCCATCACCGACCCGGCCCTTCTGGAACCCCTCGCGCTCCAGGGCTTCACCACCCCCCTCCCCATCGCCGAATACCAGCAGATGGAAGCCAGCGCCCGCGCCGCCGAACACGCGGGCCAGCACGACCTCACCCCCTTCCTTCGGGCCGATGCCGCATGATCCTCTCCGACGCCACCATCCCGGAACTCCCGGGCCACTACCGCGGCAAGGTTCGCGACAACTACGACCTCCCGGACGGCCGCCGCATCCTCGTCGCCACCGACCGACTCTCCGCCTTCGACATCATCCTCGCCAGCATTCCGCACAAGGGCCGGGTCCTTACCGCGACCGCCCGCCATGCCTTCGACCACACCGCCGACATCTGTCCCAACTGGGTCGAATCCTACCCCGACCCCAACGCCGTCATCGGCCGCCGCCTCACCATCCTCCCCGTCGAGATCGTTGTCCGCGGCTACCTCGCCGGCACGACCGGGACCTCCATCCTCACCCAATACAAGGCCGGCGCCCGCACCCTCTACGGCCACAGCTTCCCCGACGGCCTCCGCGACAACGCCCCCCTCCCAACCCCGATCATCACCCCCACCAGCAAGGCCATGGACGGCGCCCACGACGCCCCCCTCACCCAAGCCGAAATCCTGGAAAACCGCCTCGTCACCCCCGCCCAATGGGACGAGGTCACCGCCAAGGCCCTCGCCCTCTTCGCCCGGGGCCAACGGATCGCCGCCGCCCGAGGCCTCATCCTCGCGGACACCAAATACGAGTTCGGCACCGACGACGCGGGCCGCATCATCCTCGCCGATGAAATCCACACCCCCGACAGCAGCCGATACTGGAAAGCCGCCAGCTACCAAGCCCGCTTCGAAGCCGGCGAGAAACCCGAAAGCTTCGACAAGGATTTCGTCCGCAACTGGGTCGCCGCCCGCTGCGACCCCTACAACGACCCCATCCCCACCATCCCCGAAGACCTCATCCAGGCCACCGCGAAGGTCTACATCGAGGCCTACGAGACCATCACCGCAGAAACCTTCATCCCCCCAGACCCGAACGAGGACATCCTCACCCGCATCCGAGGCAACCTGAGGCCGTGGTTCTCCTGATAAGTGGAAACTGACCCCTGATGACTGACATGCCCCCCGTCTACATCGACTTCCTCAACCGCTTCGACATCGAGGACCTCCACCTCACCAACGAGGAGATCATCGGCGCCATCGAAACCCAGCTCCGCCTCCAGGGCCAGGGTCACGCCGTCATCGAACCCCGCGTCTTCCTCGAACCCGGCGCAGCCCGCGGCCACTTCAACGTCCTCCGCGGCGCCATCGGCGCCGACGTCAATCGCGCCGGCGTCAAGGTCGTCGGCGACTTCGTCGACAACTACCAGCTCGGCTACCCCAGCGAACTCGCCACCCTCCTCCTCCTCGATCCCACCATGGGCGCCCCGAAAGCCATCATCGAGGCCTCGGGCATCACCGACATGCGGACCGGCGCCGTCACCGCCGTCGGCGCCAAATACCTGGCCCGCAAGGACAGCAAAATCCTCGGCCACATCGGCGCCCGCGGCTCCAGCTACTGGAACGTCCGCCTCCTCGACAGCCTCTTCCACTTCGACGAGATCCGCGTCCACTCCCGCCGCCCCGAATCCCAGAACGCGTTCGCCGCACGCCTCTCCAAGGACCTCGGCAAGCCCGTCCACGCCATGAACGACTGGCGTTCCACCATCGAGGGCGCCGACATCGTCGTCGAGGCCTCCCGCCTCGTCGCCCCCGAACCCCTGCTCCACACCGCCTGGATCAAGCCCGGCGCCCTCGTCATGCCCTACGGCACCCAATCCGCCGTCGAACTCTCCCTGACCGACATCATGTCGAAGCTCATCGTCGACGACTGGGGCCAGTGCCGCGCCGGCAAATGGGGCGCCCTCCGCCAGCACGTCGAGGCCGGCAAGCTCAGCGAGGCGACCCTCCACGCCGAAATGGGCCAGGTCGTCGCCGGCCTCCGCCCCGGCCGCGAGACCGACGCCGAAACCATCCTCTTCTGGCACCGCGGCCTCAGCCTCAGCGACATCGCCCTCGGCCACGCCATGCTCGAAAAGGCCAAGACGCTCGGCATCGGCCAAAGGCTACGCTTCTGCTGATGAGCCTTGTCCGCAACGAACAACGCAAGCTCCTGGCCACCGCCCTGAACAATCTCGGCGTCGCCGCTATCGTCACCGGGGGATTTGCGCCCCTGGTCGGGTTCCTCATCGGCACCTTGCAGGAAGACGACCCGTTGCGGATTGCCTCGATCGTCGTCATCTGGCTGATTCTCGGATATGCCTTGATCCGTTCAGCGCAGCGCGTGCTGCAGGAGTTGGTCTGATGCGCCTCTACGACCTCTTCCTCTTCGGTCCGCCTGTGGTGATCGGGCTCGGCGCCTGGGTGGTGGTGCGTATGGAAATCCGACGCTCCCGGATCGAACGTGAACTCGCCCGCCGCGAAGGACCCGCCGAATGATCACCCGCCGCACCGCACTCCTCGCATCCGCCATCGCCGCCCTCGCCCGCCCCGCGGCCGCGCAAGCCAGACCCGCCATCGCCGTCCGCATCGACCGCGACGTCGAGGTGCTCGACCCCGCCTTCCGCTCCGGCCTGCAGGACGGCAACATCATCCGCGCCATCTACCAGCGCCTCTTCACCGTCTCCCCCGGTGGAGACCTGGTGCCGGACGCCGCCAGCAAGCTTGAGCAAACCTCCCCCACCACCGTCGAGTTCACCCTCAAGCCCGGCCAGGTGTTTACCGACGGCTTCGGCGAAATGACCGCCGAAGACGTGAAGTTCTCCTTCGAACGCTTCGCCATCGCCCCCGTCAACGGCAAGGAATCGCCTTATAAGGGTGACTGGGCCAGCCTGAAGTCCGTCGAGGTCACCGGCCACTACACCGGCCGCATCGTCATGGAGAAACCCCGCGCCGCCCTCTTCAGCGTCGCCATCGGCGACGTATCCGGAAGCATCGTCAGCAAGAAGGCCGTGGAAACCCGCGGCGTCGAGCACAACACCCGCCCCGTTGGGTCCGGCCCGCTCAAGGTGAAATCCTTCGAAAAGCAGAAAGGCGTCGTCCTCGACCGCAACCCCGCCTATCCCGGTGCCCGCGCAGGATTCGACGAAGTCGCCGTCCGCTACGTCCAGGACCCCAAGACCACCGAACTCGGCCTCCGCTCCGGCGAGCTCGACTTCGCCCTCCTCCCCCCCCAATCCGCCGAACCCCTCCGCACCGTCGCCGGCCTCGCCGTCACCCAGCAACCCGGCATCGCCAACGTCTGGATCGGCCTCAACGTCGAAAAGAAGCCCTTCGACGACATCCGCGTCCGCCGCGCCTTCCGCCTGGCACTCGACATCGATCAGATGCTGCTGGCCGGCTACAACGGCCGCGCCCCCCGTGCGAACTGCCTCGTCATGCCGCAGGTCGTCGGCCACTGGAAGGACGCCCCCGTCCTCAAGCGCGACATCCCCCAGGCGAAGAAACTCCTCGCCGAAGCCGGGCTGGCCCAGGGTTTCAAGTGCCGCATGGTCATCCAGAACCAGCCGGTCTTCCAGACCATGGCCCTCGTCGCCCGCGCCCTCCTGGCCGACGCCGGCATCCAACTGGACATCGACGCCCAGGAATCCGGCAGCTTCTTCTCCGCCGGCAAGGGCGACGCCGGCAAGACGCTCGATACCGTCATGATCCGCTTCAACGGCAAGATGGACCCCAACTTCCTCGCCCAATGGTTCACCACCAGCCAGATCGGCGTCTGGAACTGGCAGCGCTGGAGCGACCCCACCTTCGACAGCCTCCTCGACCAGGCCAGCGCCGAACT
Organism: uncultured Acetobacteraceae bacterium; assembly: GCA_964246015.1. GTDB lineage: Bacteria > Pseudomonadota > Alphaproteobacteria > Acetobacterales > Acetobacteraceae > JBBROS01. The sequence continues at coordinate 28,897 of CAXTPG010000023.1, forward strand.
GGACCCCACCAAACGCGCCGCCCTCATGGTCGAAGCGCAAAAGCGCATGGAAGCCAGCGAGTGCCTCACCTGGCTCACCTACGACGTCAGCACCTTCGTCAGCCGCACCTGGCTCAAACCCGCTCTCCTCCCCAGCGGCATCGACTGGGCCCTCGACCGCTTCGCCCCCGCTTGACACAACCCGAGCACACCATCCCCGGCGCACAGTACGTCATCCCCGGGCTTGACCCGGGGACCTCGTGCCAGTGACGCACCCACCGTGCCGCACGAACCCTGATGCGCTACATCGCCAGCCGCCTCCTTACCACGGTCCTCACCGTGCTCGGCGCCATGCTCCTCCTGTTCGCCCTTACCGTCCTCGTTCCCGGCGACCCGGCGGCCATCCTCCTCGGCCCCCAGGCCTCCCCTGAATCCGCCGCCCGCTTCATCAGCGAAATGGGCCTCGACCAGCCCATCCACATCCGCTTCCTCCGCTTCTTCGCCAACCTCCTGCAAGGCGACCTCGGCACCGACGTCGTCAACGGCCGCCGCGTCGCCGCATCCGTCGCCGCGGTCCTGCCCTACACGGTCATCCTCACCTTCGCCTCGATCGCGCTCTCCATGCTCCTCGGCATTCCCCTCGGCGCCTACGCCGCCACCCGCCCCGGCTCCTGGGCCGACAACCTCCTGGCCGGCGTTTCCGTCGCGTTCATCGCCATCCCCAGCTTCGTCGTCGCCATCCTCCTCCTGCTCGTCTTCTCCGTCTGGCTCGACTGGCTGCCCGTCCTCGGCACCGGCCGGGACGGCGACTGGGCCGACCAGGCCCGCCGCCTCATCCTCCCCACCATCGCCCTCTCCGTCGGCTGGATCGGCTTCATCGCCCGCCTCGTCCGGACCTCCATGCTCGAGGTGCTGAACCAGCCCTACATCCGCACCGCCCGCGCCTACGGCCTGCCTGCCCGCCAGACAATCTACAAATACGCGCTGAAGAACGCCTTCATCCCCCCTCTCGCCATCCTCGGCCTCGGCGTCGGACGCCTCCTCGGCGGCGCCGTCCTCGTCGAGATCGTCTTCGCCCGCCCCGGCCTCGGCCGCCTCGTCCTCGATGCCATCAACGCCCGCAACTACCCCGTCCTCCAGGGCGCCGTGCTCGTCGTCGTCCTCCTCTTCGTCGTCACCAACCTGCTGGTGGACCTCCTCTACGCCGCCCTCGATCCCCGGATGCGCCGCACGTGATCCGGCGCCTCCTCTCCACCCACGCCGGCCGCCTCGGCACCCTCATCGTCGCCCTCGTCGCCATCGCCGCCCTTTTCTCTCCCTGGATCTCCCCCTGGGACCCCGACAAGCTCGACGTGCTCGACCGGTTCGGCTTCCCTACCGCCCGCCACTGGCTCGGCACCGACCAGCTCGGCCGGGACCTGTTCTCCCGACTCCTCCACGGCGCAACAGTCGCCATGGAGGTCTCGCTCTCCTCCATCCTCGTCGCCCTCGTCGCAGGCACCGCGCTGGGTATGGCCGCCGCCTCCGTCCCAGCCGCGTGGGAGCGTCTGTTCCTCATCCTCTTCGACGTCGTCAGCGCCTTCCCCTCCCTTGTGCTCGCCCTCGCCATCGTCGCCGTCTTCGGCCCCAGCAACGAGCACCTCGTCGTCATCGTCGCCATCACCCTCATCCCCCATTTCGGCCGCGTCGCCCGTGCTCAGACCCTGGCGCTCCGCTCGGCCCCCTTCCTGGAGGCCGAGCGCATCCTGGGCGCGTCCCCCGCCCGGATCATGCTGCGCCACACCCTCCCCAACATTGCCGGCCCCCTCATCGTCCTCGCCAGCATGGAGATCCCCGTCGTCATCACGATCGAGGCCGGGCTCTCGTTCATCGGTCTCGGCGTCCGCCCCCCGCTCGCAAGCTGGGGCACCCTCATCTACGACGGCTACGCCTACCTCAGCGACAGTCCGCTCCCCGTCCTCGTCAGCAGCGCCGCCCTCGCCCTCGCCACACTGGGCTTCACCCTGTTCGGCGAGGCCCTCCGCGACGCCACCGACCCCCGCAGCCGCCGCCACGCATGACGACCCTCGTCTCCATCCAGAACCTTCACCTGCGCGCCGCCACCCCCCGCGGCGACGCCCACATCCTCCGCGGGATCGACCTCGACATCGGCCGCGGCCGCATCGTCGGCATCGTCGGGGAAAGCGGCTCCGGCAAAAGCACCCTTGCCCTCGCCCTCATGCGCCTCCTCCCCGGCAACGTCGCACCCCTGACGGGCCGCATCCTCCTGGACGACCAGGATCTCGCAACCCTGCCTGAACCCAGGATGGCCGCCCTCCGCGGCACGACGCTCGCAATGGTGTTCCAGGACCCGGCAACCGCCCTCAACCCCGTCTTCACCATCGGCACCCACCTCGTCGACGTCATCCGCCGCCGCGACCCCGGCACCTCCCGCGCCAAAGCCCGCGCCCTCGCCGAACAGACCCTCCGCCGGGTCGAGATCGCCGACCCCGCCCTCCGCCTCCGCGCCTACCCCCACGAACTCTCCGGCGGCATGCGCCAACGCGTCATGATCGCCATGGCCCTCCTCGTCCGCCCGGACCTCCTGCTCGCGGACGAACCCACCACCGCCCTCGATGCGACGGTCGAGGCCGGCATCGTCGCCCTTTTCGAACGTCTCCGGGCCGAACTCGACGGCTCCATCCTCTTCATCTCCCACCACCTCGGCCTCGTCGCCGGCCTCTGCGACGACATCGCCGTCATGTACGGCGGCCGCATCGTCGAGACCGGTCCCGCCGCCGCGGTCTGCACCACCCCCCTCCACCCCTACACGGCCGCCCTGCTCGCCTGCGAACCCGGTGAGGGAACCGGCCCCCTCGCCACCATCCCCGGTGCCGTCCCCGACCCCGTCGCCATACCCCAGGGCTGCATCTTCGCCCCCCGCTGCACCGCCGCCGAGCCACGCTGCACGACGGAAGACCAGCCCCTCCGCGCCCTTGCCCCCGACCGCCGCGCCGCCTGCTGGAAGGCGCAGGCATGACACCCCCGGCCGCCACCCTGCACGACGTCTCCGTCCGTTTCGCCGGTGGCGTCCAGGCCCTCGACGACATCCACACCGCCATCGAACCCGGCGCCATCACCGGCCTGGTCGGCGAAAGCGGGAGCGGCAAGACGACGCTCTGCCGGGTCATGGCCGGCCTCCAGCCCCCCACGACGGGCCGTGCCGAGATCGACGGCCTCCCCGTCGCCCCGCTCCGCGGCCCGGCCCGGCGCCGCTTCCACCGCACCGTCCAGATGCTCCTGCAGGACGCCCCAGGCTCCCTTTCCCCCCGGATGACCGTGAACGCGCTGCTGATGGAGCCCGTCGCGATCCACAAGCTCGACCGCGCGGCCGCCGAAACCCGGCTCCGCTCCCTGATGGACCGCCTCGGGCTCGGACCCGGCCTCCTCGACCGCTACCCCCACCAGCTCTCGGGCGGCCAGGCCCGCCGCGTGGCCGTCGCCCGCGCCCTCATGCTGGAACCAACCCTTCTGATCGCCGACGAACCGACGGCCGGCCTCGACCTTTCCGTCCAGGGCGAGCTCCTGAACCTCCTGCTCTCCCTGCATCGGGACCTTGGCCTCACCATGCTCGTCAGCAGCCACAACCTCGGCGTCATCCGACGCATCACCGCCCGGACCATCGTCATGTACCTGGGCCAGATCGTCGAACAGGGCCCCACCGCCGCGATCTTCCACCACCCGGCCCACCCCTACACGGCCGCCCTGCTCTCCGCCCACCCCGCCATCGACCCGGCCCATCGCCGCCCCCGCATCGTGCTCCAGGGTGACGTCCCCAGCGTCGTCGCCCCACCGCCGGGCTGCCGCTTCCACACCCGCTGCCCCCGCGCCCAGCCGCAATGCTCGATCGACGAGCCTCGGCTGCGCCCCGTCGACGGCCACGAGGTCCGCTGCCACTTCCCGCAATAGTCCGGTCCGGGTCCGGCAACCGGCTTCGCAAAGGGATGCCTGGCGTGCTTCACTGTCGCCAATGCCGCGCGCAGACGCGGCCGGAGGGGAAACGATGAAGCGGATCACCGTGGCGGCGCTTGCGTGGTCAGCCGTGGCTGTCGCTCAGACCCCGATGCAGTCGGGGCCCAGCGCGTTCGAGCAGTCGGGGCTGGTGGGCAAGCTGGAAGGGCCGGAGCTGATCCTGGATCCCGCCCGCATCCCGAAGGCGTATCGCGACGCGCCGATGCTGGCGCCGCTGGTGCAGGCAGGGACGCTGCCGCCGGTCGGCGAGCGCGTGCCGGCGGAGCCGATGGTGATCAAGCCGCTGCGGAGCACCGGGAAATACGGCGGCACCTGGCGGCGCGGATTCATCGGGCCAGGGGATAGCGAGAACGGCAACCGCCTGCGGTCGGGCGACAAGCTGATCTTCTTCGACGCGACGGGGACGGAGCTGCGGCCGAACGTGGCCAAGGGATGGGAGGTCAGCGCCGATGGCCGCCGCACCACCCTGTTCCTGCGGCGAGGCATGAAGTGGTCGGACGGGTCGCCCATGAATGCGGACGACTTCGTCTTCTGGTTTCAGGACATGTACGGGAACAAGGACGTCGCCCCGGCCCCGGCGGCGGAGATGTCGATCAACGGGAAGCCCGGCCGGGTGATCAAGATCGACGAGACGACGGTCGCGTTCGAGTTCGACGACCCGTACTTCCTGTTCATCCGCCTGCTCGCTGGCGACACGCTGGTGGGCGGAGGCCCCTCGCGGCTGCAATCCGACGGCTTCGCGTTCGGGACCTATGCGCCGTCACGGTATCTTCGGCAGTACCTGCCGAAGAACAGCTCGGTCGAGGCGTTGAACGCTCAGGCGAAGGCGGCGGGGTACGACAACTGGGTCCAGTTCTTCAAGTACAAGTCGGACTGGCGTCTGAACCGGGATCTGCCGACGGTCGCGGCATGGAAGATGGTTCAGCCGATCACCGGCCAGCAATGGGTGCTGGAGCGCAACCCCTACTACTATGTCGTGGATACCGAGGGGAACCAGCTTCCGTATATCGACCGCGTGCAGTTGACCCTGGCGGAGAACCCGGAGGTGATCAACCTGCGCGCGATCGCCGGGGAGTACGACTACCAGGAGCGGTTCATCGACCTGGGCAAGCTGCCGACCATTCTGGACAACGCGCAGCGCAGCAAGGTGAAGGTCCATCTGGACCTCGGGTTCAATGGCGCGGATTCGGCCGTCCTGTTCAACCTGGCATACCGCGAGGATGCGGAGATCGCGAAGTGGATCGGGACGGCGGATTTCCGGCGCGCGCTGGGGATGGGGATCGACCGGGAGCAGTTGAACCAGGCGTTCTGGCTGGGTCTGGGGACCACGGGGTCGGTCGTGCCGGCGGATACGATGCCGGAGAATCCGGGCGCGGAGTGGCGGACCCGGTGGGCGACGCTCGACGTCGCGCGGGCGAATGCGCTGCTGGACAAGATCGGGCTGAGCAAGAAGGATTCGGAGGGGTTCCGCCTGCGGACGGATAACGGGCAGCGGCTGCGGTTGCAGCTTGACGTGGGGCAGACGCTGTCGCCGACGTGGCCGCAGCAGGGCGAGATGATCATCCAGCAGTGGAAGGCGATCGGGATCGCCGTCGACGAGAAGGTGTTCGAGCGCAGCCTGCTGTTCACGCGGATGCGGAACGACCAGCACCAGTTCATGATCTGGACGAACAACGGGACGGAAAGCCTGTTCCTGTACCCGGTCCTGGCGCTGCCCGTCGATCCGTCGACGGGGTACATGGGGCAGGCGAACGCGCTCTGGTACAGCTCGAACGGGGCGCAGGGGATAAAGCCGAGGGAGCCCGAGTTGCTGCAGGCCTACGAATTGATGCGGCGTGCGGCGGGGGAGCCGGAAGCGGCGCGGGCGAAGACGGCGCAGGAGGTCTGGAAGCTGATCGCCGACGGCGCCTGGGGGCTGGGCCTGGTGGGTCAATCGCCGGCGTTCATGGGCGTCCGGGTGGTGAGCGAGCGGCTGGAGAACGTGCCGGGGCGGATCTGCATCTCGCAGCATTGCCGGACGCCGTGGAGCGCGCATCCGGAGCAATGGTACTTCCGGTAGGACAAGGCTTGCCGCAGCGGTGCGGCCTGTCGGCGCTACCAGAGCGCCAGAAGGGCGATGGTGGCGAGTTGCAGGGCGCAGGCCACGCGATAGAGGCGGAGCGCGCGGGCGATGTCGTCCGGCGTCGCTTCGGCGCGGCCGTCGCCCATCCAGGCGTCGTCGACCGGGGTGCCGTGGTAGCTGCGGGGACCGGCGAGGCGGAGGCCGAGGGCGCCCGCCATGGCGGCTTCGGGCCAGCCCGCATTGGGCGAGCGATGGCGGGGGGCGTCCCGCCAAGTGGCGCACCAGGCGGCCCGGGGGTTCGTGCCGGGCAGGAGGGCGGCGGCCAGGATGATCCATAGGGCGCCGAGGCGGGAGGCCGGGAGGTTGACCAGGTCGTCGAAGCGGGCGGCGGCCCAGCCGAAGCGGGCGTATCGGGGGGTCCGGTGGCCGATCATGCTGTCGGCGGTGTTGGCGGCCTTGTAGAGGGCCATGCCGGGAAAGCCGGCGATGCAGCCCCAGACTGCGGGGGCGACGACCCCATCCGCAAAGTTTTCGGCCAGGCTTTCGATGGCGGCGCGGGCGATGGCGGCTTCGTCGAGGCGGTCGGGGTCGCGGCCGACGATGTGGGCGACGGCGGTCCGTGCCTCGGGCAGGGAGCGGCGGAGGGCGGCTGCGACCGCGGCGACATGGGTGTGGAGACTGCGCTGGGCGGGGAAGGAGGCAGCGAGAAGGGCGAGCAAGGTCCAGTGGGGCACAAGGCGGGTGAGGGCAAGGGTGGCGGTGACGGTGGCGGCGAGGATGAGGGCGAGGGCGATGACTCCGCGGGCACGGGTGTCGTCGTTGAGACGATGGTCGAGGGCGGCGATGAGGGTGCCGATCCAGACGACGGGGTGGCTGATGGCGCGGAAGAGCGGGGTGGGGTAGCCGCATGCGGCCTCGATGAGGAGGGCGGTTGCGGTAAGGGCGAGGGTGTCGTGCATGGGCGGCCTTCATACCTGCTTAAGTGTTGGCCGGTAGGGTCGCGTGATGGCGCTCGATAGTCTTTCGTTGAGCTTGCTGCCGTCGAAGTCGGGGACGACGCCTTCGCTGCTGGATGCTGTTTACGGGAAGCGCGTAGGGGGCGGGAATCCGGTCGTCGCGCTGCAATCGGCGTTGAAGGGGGAGGCGAAGGGGGTTGCGGCGGCGGCGGGGGAGCCGCAGGCGAAGCGTGAGATCGCCGCGTTCCGGGCGGCGGTGGCCTCGGCCAAGAGCCCGGCGGAGCTGTTGGCCAACCCGGCCGCGCGGAAGGTGCTGCTGACGGCGAACGGCCTGGGGGACCAGGTGGAATATGGCGCGCTGGCGACCAAGGCGCTGCTGTCCGACACGTCGAAGGAGGGATCGCTGGCGAGCAAGCTTGCGGACCGGCGATGGCTGACCGTGGCGAAGACGTTCGACTTCGCCAATCAGGGGTTGGCGGCGTTGAAGAAGGCCTCGGTGCTGGACAGCATCTCGACCGGATATGCCGAGGTGCAGTGGCGGACGGGGCTGGACAAGACGACGCCGGGGCTTTCGAAGGCGATCGACTTCCGAAGCCGGGCGGGGGGGATCACGTCGGCGGTGCAGGTGCTGGGGGATCCGGTGCTGCGGGACGTGGTGACGGTCGCGCTGGGCGTGCCGAAGCAGATCGCGTTCCAGCCGCTGGAGGCGCAGGAGCGCGCGATCACGAGCCGGGTGGACCTGGCGCAATTCAAGAGTCCGGCGTTCGTGGAGCAGTTCACGCGGCGGTATCTGATCGCGGCGGGGGATGCGGCGGCGAAGGAGGCGGCGACGGCGAAGCCTGCAACGGGCGTATCGTCGCTGTTTGCGTGAGCTATGCGATCCGGGTGGCAGCGGTGTCGGCGCCGTTCTGGTGCAGAACGAGGGAGGCGGCGCGGCCATCGGGCCCGGGGATGAAGGTGAGTTGCGCGTTCACGACCCGGTAGAAGAACGACCATGGGGATGCGGGGTGGATGCGGGCCGGGTCCTGGCCTGAAAGCCTGGCGGTCATGTGGGAGCCTGGGTGTGCGATCTCGATCTCCATGGCGGGAGTCATGCGGTAGCGGCCGAGAAGGGATGGTATCCAGGCGGGCTCGAGAGGGAGGGGCGTGCGGTGCCACGCGGGCGCCCAGCGGCGATCGAGCATGTGCAGGCCGAGATCGACGACCTCGGCGCCGGCGCCGTTCGCAAGGACGACGGCGCCATGGCGGGCGGAGCGGACGCAGCCGGCGAAGGAGCGGAAGCCGCCGGTGCCCCCACCGTGCCAGAGGTCGATGGGTGGGGTGGGCGCGGATGTGGCAAAGCCGATGCCTCCGTCCGCGGCTGGACGCATCATGAGTTCGGTTGCGGCGCAGAGGAAGCTGGCGGGATCCATCATCGCGTCGAGGAGCCGCAGGAGGTCGCGGGTGGTCGAGATCAGGGCGCCGGCGCCGGCCAGTGCGTCGAAGCGCCAGGGTGGGGTTGGGTCGCCGTCGGGGTCGTGGCCCTGCGCCAGTGCGGGCGCGGGGCCGAGCCGGGTTGCCGTGAGTTCGAGGGGCCGCAGGATGCGGTCGGCGAGCAGCCCGGCATAGCCGAGGCCGGACCAGTGGCCGAGGGCGTGGCCCAGAAGGCCTACGCCCAGGTTCGAGTATTGCGTCGTGGTGCCCGGCGTTTGCGTGAGCGTGTGGCGGGCCAGGACGTCATAGAGGCGGTCGGGGGTGAAGGTGGCGTAGGGGTCGGCTGCGTCGCCGTCGAGGTCCGGGATGCGGGGCAGGCCGGACCGATGGGTCGCGAGGTGACGCAGGGTGATGGGCTGGCCGTCCCGCCGCGGGATCGAGACGCCGCTCGGCAGCAGCGTGGCTACGGGCTGGTCGAGTTCGAGCTCGTGCCGGAGGACCATGTCGGCCAGGAGCAGGGTGGTGAAGACCTTGGTGATGGAACCGATCTCGAACGCGGTGGCGGGCGTGACGGGGTGGCCGGGGGCGGCCTCGCCTTGGACAAGGATTTCGTGGCGGCCGGCGTGGGTGCGCCCGGCGGCCATGCCGGGTGCGAGACGGCAGGTTGCGGTCCGCCGGACCAGCTCGGCGGCGACGTGGTCGGTGGGTCGCGGGTCAGCGGGGGCGGGCTGCGTGGCCAGAATAGATTTCGCCGGAGGTGGCGCGGGCGCGCCAGGGGCGGGCGTGGCGGAGCGGGACGTGCCAGCGCTGGGCTGCCGGGTCGATGGTGTGGAGGAGGATGCCGGGACCTGCATCGGGGCTTTGGGCGACGGGATGGCCGTCGGGTCCGAAGATGGCGCTGGGAAGCGTGGCCGCGCAGGCGGTGGGGGTGGCCAGGCTGAGCCACGTGCACTGGGTTGCCGCGTGCGCGCGGGCCATGACGCCGTGGATGGGGTCGGCGGAGTAGGAGGAGAGTAGGGCGCAGTGAACGCCGAGCCTGGCGTATTCGGCGAAGAGCTGCGGGAACACGACCTCGATACACAGGGCGCAGCCGAAGCGGATGCCGTCGACGTCGAAGACAAGGGGGTGCTTGCCCGGGGTGTACCAGTAGGTGACTTCGGTGTTCGAGCACATCCGCTTGTCGTATCGGCCGGCGAGGATGCCGGTGTCGGAGATGACATAGAGGCTGTTGTGGGGCCAGCGCGGGGGGCGGAGGCGGTGATTGGCGCCGAGGACGACCCAGATCCCAAGGCGGGCTGCGAGGGCGGCGGTGTTCTGCAGTTCCTGGCGAAGGGCGGGCCAGTCGACGTGGGACCAGTCGGAGATCTGTGCGCCGACGTAGCCGGACAGTGCGCCTTCGGGGAAGTGGACGAGGCGGGCGCCGGCTTCGGCGGCCTGACGCATCGTGTCGCGGATGGTGCGGCCGTTCCCGTGCACATCCGGGGCGATGTCGATCTGTGCCGTGGCGAGTGTGAGCATGGGACAAGTCTGGAGAGGGTGAGCGAGTGAGATCAAGCGGTTGCTTGTAACGCAAGGTCACAATTCGTTGCGCTGTAAGAATATCGTGACGCGGGCGTTAAAGGTTTGAGCCGAGGGGTTCGTTGACAGCGCGGAGCGCGCACGCCTAGCGTCCTGCATGGATGTCCCGCATCAAGAAGGGCCTGCGCCGACGATCGCCGCACCGCATGTGACGGGGCTGGACCACTACACGCTGCGTTGCCGGCCGGACGAGATCGACGTGTTGCGGGATTTCTATGGGGCGGTCCTGGGACTGCGGTCCGGGCCCCGGCCGGATTTCCCGTTCCCGGGGGTCTGGCTTTATGCGGGGGCGACTCCGCTGGTGCACATCGCGGCGCGGCTGCCGGCGGAGACTGCGGACGGCGCGCCGGGGCAGACCGGGCGGTTCGACCATCTGTCGTTCCTGGGAACCGATGTCGCGGCGGTGGAGCGCCATCTGACGGCCATGGGGATCGTGTTCCAGGGCATGCCGGTGCCGGGCTTCCCTTTGTATCAGTTGTTCTTTCATGACCCGGTTGGCGTGAAGGTCGAGCTGACCTTCCGCGGCTAGGGCGTTTGCCTCCCTGCTGGCGGGATGCCGGCGCTACGCGCGTATTCGGTTCAGGATGGCCTTGGTGACGTCGGCGGTGCCGGCGCCGCCGAATTCCGCGGTGCGGAGGCCGTCCTGGGCGAAGGCGGCGTCGATGGCTGATTCCAGGTCCGTCGCGGCGTCGGACCAGGCCTGGCCGGCGCCCCGCGTGCCCAGCCAATCGAGCATGAGGGCGGTGGAGAGGAGCATGGCCGTGGGGTTGGCGATGCCGCGGCCGGCGATGTCGGGGCCGGTGCCGTGGCTGGGCTGGAAAACCGCGTGGTCGTCGCCGATGTCAGCGGAGGGAGCGTATCCCATGCCGCCGACGAGGCCGGCCGCAAGGTCCGACAGGATGTCGCCGCAGAGGTTCTCCATCGGCAGTACATCGAAGTCCCAGGGGCGGCGGACGAGGTCGAGCGCCATCGCATCGACGTAGTGGTGGGCGGCGGGGACGTGGGGGAAGGTCTTGGCGACCTCGTCAAAGACCCGGCGCATGAACGCGAAACCGCTGAACACGTTGGCCTTGTCGACCAGGGTCACGCGCTGGGGGCGGTGGAGGCGGGCCGCGCGGGATTCGGCCATGCGGAAGGCGAAGCGGGAGAGGCGTTCGGTGGTGGCGCGGGTGATGACCATGGTGTCGCGGGCCTCGCGGTCCTCGATGACCTCGCCGCGGCCGCGGGCGTGGAACATGCCTTCGGTGCTTTCGCGCAGGATGACGAGGTCGATGCGGGCGGCCCGGGGGTCGGCGAGGGCGAGGGGGACACCGGGGATGGCGCGGATGGGCCTGACGCCGGCGTAGAGGCCGAGGCGGATGCGGAGTTCGATCTGGGGCGCGATCTCGGTGCCGTCGGCGGTGCGGATGCCGGGCCAGCCCATGGCGCCGAGCAGGATGGCGTCGGCGGCTTCGGCGCGGGCGAAGGTTTCGTCGGACATGCCGGTGCCGGTGTCCTGGTAGGCGAAGGCCCCGGCGCGGAGGGTTTCGGTGCGGAGGCCGAGGTTGTGACGGCGGCCAAGGGCTTCCATGACGGCGGAGGCGGCGTCCATGACCTCGATGCCGATGCCGTCGCCGGGCATGAGGGCGATGGTGCAGGTGTTGGCGGGCATTCGGACGCTCCGGGCTTTTGGGGAGGAGTCGCGGGTTCGTGGAGGGGCGTCAAGTTGGGTCGGGGCGCTGCGGCGCTCATCCCGGGCGGCGGGCGGTGATTGCGGGGCATGCCGGGCCGGGTCATGGTTGGGGCGGAGGTGGGCCATGTCCGATGATCTCGTGTTCTACACGCACCCGATGTCCCGGGGGCGGACGGTACGCTGGATGCTGGAGGAGGTGGGGTGCACCTACCGGACCGAGCTGCTGGAGTATGGGGCGGGGATGAAGGCGCCGGCGTTCCTGGCGATCAACCCGATGGGCAAGGTGCCGGCCATCGTGCACCGCGATGTCGTGGTGACGGAGACGGCGGCGATCTGCCTGTATCTGGCGGATGCGTTTCCTGGGGTGGGGCTGGCGCCGCCGGTCGGGGATGCGCGGCGGGGGTCGTACTACCGCTGGATGCTGTTCGCGGCCGGGCCGATCGAGGCGGCGATCACGAACACGGCGATGGGGTTCGAGGTGCCGGAGGACAAGCGCCGGATGGCGGGATACGGCAGCATGGCGGACACGCTGGACGCCCTCGAGACGGCGGTCGGGGGCGGCGGGTTCGTGACGGGGGAGGGATTCACGGCGGCCGACCTGTATCTGGGCGCGTCGCTGGGCTGGGGCATGGCGTTCGGGATGATCGAGAAGCGTCCGGCGTTCAAGGCGTATTGGGGGCTTATGCGGGACCGGCCGGCGTTCCTGCGGGCGAAGGCGGCGGATGATGCCCTGCTGCCGGAGCAGGTGCGATGAGGTCGGCGCTGGTCCCCGAGGTCGATTTCGACAAGGCGGGGGTGCAACGGGGGTTCGTGCGGCTGTTCCACTCGGTGCACCGGTCGGCGTACGGATATATCCCGATCCCGATCGTCGTGCTGAAGAACGGGGAGGGGCCGACGGCGCTGTTCATTTCCGGCACGCATGGGGACGAGTACGAGGGGCAGGTGGCGTTGTGCAACCTGGCTCGGACCCTGGAGCCTGCGGCGATCCAGGGGCGGGTGATCCTGCTGCCGGCGGCGAACCTGCCGGCGGCGGTGGCGGGAACCCGGACGTCGCCGATCGACGAGGGCAACCTGAACCGGCTGTTCCCAGGAGACGCGATGGGGAGTGTGACGCAGCAGATCGCGCATTTCATCGAGACGGAGCTGGTGGCGCGGGCGGACATGGTCGTCGACCTGCACTCGGGCGGGTCTTCGCTGCACTACGTGCCGTCGGCGCTGATGATGCAGGACGATGTCGACCCGGCGCGGCAGGCCGGGCTGGTCGCGGCGCTGCGGGCGTTCGCGGCGCCGGTGAGCTACGTGGGGCATGCGCAGCCGGGGCAGGGGGCGGTGCGGACGACGTCGGGGGCGGCGCTGCGGGCGGGGAAGCTGTGCCTGGGGACGGAGCTGGGCGGAAGCGGCACGGTGACGGCGGCGGCGCTGCGTGTGGCGGAGCGGGGGTTGCGGAACGTGCTGGCGCATATGGGAATCACGGCGGCGGGGACGGCGCAGCCCGGGCCGACGCGGCTGCTGGACGTTCGGGGTCCCGATTACTTCGTGTATGCGCCTGGGACGGGGTTGTTCGAGCCGCTGGTGGAACCGGGGGACGAGGTTGTCGCGGGGCAGCCGGCGGCGCGGGTGCATACGCCGGAAACGCCCTGGGCGCCGGCGGAGACGGTGGCGTTCGCCCGGGACGGCTTTGTTCTGTGCAAGCGGATGCCGGGGCGGGTCGTGCGGGGGGATTGCCTGTTCCATCTGGGCACGGATCTGGACCTGTGACGCCGGCCGCGCTTGCTGCGGCACTGCATGGGCGGGTGGCGATCCCGTACGAGGATGCGTTCAGTCCGGGGCGGGGGCTGGTGCTCGAGTGTTACCGGCCCGAGGGGCATCGGCCGGACGGGGCCGTGGTGCTGGTGCAGCATGGGATGGGGCGGAACGGGGACGAGTACCGGGATGCGTGGATTCCGGCGGCGGATCGCCATGGCCTGCTGATCGTGGCGGTGACGTTCCCGAACGAGAGCTGGCCGGGATCCCGCACCTACAACGACGGGCATGTGCTGGAGGAGGATGGGGCTGTCCGGCCTCGGGAGACCTGGTCGAACGCGATTCCCGGGCGGGTGTTCCGGCTGTTGCAGGCGGCCGGGGTCACGTCGCGGACGCGGGCGTTCCTGTGGGGGCACTCGGCAGGCGCGCAGTTCGTGCACCGGCTGCTGGGGTTGCAGGGGCATGCGGTGTTCGAGGCGGTGGGGGCGGGGAATGCGGGGTGGTATACGCTGCCGACGCTCGATCGGCCGTATCCCGAGGGGCTGGGCGGGATCGGGCTGGATGACGCCGCGGTCGTCCGGCTGCTGGAGTTTCCGCTGGTGATCTTTGCGGGCGACCGCGATGTGGGGACGGAAAACCTGCCGATGGGACCGGCCGCGGCGGCACAAGGGGGGACGCGGTTTGCCCGGGCGCATGCGTATCTGGCGGCCGGGCAGGCGGAGGCGGCCCGGCGCGGGGTGGCGTGCGGCTGGCGGCTGGTGGTGGTGCCAGGCGTCGGGCACGAGGGTATGCGGATGTCGGGGGTCGCGGCGGATTTCTGGTTCGATGGGCGGATGCCGGAGGCCTCGGAGGATCGGGTGATCGGAACCGAATTGTAGCGGCTTTCGGAATGCCGCGTCTGTTTGTATGACACGGGGAAAGACAAACGAGACGGAGGGGCTTCCGATGACGACATTCTTGCCGACGCGCCGGGTTGTGCTGGGTGGGGCCGTGCTCGCAGTGCCATTCGTGGCCCGGGCGCAGCAGGCGACGCAGTTGGCGATCGCGACCGGGACGACGGGGGGCGTGTATTATCCGCTGGGGGGCGGGATTGCGAACATATTGAGCCGGACGGTCCCTGGGCTGTCGGCGACGGTCGAGGTGACGGGCGGGTCGGTCGGGAACCTGCAGTTGCTGGGCACGAACCGGGTGGGGATGGGGTTCAGCCAGGTGGACGCGGCAGTGGATGCGCTGCGGGGCAACGACCGGTTCAAGGGGCGGCCGGTCGCGGTGCGGGCGATCGCCGTCCTGTATACGAACCGGATGCAGGTGGTGACGACGGGATCGACGGGGATCACCTCGATGGCGGGGTTGAAGGGGAAGCGGGTCAGCACGGGGGCGCCGGGGTCGGCGACGGAGGGGATGGCGTTCCGGCTGATCGAGGCGGCCGGGCTGGACCGGGACAAGGATTTCCGGTCGCGCGAGCGCCTGAGCCCGGCCGAAAGCACGAACGCGATCAAGGACGGCAAGATCGACGCGTATTTCTTCGTGAGCGGGGTGCCGACGAGCGCCATCACGGATCTGGGGGCAAGCCCCGGGGTGCAACTCGTCCTGATCGACCATGCGGAGCTGGGGCCGAAGGTCGTCGAGAAGTATGGGCCGGTATATTTCCCCGAGGTGATCGCGGCTGGGACGTATCCCGGGCAGAAGACCGACAACAAGCAGATGTCGGTGGCCAATATCCTGGCGGTGCTGGACACGATGCCGGACGCGCAGGTGACGACGTTGCTGGGGGCGATCTGGGCGGGGCGGACGGAGCTGGGGCAGGTTCACGCGGAGGGCCGGAACTTCACCCTGGCGGCGCAGAAGACGACGGCGGCAGGGGTGCCGTGGCATCCGGCGGCGGAGGCGTTCTGGAAGAAAGAGGGCGCGGCGCTGGCTTGATGGGGGTGCGGTTGGACGGTCGGCGTCTCCGCTGGGACGAGGTCCCCGGGTCAAGCCCGGGGATGACGTACGGAGTGCTTCCATGAGCGGAAGCGTGTTGCCGCCGGAGATCCCGGCGGGGGCATTGGATGCGGCGACGGCAGCGAAGGTCGAGGCGCTGATCGAGGAGGAGGAGGGCGCGCAGAACCGCTTCGGCGGGGTGTTCGGGCTGATCGGGACGGGAATCGCGCTGGCGATGAGCCTGTTCCACCTCTGGGCCGCGTGGGACATCGTTCCGACGACGACCCTGCGGTTCGTGCATGTGGGGTTCGCGCTGGGGCTGGGGTTCTTCCTGTTTCCGGTGGGACCGCGGTTCCGGCACCGGCTGATGCCGTGGGATGCGCTGCTGGTGGCGGCGAGCCTGTACGTGATCTGGTACCTCATCGCGGGCGGGGACGACCTGCTGGACCGGCAGATGTTCCCGGAGCCGATGGATATCGCGGTGGGCAGCCTGCTGGTGCTGCTGGTGCTGGAGGTGACGCGGCGGACGACGGGGTGGATCATGCCCGCCGTCGCCATCGCGTTCATGGTCTACAGCTATTTCGGCAACCACCTGCCCCCGCCATGGCGGCACCAGGGGTATGACCTGCTGCGGATGATCCCGCATCTGACGATCACGCTGGACGGGATATTCGGGACGGCGGTCGATGTTTCGGCGACGCTGATCATCCTGTTCACGATCTATGGCGCCATCCTGCAATCGAGCGGGGCGGGCAAGTTCTTCGTCGATTTCAGCTTCTCGCTCATGGGCGGGAAGGCCAGCAGCGCAGGCCGGACGGTCGTGCTGGCGTCGTTCCTGCTGGGCGGACCGTCTGGATCCGGGGTGGCGACGACGGTGACGTTGGGCACCGTCGCATGGCCGATGATGCGGCGGGTGGGGTATCGGGCGGACGATGCCGGGGGCTTGCTGGCGGCCGGGGGCTTGGGGGCGATCATCTCGCCGCCGGTGCTGGGGGCGGCGGCGTTCCTGATCTCGGAATACCTCAAGATCAGCTACCTCGATGTGCTGAAGATGGTCGCGGTGCCGACCGTGCTGTATTACGCGTCGCTGCTGTTCATGGTGGAGCTGGACAAGCGGCGGATCGGGGACCGCGCTGCGGCGGCGGAGCCGGATGTCGTGAGCGAGCCGGCGGGGGTGCTGGCGCGGAAGTACTGGTTCCACTTCTCGTCGCTGATTGCGATCGTCGTGTTCATGACGCTGGGGTACTCGCCGACGCTTTCGGTGCTCTATGCGATGGGCGTCGCGATCGTGCTGTCGTTCTGCCGGCGGGAGACGGCGATGACGCCGCGGCGGCTGGTGGATTCGCTGGCGGGGGGCGCCGTGCAGTCGATCAGCATCGCGGCGACCTGCGCGTGCGCGGGCATCATCGTGGGGTGCATCACGCTGACGGGGCTGGGGCTGAAGTTCTCCGAGATCGCGGTGCAGGCGGCGGGGGGCAACCTGCTGGTGACGGCGCTGTATACGGCGCTGATCGTCTGGGTGGTGGGGTTGGCGGTGCCGGTCACGGCCAGCTACATCATCTGCGCGGTGGTGGCGGCGCCGGCGCTGACGAAGCTGGGGGTGCCGGATTATGCGGCGCACATGTTCGTCTTCTACTACGCGGTGCTGAGCGAGGTCTCGCCGCCGACGGCGCTGTCCCCGTTCGCGGCGGCGGCGATCACGGGGGCCGGGCCGTACCGGACGACGCTGCAGGCGTGGAAGTATACGCTGCCGGCGTTCGTGCTGCCGTTCGTGTTCGTCACCGACCCGGACGGGGTGGGGCTGCTGCTGATGTTCAAGCCCGGCATGACGTGGTTCGACGTCGTGTGGCAGATCGTGCTCGCGACCGGCGGGTTGGCGGCGCTGGCGGCAGCGTGCCAGGGGTATGCGCGGCATGCGCTGGGGATCTGGGGGCGGGCGGCGTGGACGCTGGCGGGGACTCTGATGATCTTCCCGGAGCTGATCGCGGGGGCGGTGGGGACGCCGTTGCCGGGGCTGCACTGGGCGGGGATCGGGCTTTCGGCGGCGCTGCTGTTCGTGCCGGGGCGGGCTGGGGTGGTCAGGGCGGCGTAGGACAGTTCGGCGCCCGCCGAAGCATCGGCGGCGCGGGCGGGGTAGAAGGGTCCATTGCCGGAGGGCCGCCATGACGACGACGTCCGCACTTGCCGAGATTGCCGCCCTCATGGCCGACCCGGCCCGCGCCGCGATGCTGGGGGCGCTGATGGACGGGCGGGCGCTGACGGCGTCGGAGTTGGCCGGAGCGGCGGGGGTGACGCCGCAGACGGCGAGCGGGCACCTGGCGCGGCTGACGGGTGCCGGGCTGCTGTCGATGGAGCGGCAGGGGCGGCACCGATATCACCGGCTGTCGTCCGGGGCGGTGGCGCAGATGCTGGAGGGGATCATGTCGGTCTCGGCGTCGCTGCGGGGACCGGCGCCGCGTGTCGGGCCTCGGGACCGGACGATGCGGCGGGCGCGGACCTGCTACGACCACCTGGCCGGGGAACTGGCCGTGGCGATGGCGGACCGGATGATCGAGCGGGGACAGGTGGAGCTTTCGGGCGACGGCGGGGTGTTGACCGAGGCGGGCGGGGCGTTCCTGTCGGGGCTGGGCGCCGTGGTGGATCGGGGCCGGGGGCGGGTGTTCTGCCGGCCGTGTCTGGACTGGAGCGAGCGGCGGCCGCACATCGCG
>CAXTPG010000024.1:0-46868 GCA_964246015.1 uncultured Acetobacteraceae bacterium
GCTGGCGGGGGCGGCGGCGGCGGGGGTGGCGGGGCTGGTGCTGGGCGTGCTTCTGCGGCGGTACCGGGGGATCTTCTTTGCGATGCTGAGCCTCGCGTTCTCCATGCTGGTGTACGGGCTGCTGGTGAAATCGGAGGCCTTGGGCGGGTCGGACGGGGTTCGGCTGCCGCCCAGCACGTATCTGGGGTGGGCGCCGGGGGGGGATGCGGCGCGGCCGGTGCTGTTCGTGCTGGCGGCGTGCCTGGCGCTGGCGGCGGCGTGGGGGGTGGGGCGGTTCCTGCGGTCGACGCTGGGGCGGCAGGTGGCGGCGGTGGGGGACAACGAGCTGCGGGTGGAGTACCTGGGCGGGTCGGTCGCGGGGGCGGTGCACGCGACATACGCGCTGGCGGCGGTGTTGGCGGGGGTGGGGGGGACGCTGACGTCGATGGTGGTGGGGCATGTCGATCCGGACCTGGCTGTCTGGACGACGTCGGGGGAGCTGGTGTTCATCGCGATCCTGGGGGGTGCCGGGTCGGTGGCGGCGCCGTTCGTGGGGTCGTTGGCGTTCGAGGCGGTGCACGCGGCGGCGCATGTTTGGGCGCCGAATGCGTGGCGGATCATCCTGGGGGGGGCTTTGCTGGTGGCGATCCTGGTTCTGCCGGGGGGGCTTTCCTCGTTGTCTTGGCGGAGGCGGCGTGTTTGAGGGGGCCCGGCGGGACGCCGGCGCTACGACGCTGCTCTCGGTTGTAGGGCTGGGGAAGCGGTTCGGGGCGTATGCGGCGCTGCGGGACGTTTCGGTCGAGGTCGCGGCCGGGGAGGTCGTGGGGATCATCGGGACGAACGGGGCGGGGAAGACGACGTTCGTGAACCTGGTCACGGGATGGGTGCGGCCGAGCGCGGGGGTGGTGCGGTTCGGGGGCGTGGATGTGACGGGGCGGCGGCCGCGGGCGATGACACGGCTGGGGCTGTGCCGGTCGTTCCAGGTGGCGCAGGTGTTTTCGAGGCTTTCGGCGCTGGAGAACATGGTGCTGGCGGCGGCGACGGCGGAGGCGCGGGGGTGGGGGCTGCTGCGGGACCCCGATACGGCGGTGCGTCGGGCAGCGGCGATGGACGCGTTGGGGCGGCTGGGCCTTGCGGATCAGGCGGGGGTGGTGGCCGGGACGCTGCCGCAGGGGCGCCGCAAGCTGCTGGATATCGGGATGGCGCTGGCGGCCCGGCCGCGGCTGCTGCTGCTGGACGAACCGACGAGCGGCGTGGGAGCGGACGAGAAGCTGGGGCTGATGGACGCCGTGATGCCGGTGCTGGCGGCGGCGGGGGCGACGGTGCTGTTCATCGAGCACGACATGGAGGTGGTGGAGCGGTACTGCTCGCGCGTGCTGGCGTTCATGGAGGGGCGGATCGTGGCCGACGGAACGCCCGCTTCGGTGCTGGCGCAGGCGGATGTGCGGGACGCGATCGTCGGGCGGCGGCATGCCCGGCTGGAGCCGGCGTGAGCGGGCTGGAGATCGCTGGGCTGCACGTGGCGCTCGGGGGTGTGGCGGTGCTGCGGGGGGCCGGGTTGCGGGTGGGGGCGGGGGAGGCGTGCGCGCTGATCGGGCGGAACGGGGCGGGGAAGACGACGCTGGCGCGGGCGGTGATGGGGCTGATCCCCTCGGGCGCGGGGTCGGTGCGGTTCGGGGGGGACGAGCTGCTGGGGATGGCGGCGCACCGGCGGGCGCATCTGGGGATCGGGTACATGCCGGAGGACCGGCGGCTGGTGCCTTCATTGAGCGTCGAGGAGAATATCCTGGTGCCGCGCTGGGCGACGGGGCGGGCGGGGGGGCCTGGGGAACTGGCGCCGGTGTACCGGCTGATGCCGGAGCTGGAGGCGGTGCGGGGGCGGCGGGCGCTGTCGTTGAGCGGGGGCCAGCAGAAGCTGGTGGCGTTGGCGCGGGCGCTGCTGTGCGGGACGCGGCTGCTGCTGCTGGATGAGCCGACGGAGGGGGTTGCGCCGTCGTTGGCGGAGCGGATTGCGGAGATTCTGGCGACGCTGCGGCGGGCCGGGCACTCGATCCTGATCGCGGAATCGAATGACCGGCATGTGGGCGGGATCGTCGACCGGGCGTACGTGATCGAGCGTGGCGTGGTCGTGGATGGGTGAGCGGGAGGGCGGGTTATGCGGAACGTGACGAAGGAAACGTTGTCGGATGCGGTGGTGGCGGCGTTCGGGGGCGGGGAGGATGCGCGGTTGCGGCTGGTGCTGGAGTCGCTGGTGCGGCACCTGCACGGGTTCGTGCGGGAGATGGGACTGTCGCATGCGGAGTGGCGGGCGGGGCTGGAGTTCCTGACCGCCGCGGGAGCGATCACGGACGAGAAGCGGAACGAGTTCGCGCTGCTGTCGGACGTGCTGGGCGTGTCGTCGCTGGTGGACCTGGTCAACAGCCTGCCGGGGGCGACGGAGGGGAGCGTGCTGGGGCCGTTCCATGAGGCGGGGGCGCCGTTCGTGGAGACGGGGGCGGACCTGGTTCGGGAGAACGACGGCGATCCGGTGACGCTGGAGGGGGCGATCACGGATACGGCGGGGCGGCCGGTGGCGGGGGCGGTGATCGACTTCTGGCAGACGGCGGCGAACGGGCTGTACCCGCAACAGGACCTGGAGCAGCGGGCGGATAATCTGCGGGCCCGGATCAGGGCGGGGGCGGACGGGCGATACTCGTTCCGGACCATCCGGCCGGCGCGGTATGCGGTGCCGTATGACGGGCCGGTGGGGGACCTGCTGCGGGCGACGGGGCGGCACGCGTGGCGGGCGGCGCATTTCCATATGATCGTGACGGCGCCGGGGCATGTGCCGGTGACGACGGAGGTGTTCGATTCGGAGGACCCGTTCATCGACGAGGATGCGGTGTTCGGGGTCCGGGAGAGCCTGATTGCGCGGTTTGAGCCGGAGGGGGATGGGGGGGCTACTCGGGTTCGGTTCGACGTTCGGTTGCGGGGGGTGGGGGGGTAAGGCCGGCGGGACGCCGGCGCTACGACGGGGGGGGGGGTTCGGCGATGCGGCCGGCGAGGGCGGTGGCGGCGGCGGTGGCGGGGCTGGCGAGGTGGGTTCGGCCGCCGGGGCCCTGGCGGCCCTCGAAGTTGCGGTTGCTGGTGCTGACGGCGCGTTCGCCGGGGCGGAGCATGTCGCCGTTCATGGCGACGCACATGGAGCAGCCGGCGTCGCGCCATTCGAAGCCGGCTTCGATGAGGATGTGGTGCAGGCCTTCGGCCTCGGCTTCCCGTTTCACCGTGGCGGAACCGGGGACGACGATGGCCCGGACGCCGGGGGAGACCCGGTGGCCGCGCGCGACGGCGGCAGCGGCGCGCAGGTCGGAGAGGCGGGAGTTGGTGCAGGAGCCGATGAAGACGGTGTCGATCGGGATGTCCTGCATGGGCGTGCCGGGGATGAGGCCCATGTAGTCGAGCGCGCGCTGCATGGCGGGCGTGGTGGGGTGGGGGACGTGGCCATCGACGGGCACGACGTCGGCCGGGCTGGTGCCCCAGGTGACGCTGGGGGCGATGGTGCGGGCGTCGATGACGTGGGTCGTGTGGAAGGCGGCGTCGTCGTCGCTGCGGAGGGTGCGCCAGTGGGCGGCGGCGTGGTCCCAGTCGGCGCCCTTGGGGGCGAAGGGGCGGCCCTGGAGATAGGCGATGGTGGTGTCGTCGGGGGCGACGAGGGCGGCGCGGGCGCCCAGCTCGATGGCCATGTTGCAGAGGGTGAGGCGTTCCTCGATGGAGAGGGCGGTGATCGCCGCGCCCTGATATTCGATGACGTGGCCGGTGCCGCCGGCGGGGCCGAGTGTGGCGCCGACGTGGAGGGCGAGGTCCTTCGCGGTGGCGGCGAGCGTGCCGTCGATGCGGACCAGCATGGCCCGGGGCCGGCGCTGCGGCAGGGTTTGGGTCGCGAGGACGTGCTCGACTTCCGAGGTGCCGATGCCGAAGGCGAGGGCGCCAAGGCCGCCATGGGTGGAGGTGTGGCTGTCGCCGCAGACGAGGGTCATGCCGGGAAGGGTGAGGCCGAGCTCGGGGCCGATGACGTGGACGATGCCCTGGCGGGCGTGGTGGAGGTCGTAGAGGCGGATGCCGAACTCGGCGCAATTGGTGTCGAGCGCGTGGAGCTGCTCGACCAGGAGGGGGTCGTCGATGGGGGCGTCGCGGCGTGTGGTGGGGACGGCGTGGTCGGCGACGGCGAGGGTGGCCTCGGGGCGGCGGACGCGGCGGCCCGTGGCGCGGAGGCCGTCGAAGGCCTGGGGGCTGCTGACTTCCTGGACGAGGTGTAGGTCGATGTAGAGGAGGTCGGTGCCGTCCGGCGTCGTGTCGACGACGTGGGCGTCCCAGATGCGGTCGAGGAGGGTTGTCATCGTGTTCCCTCGTGGGGTGCGGGCTTGCTTCGGCTGCGCGCGACCGCGTCCTGCCACAAAGCGCGGCGGCGGGTGCGGGTGGCGGGATCGCTGCCGGGCGTGAAGCGGCGCTCGACTTTCCAGGTGGCGGCGAAGGTCTCGGGGTCGGGGCAGAGGCCGGCGTCGAGGCCGGCGAGGTAGGCGGCGCCGCGGGCGGTGGTTTCGAGGACGGGGGGGCGATCGACCTGCATGTCGAGCGTGTCGGCGAGGGTCTGCATGGTCCAGTCGGAGGCGGACATGCCGCCGTCGACGCGGATGGTATGGGCGGCGGCGGGGAGGTGGGCGTCGGCGAGGTCGGCCTGCATGGCTTCTATGAGGTCCGCGGTCTGGAAGGCGACGGATTCGAGGGCGGCGCGGGCGAGCTCGGCGCGGCCGGTGTTGCGGGTGAGGCCGGTGAGGGTGCCGCGGGCGTCCGGGTCCCACCAGGGGGCGCCGAGACCGACGAAGGCGGGGACGAGGATGACGTCCTGGGCCGGGTCGGCCTGGGCGGCGAGGGGGCCGGCTTCGGACGCGTGGGCGATGATGCCGAGGCCGTCGCGGAGCCACTGGACGGCGGCGCCGGCGACGAAGATGGCGCCCTCGAGCGCGTAGGTGCGGCGGCCGTTCCGCTGGAGGGCGATGGTGGTGAGGAGGCGGTGGCGGGAGGGGACGGGGTGGCCGCCGGTGTGGAGGAGGGCGAAGCAGCCGGTGCCGTAGGTGGACTTGACCATCCCCGGCGCCACGCAGCCCTGGCCGACGAGGGCGCCCTGCTGGTCGCCGACCATGGCGCGGATGGGGATGGGGGCGCCGAACAAATGGGGGAGGGTGGCGCCGAAAGGCCCGCTGCTGTCCATGACGCGCGGGAGGATGGCGGCGGGGATGCGGAAGAGGGCGAGCAGCTCCGGGTCCCATTGGCCGCTGCGGATGTCGAGCAGCATGGTGCGGGAGGCGTTGGTGGCGTCGGTCGCGTGGACCTGGCCGCCGGTGAGTCGCCAGAGGAGGAAGGTGTCGACGGTGCCGAAGGCGAGCTGGCCGGCCTCGGCGGCGGCGCGGGCGCCGTCGATGGTGTCGAGCAGCCAGGCGAGCTTGGTTGCGGAGAAGTAGGGGTCGATCAGGAGCCCGGTGCGGGCCTGGATGAGGGGGGCGTGGCCGGCGGCGGTGAGGGCGGCGCAGGCGGGGGCGGTGCGGCGGTCCTGCCAGACGATGGCGTTGTGGAGGGGGCGGCCGGTGGCGCGGTCCCAGAGGAGGACGGTCTCGCGCTGGTTGGTGATGCCGATGGCGGCGATGTCGCCGGGGGGGATGGCGGCATGGGCGAGGGTGGCGCGGGCGGTTTCGATCGTGGTGCGCCAGAGGTCCTCGGGGTCGTGCTCGACCCAGCCGGGGTGGGGGTAGTGCTGCGGGAACTCCTGCGCGGATTGGGCGACGGGGTGGAGGTCCGCGTCGAAGAGGATGGCGCGGGAGGAGGAGGTGCCCTGGTCGAGGGCGAGGATGTGGGTCATGGGGGGTCCTCCGGGCGGCCCGGACCCTCACCCCGGCCCTCGCCCGCAGGCGGGAGAGAGAGGTTCATCGCTTCATCGAGGGATTCGATCTGGTGGGGGGTCATCCGGAGGCCGAGTTTGGAGCGGCGCCAGACGACGTCGGCGGCGCGGGTGGCCCATTCGTTATGGCGGAGGTGGTCGAGTTCGGCCTGGGTGAGGGTCGCGCCGTAGTCCCGGCCGAGGTCTGCCAGGGTGCGGGCGTCGGCGAGGATGGCGTGGGCGGTGGTGCCGTAGGCGCGGAGCAGGCGGCGGGCGAGGGCGGGGGGCAGGAAGGGGTAGGCGGCCTGCAGGCGGGCGAGTTCGGGTTCGAAGGCTTGCTGGGGGAAGTCTCCGCCGGGGAGGGGGGCGGCGGCGGTCCAGCCGGGGGGGAGGCCGGGGGGCGCAGGCATGTGGGGGGCGAGCTTGGCGAGGGCGGCTTCGGCCAGGCGGCGGTAGGTGGTGATCTTGCCGCCGAAGACGGAAAGGGCGGGGGGGGCGTGGGCGGGCGCGTCGAGCGTCAGGACATAGTCGCGGGTGGCGGCCTGTGCGGCGGTGGCGCCGTCGTCGTACAGAGGGCGGACGCCGGAGTAGGACCAGACGACCTGATCGGGCGTCACGGGCCTGGCGAAGTATTCGCTGGCAGCGCGGCAGATGTAGGCGATCTCGTCGGCGGTGGCGTGGACGTCGGCCGGGTCGCCTTCGTAGTCGTGGTCGGTGGTGCCGATAAGGGTAAAGTCGGTCTCGTAGGGAATCGCGAAGAAGATGCGGCCGTCGGCGTTCTGGAAGAAATAGCAGCGCTCGTGGTCGTAGAGCTTGTGCACGACAACGTGGCTGCCCTGGACCAGGCGGACCGTGGCGGGGGCGTTGGAGCGCATGACGGTGGCGAGGGTCTCGGCGACCCAGGGCCCGGCGGCGTTGATCAGGGCGCGGGCGCGGACGGTGTGCGGCGGGCCGTCGTCGGGGTGGAGGGTGAGCGACCAGGTGTCTTCGTCCCGGTGGGCCGCGGCGACGCGGGTGCGGGTGAGGATCCGGGCGCCGCGATCGGCGGCATCGCGGGCGTTGAGGACGACCATCCGGCTGTCCTCGACCCAGCAGTCGGAATATTCGAAGGCGAGGTCGAAACCGGGCTTCAGGGGAAGGCCGGCGGGGTCGGTCTTGAGGTGGAGGGTGCGGGTCTTGGGCAGGAGCTTGCGGCCGCCGAGGTGGTCGTAGAGGAACAGCCCGGCGCGCAGCATCCAGGCGGGGCGCTGGCCGGGGCTGTGGGGGAGGACGAAGCGGAGGGGCCAGACGATGTGCGGGGCGATGCGCCAGATGGTCTCGCGTTCCAGGAGGGCTTCCCGGACGAGGCGGAACTCGAAGTGCTCGAGGTAGCGGAGGCCGCCGTGGATGAGCTTCGTGGAGGCGGAGGAGGTGCCGGAAGCGAGGTCCGACTGTTCGGCGAGAAGAACGGAGAAGCCCCGGCCGGCGGCGTCCCGGGCAATGCCGGTGCCGTTGATGCCGCCGCCGATGATGGCGAGGTCGTAGAGGGGCGTGGGGGAGTGGGTCATGCGCTCGGTGGTAGTGGGCCGGGGAGTTCACGCATCGTATCCCCGAGCTTGCCCATATCCTATCCCGCACCCTAACCTCCGCGAACCCCGCCGGGAGGACCGCCATGCGTCGCCGCAGCCTGCTCGCCGCCGCCCCTGCCTTCCTTGCCGCGCCTGCCCTTGCGCAACCTGCCCGGACGACGCTGCGGTTCATCCCGCAGTCGAACCTGGTATCGCTCGACCCGATCTGGACGACTGCCACGGTCACCGCGAATCACGGCTATTACGTGTACGACACACTATATGCGGTGGATTCCACGATGAAGCCGCGGCCGCAGATGGCGGCGGGGCACGAGGTCTCGGCCGACGGGCGGGTGTGGCGCATCAGCCTTCGCGACGGGCTGCTGTTCCATGACGGCGCCCCGGTCCGTGCGGCCGACTGCGTCGCGAGCCTCAAGCGGTTCTGCGCGGCCGACGAGTTCGGGAAGCTTCTGGCCCAGGTGGTGGAGCGGTGGTCCGCGCCCAGCGACCGGTTGATCGAGGTCGCGCTGACGAAGCCGTTCCCGCTGCTGCTCGACGTGCTGGCGAAGCCGGATTCGCGCGTGCCGTTCATCATGCCGGAGCGGATCGCGAACACGCCCGCCAGCACGCAGATCAGCGAGGTCATCGGGTCCGGCCCGTACCGGTTCCTGCCGGGGGAGTACAATCCGGGGAGCCGGATCGCCTATGCGCGAAACACCGCGTATGTTCCGCGCCCGGAACCTTCGGACTGGGCGTCGGGCGGGAAGGCCGCGTTCTATGACCGGATCGAGTGGCACATCATTCCCGATGCCGCGACCGCGGGGGCGGCGCTGCGGAACAACGAGGTGGAGTGGTGGGAGAACCCGACCGCCGACCTGATCCCGATGCTGCGGCGCGACCAGAACCTCGCCATCTCCATCCTCAACCCCGCCGGCAACTGCGCCGTCATGCGGCTGAACAACCTGCAGGCGCCGTTCCGGTCCGAGGCGATCCGCCGGGCCGTGATGATGGCGGTGGAGCAGGAGGACTACATGAGCGCCGTGTACGGGAACGACGACAAGTCCGTCTGGCGCACCTGCTACAGCCTGTTCCCCTGCGCCACGCCGTATGAGTCCGAGGATGGCGCCGGGCTGCTGAAGGGTCCGCACGACCCGGCGCGCGTGCGTGCCGCGCTGGCCGCCGCGGGCTACAACGGCGAGCGGGTCGTGATCCTCAATCCCACCGATTTCCCCACCATCGGGCCGCTGGGCCAGGTCACCTTCGCCGCGCTGAAGGCCGCCGGCATGAACGTGGAGCTGGCCGAGAGCGACTGGGGAACCGTCATCCAGCGCCGCACGTCCCGCGAGCCGATCGACAAGGGGGGGTGGAGCATCTTCCACACCTGGGGCTCGGGCACCGCGTGGGGCACGCCCGCCACGTCGTCGATCGTCCGTGGGCTGGGCAAGGACGGGTGGTTCGGGTGGTGGGACAGCCCGGCGACCGAGCGGAAGGTCGCCGACTGGCTGGATGCGCCGGACGAAGCGGGCCGCATTCGCCTCGCGCACGAGATCAACAAGGCCGCCCTGGAAGGGGTCGCCACGGTGCCGCTGGGGCAGGCGTTCGTCCGCACGATGTATCGCAAGTCGATCACGGGGATCCGGCAGGGGGGCGCGCCGTATCCCTGGGGTGTCCGGCCCTCATAGAATCAGGGACCCCGGCGCCACCGCGTCCAACGGCCATAGGGGGCGCTGGACCTTCGTGTAGGGGATCGTCTCGTACTGCCGGGGCAGCGGGCCGTCGCTTTCGACATAGAGGACCTGGGCGGCGATGGGGCCGAAGGCGGCGTGGAAATGGTTGGTGGATTTCACCACGACCAGGCGCTTCGCCTTCGGCTCCACGCCCACGTTGCGGAACAGCTCCAGACCCAGCGCCTGGGTGCGGTTGGTGATCAGCACGACCTCGGTGCCGCCGACCTTCACGCAGGCGCAGTCGCCGAGCTTCACCTGGGTGGGCCCGAAGCTTTGGGTGCAGGCGCGCGCGAGGCCGGTGACCGTCACGGTTGCATCGACGGGCTGGCCGGAGGCGGGGCCGGTCTTGCCGCCGAAGCGGAGGGGGAAGACGGCACCCAGCCCGGCGTCGAAGCAGAGGCGCACGGCGACAGGGTCCCAGATGGGGCCCAGGGCAGCGTCCTGGACGTCGGCCGCGATCATCGCACGCAGGATGGTCGTGTTGTCGGTCGGCGCGCCGCCGCCGGCGTTGTCGGCGGGATCGGCGACGACCACCGTCCCGTTGGAGCCGCGGGCGCGGGCGATCGCCTGCTCGGGCGTCAGGTAGTCGGGCGCCGTGCGGCCGCGCATGGCGATGAACTCCTCCCCGATCTCGGTCGCGAGGCGGTTTGCCAGCGCCTTGTCGCCGTCCGCGACCACCAGGATGCGGCCGCCGAGTTCCGGCACGTCGCCATAGGGGAAGCAGGGCCGATGGAGACGCCGAGGACGCCGCCCGCGCCTTCCATGGCGGCGGTCTTGTCGACGAAGGCGCGCATCAGGGGCAGGGTGGTGGGATAGGAGCCGACCTGGCGGCAGTCGTAGAGGGACATCACCGGCCGGATCTCGCCCCGGATGGTCCTGAGCACCAGGGTGACCAGGTCTTCCGCGCGTTCCACGACGTCGGTGTGCGGGAACTCCTTGTAGAGGACGATGACGTCGGACATCGCGACGCGCTTCTTCGTCAGGTGGCAGTGGGGGTCCAGCTCCACGCCGATGGTGCAGGCGGGGCCGACGATGGCGCGGGTGCGCTCGATGATGTCGCCTTCGACGTCGTCGTAGCCGTGGGCGACCATGGCGCCGTGCAGGCCGAGCAGCACGCCGTCGAGGGGGAGGGCGGCCTGGAGCTGGTCCAGGATCTCGTCGCGCATCGCCTCGTAGTCGGCGCGGTTGGTGGTGCCGGCGGGGCTGGCGGCGAAGCAGCTTCCCTCGATGAGGGTGAAGCCTTCGGCGACGGCGCGTCGGCGGGCGACGAAGAGGGGTGCGGTGCACATGAGGGCGGTGTCGTGGGGGTGTTCGCCGGGGCGGAGGAAGACGCCGTCGCGGTAGGCCTCGATGGAGGTAGGCAGGGGGGAGAAGGTGTTGGTTTCGGTGGCCAGGGTTGCCGCGAAGATCCGCATCGTGTCTTCCCTTCGCTATGCGGCGATCGCGGCCCGGATGGCGGCGATGGCGGCTTCGGCGCCGGCGGCGTCGGGGCCGCCGGCCTGGGCGAGGTCGGGGCGGCCGCCGCCGCCCTTGCCGCCCATCGCGGCGCTGGCGGCGCGGACGAGGTCGACGGCGTTGAACCGGGGGACCAGGTCGTCGCTGACGCGGACGACGATGCTTGCCTTGTCGTCGGCGGTGGAGACGACGGCGACGATGCCGCTGCCCATGGTGGTGGCGATGGCCTCGGCGACGGATTTCAGGTCCCGGGCGGGGATGTCGCCCAGGTTGCGGGCGGCGAGCTGGATGCCGTTCAGGGTTTCGATCTCGGACGTGGCGCCGCCCGTGGCGAGCTTCTTCTGCAGGTCGGCGACCTGGCGTTCCAGGCGGCGGCGGTCGTCCTGGAGGTGCGTGATGCGGTCGGCGAGTTCGGCCGGGCTTACGCGCAGGATGGCGGCGGCTTCGGCGAGGCGGCGCTCGTTCTCGGCGATGGCGGCGAGGGCCGCGGCGCCGGTCGTGGCCTCGATCCGGCGGATGCCGGCGCTGACGGGGGATTCGGCGGTGATGCGGAAGAGGCCGATGTCGCCGGTGCGGGCGACGTGGGTGCCGCCGCAGAGTTCGACCGAGTAGGCGGGGCCTTCGGGGGGGCGGGTGCCCATGCTGACGACGCGGACCTCGTCACCGTACTTTTCGCCGAAGAGGGCCATGGCGCCTTCGGCCACGGCGGCGTCGGGGGTCATGAGGCGGGTGGTGACCTCGGAGTTGTGGCGGATCTCGGCGTTCACCTCCGCTTCGACGTGGGCCAGGTCGTCGCGGGTGATGGGGGTGGGTTGGCTGACGTCGAAGCGGAGGCGGTCGGGGGCGTTGAGGCTGCCCTTTTGCGTGACGTGGTCGCCGAGGCGGCGGCGGAGGGCGGCGTGGAGGAGGTGGGTGGCGCTGTGGTGGGCGCGGATGGCGGCGCGGCGGGTGTGATCGACGGTTGCCTGGACGGGGATGCCGGGGCGCGCGGCGCCGGAGACGACGTGGCCGATGTGAACGAAGAGGTCGCCGAGCTTCTTCTGGGTGTCGTCGACGCGGATGACCAGGTTGTCGGGGCCCGAGATCGTGCCGGCGTCGCCGACCTGGCCGCCGCTCTCGGCGTAGAAGGGGGTCTGGTTCAGGATGAGGGCGACGGCCGCGCCCGGGGGGGCATGGTCCGCCGGGGCGCCGTCCTGGACGATGGCGAGGATTTCGGCCTCGGCCTGCTCGGTGGCGTAGCCGAGGAACTCGGTGGCGCCCAGGCGCTCGCGGAGGTCGAACCAGACGCGTTCGGTGGCGGCGTCGCCGGTGCCGGCCCAGGCGGCGCGGGCGCGGGTGCGCTGTTCGTCCATCGCGGCGTCGAAGCCGTCGACGTCGACGCTGCGGCCCTGTTCGCGGAGTGCGTCCTGCGTGAGGTCAAGCGGGAAGCCGTAGGTGTCATACAGCTTGAAGGCGACGGCGCCGGGGAGGGCGCCGCCTTCGGGGATGCGTGCGGTCTCGTCGGACAGCAGGCCCAGGCCGCGGTCGAGCATCGCCTTGAAGCGGTCTTCCTCGAGCCGCATGGTTTCGGTGATGAGGGCCTGGGCGCGGGGGAGCTCGGGGTAGGCGGCGCCCATCTGGCGGACGAGGGCGGGCACGAGGGTGTGGAACAGCGCCGTCGTGGTTCCCATCAGATGCAGATGGCGCATGGCCCGGCGCATGATGCGGCGGAGCACATAGCCGCGGCCGTCCTTGGCCGGGAGGACGCCGTCGGCGATCAGGAACGCGCCGCTGCGGAGGTGGTCGGCGACGACGCGGTGGCTGGTGCGGAAGGGTCCGTCGGGGTCCTGTCCGGTGGCCTCGGCGCTGGCGAGGATGAGGGCGCGCAGGGTGTCGGTGTCGTAGTTGTCGTGCTTGCCCTGCAGGATGGCGGCGAAGCGTTCGAGGCCCATGCCGGTGTCGATGGAGGGGCGGGGCAGGTCCGTCCGGGTGCCGGGGGGGCCTTCCTCGTACTGCATGAAGACGAGGTTCCAGATCTCGATGAAGCGGTCGCCGTCCTCGTCGGGGGAGCCGGGGGGGCCACCGGGGATGGTGGGACCGTGGTCGAAGAAGATCTCGGAGCAGGGGCCGCAAGGGCCGGTGTCGCCCATGCGCCAGAAGTTGTCGGAGGTGGCGATGCGGATGATGCGCTCGTCCGGGAGGCCGGCGATGCGGCGCCAGAGATCGGCCGCGTCGTCGTCGTCGGCGTAGACGGTGACGAGGAGCTTGTCCTTCGGGAGGGCGAAGTCCCGGGTCAGGAGGGTCCAGGCGTGTTCGATGGCTTGCGGCTTGAAGTAGTCGCCGAAGCTGAAATTGCCGAGCATTTCGAAGAAGGTGTGGTGGCGGGCGGTGTAGCCGACGTTGTCGAGGTCGTTGTGCTTGCCGCCGGCGCGGACGCATTTCTGGGCGGTGGTGGCGCGGGTATAGGGGCGGCGCTCCTGTCCGGTGAAGACGTTCTTGAACTGGACCATGCCGCTGTTGGTGAACAGGAGCGTGGGATCGTTGCGCGGGACCAGGGGGCTGCTGGGGACGACCTGGTGGCCGTTGCGGCCGAAGTAGTCGAGGAAGGTCGCGCGGATGTCGTTGCTGGAGGCCATGGGGCGCCGGGTGGTCCTGGAATGGGTGTCTTGCGGGTTTAGAGGTTTGGGGGGGCGCTGTCATGGGGGGTGGCTTTTCTGGATAGGCCGGGGGGGTTCGTGCGGGGCTGGTGGAATGCCGAAAGGGCATTCCACCCTACGGTCGGGGTGACCTGGTTCGTGTGTTGACAGCGGTTTGGGGTGGTCGATAGTCGTCCCGGGCCTGCGTGACGATGGGCCGTGGGAGGCGTCATGACGGGACAGCGGCTGATCGGGCGGCGGGCGGCGTTGGCGGGTGCGGTTGCGGGCGTGCCGCTGCTGGGCGCGCGGGCGCAGGTGGCGAGCGAGGCGGTGCTGGCGGCGGCCCGGCGCGAGGGTAGCGTCGTGTTCCACACGTCGATCGAGCTGGCGCTGTGCGAGAAGATGATCGCCGGGTTCAATGCGGCGGTTCCGGGGATCAAGGTGCAGCTCGAGCGCACCGGGGCGGAGCGGATCCTGCAGCGGATCAACCAGGAGTATGGCAGCAACATCTTCGTCGCCGACGTGGTCGAGAGTTCGGACACCGGCATGTTCGTCGATTGGACCGCGAAGGGGTGGCTGGCGGCGTACTTGCCGGAGAACGTGATCGGGACCTGGCCTTCCGAGGAGCAGGATGCGGGGCGGCGGTTCGCGAGCGTCCGGGCGTCGTTGAGCGTGATTGCGTACAACACCAAGCAGGTGAAGCCGGAGGAGGCGCCGAAGAGCTTCGCCGATCTGCTGAACCCGAAGTGGCGGATGCGGATGGTGAAGGCGCACCCGAGCTATAGCGGGTCGATCTACACGGCGACGTATGCGACGGCGAAGGCCTTGGGGTGGGGGTATTTCGACGCGCTGGCGAAGCAGCGGGTGATGCAGGTGCAATCGGCGACGGAGCCGCCGAAGAAGGTGGCGCTGGGGGAGCGGTCGATCGCGGTCGACGGGACGGAGTATGTGTTCCTGGGGATGATCGACCAGGGCGCGCCGATGGTGACGGTGTATGCGACGGAGGGGTCGCCGATCTTTTCGGGGCAGGCGACGGTGATGGAGAAGGCTCCGCACCCGAATGCGGCGCGGGTGTTCATGAACTACCTGTTCTCCCGCGAGTGCCAGCAGATCATGTCCGACGTGGGGGCGCTGCGGTCGTTCCATCCGGAGGTGCAGGAGAAGCCGGGGCGGGTGCACCTGAAGGACATCAAGCTGTTGCGGTCGACCCCGGCGGAGCTGGCGGCGGCGGCGGAGGAGACGAAGAAGCGGTACTCGGCGGCGTTCGGCGTTTGATGGACGTGGTGGCAGGGCGGACGGTCGCCGAGGCGCTGGCGGAGCGGCTGGGGGGACCGGGGGTGGTGATCCCGGAGGCCTGCGCGGCGATGGCGCGGCGGCTGCTGCTGGATGTGGCGGGCCTGTGCGTCGCGGCGCGGGGGGAGGAGTACGTGCGGGCCGTGGTGGGGACGGCGGAGGGGGGCGGCCGCTGCACCGCCATCGGGCATGGGGGCGGGTTCGGGGCGTACGACGCGGCGCTGGTGAACGGCACGGCCGCGCATGGGGAGGATTACGACGACACGTTCGAGGGCGGGCCGGTGCATTCGGGCGCCGTGGTGGTGCCGGCGGTGCTGGCCGTGTGCGAGCGGGAGGGGTTGTCGGGAGCGGCGCTGCTGCGTGGGATCGTGGTGGGTGCGGAGGCGATGTGCCGGTTGAGCCTGGTGGCGCCGAAGGCGATCCATAAGGCCGGGTTCCATCCGACGGCGGTGATCGGGGCCTTGGCGGGGGCGGCGGGGGTGGCGGCGGCGCTGGGGTTGCCGGCGGGGCAGGCGGTCTCGGCGGTGGGGATCGCGGGGAGCATGGCGTCGGGGATCATCGAGTATCTGGCCGAGGGGACGTGGACGAAGCGGATGCATGCGGGGTGGGCGGCGCAGGCCGGGGTGCGGGCGGCGTTGATGGCCCGGGGCGGGTTCCTGGGGCCCCGGACGGTGCTGGAGGGGAGCCATGGGTTCTTCCAGGCGTTCGCGCCGTCCCGCGCGCCGGATTTCGGGCCGGTGCTGGAGGGGTTGGGGGAGGCCTGGTTGATGCCGTCGATCGCGTTCAAGCCGTACCCGTGCGGGACCATGACGCAGCCGTTCATCGATTGCGCCGTGGCGCTGCGGGCGCGGGGGGTGGATCCGGAGCGGGTCGCCGCGATCACGTGCCTGGTGGGGGAGGGGACGGTGCATCGGCTTTGGGAGCCTTTGGCCGTGAAGCACCGGCCGGCGATGCCGTATGCGGCGAAGTTCAGCACGCCGTTCTGCGTGGCGGTGGGGCTGCTGGAGGGACGGGCCGGGTTCGGGCAGTTCACCGAGGACCGCATCCATGACCCGGCCGTGCTGCGTCTGGCCGGGAAGGTGGCGTACGAGATCGATCCCCACGACGAGTATCCGCGGAACTTCACCGGGCATATCCGGGCGACGATGGCGGACGGGACGGTGCACGAGGTCCGGCAGGGGCACATGCGCGGGGGGGCGAAGGCGCCGCTTTCGGACGCGGAGATCGAGGTGAAGTTCATGGACAATGCGGCGTATGGCGGGTGGACGGCGGAGCAGGCCGTGCGGTTGCGGGACGGGCTGGCGGGGGTGTTCGGGGTTTCCGACCTGGCCGGGGTCCTGGCGTGACCGGGTTGGCGGGGCGGACCGCGGTGGTGACCGGGGGGGCGCGGAATATCGGGCGGTGCATTGCGCTGGCGCTGGCTCGGGAAGGCGCGCGGGTGGTGGTGAACGCGCAGCACTCGGTGGCGGCGGCGGCGGAGACGGCCTCGCTGGTCCGGGCGGCCGGGGGGGAGGCGATGGTGCATGTCGCCGACGTGACGGACGAGGCGGCGGTGGCGGGGCTGGCGGCAGCGGCCGCGGCGTTCGGGGGTGGGATCGACATATTGGTGAACAATGCGGCGATCCGGCGGGAGACGGCGTTCGGCGCGATGACGTATGCGGAGTGGCGGGAGGTGACTTCCGTGATCCTCGATGGGGCGTTCCTGTGCGCGCGGGCGGTGCTGCCGCATCTGGTTGCCTCCGGGGCGGGGGCGATCGTGAACATCGGGGGGTTGTCGGCGCATACGGGTTCGCCGGAGCGGGCGCATGTGGTGGCGGCCAAAGCGGGGCTTTCGGGGCTGACGCGGGGGTTGGCGCATGATCTGGCCGGGGACGGCGTGACGGTGAACTGCGTGGTGCCGGGGTTGATCGACACGGTGCGGGGGGCGTCGACGGGGGGGCAGCCGGCGATGCATGCGCTGCACCGGACTCTTGTGGGGCGTCGGGGGCGGCCGGAGGAGGTGGCGGAGCTGGTGGCGTTCCTGTGCGGGCCGCGGGCGCGGTTCATCACCGGGCAGACGGTGCATGCGAATGGCGGGGCCTACCTCACATGAGTGGGTTGCTGCCGGATACGGGCGTGCTGATGGACGGGTTCACGCGGCGGCGGATCCGGACGTCCGGCGCGGAGATCGAGGTTGCGGTGGGGGGGAGCGGGCCGCCGCTGCTGCTGCTGCACGGGAATCCGCTGACGCTCGTGAGCTGGCACAAGGTGGCGCCGAGCCTGGCGCGGCATTTCACGGTCGTTGCGCCGGATCTGCGGGGGTATGGGGACAGCTCGAAGCCTCCTGGGGGGGAGGATCACTCGGCCTATAGTTTCCGGGCGTTCGCGCAGGACAATGTGGAGGTGATGGCGGCGCTGGGGTTCGAGCGGTTCGGGGTGGCGGGGCATGACCGGGGGGCGCGGGTGGCGTTCCGGATGGCGCTGGACCATCCCGAGCGTGTGACGGCGCTGGCGGCTTTGGATATCGTGCCGACGTACGAGGTGCTGACGAACGTGACGCTGGGGTGGGGGCTGGAGTCGTATCACTGGTTCTTCATGGCGCAGAAGGCGCCGTTTCCGGAGCGGCTGATCTGCGGCGATCTGGATTATTACATCCAGTACAAGCTGAACAAGAAAGGCGTGGGGTTGGAGATCTTCACTGCGGCGGCGATGGCGGAGTACGTGCGGTGCACGACGCCGGAGCAGATCCATGCGATCTGCGAGGATTACCGGGCGACGGTGACGCTGGACCTGGAGATGGACCGGGCGGATTTCGGGGTCCGGACGATCCGGGCGCCGGTGCTGGTGCTGTGGGGCAGCAACAGCCATGTGGGGCGGCATTTCCGGCCTTTGGAGGCCTGGGGGCATTGGGCTCCGGATTTGCGGGGGTGGGCGATTCCGACGGGGCATTATCCGGCCGAGCATCGGCCGGATCTGGTTTATCCGGCGTTCCTAGAGTTCTTTTCGTAGGCAGGCCTGGTTCCGGCCGGCGGGACGCCGACGCTGCGAGAGGGGGTGTGTTGCCGTGGGGGGGATGCGCCCCTAAAAGCAGCCGCCGACCGCAGGAGCCCGATCATGGCCGCTTACCAATACGTCTATGTCATGAAGGATGTGACCAAGGCCTTCCCGGGCGGGCGCGAGGTGTTCAAGGGCATCACGCTGTCGTTCCTGCCGGGGGTGAAGATCGGCGTGCTGGGGGTGAACGGGGCGGGCAAGTCGACGCTGCTGAAGATCATGGCGGGGGTCGAGACCGAGTTCGGGGGGGAGGCCTGGGCGGCGGAAGGCGTGCGGATCGGGTATCTGGAGCAGGAGCCGAAGCTCGATGACAGCAAGACGGTCGCCGAGAACGTCATGGAGGCGTTCGGACCGCTGAAGGCCGCGATGGACCGGTTCAACGCCATCAGCGAGGCGTTCGGCGAGCCGATGGACGACGACAAGATGAATGCGCTGCTGGCCGAGCAGGCGGAGCTGCAGGAGAAGATCGACGCCGAGGACGGGTGGGATCTGGATCGGCGGATCGAGATCGCGCTGGATGCGTTGCGCTGCCCGCCGCCGGAGTCCAACACGGCGCGGCTGTCGGGCGGGGAGCGGCGGCGCGTGGCGCTGTGCCGGCTGCTGCTGGAGAAGCCGGACCTGCTGCTGCTGGACGAGCCGACGAACCACCTGGATGCCGAGAGCGTCGCCTGGCTTGAGAAGACGCTGCGGGATTTCGCGGGGACGGTGATGATCATCACGCATGACCGCTACTTCCTGGACAACGTGACGAACTGGATCCTGGAGATCGAGCGGGGGCGGGGCTATCCGTTCGAGGGCAACTACTCGTCCTGGTTGGCGCAGAAGCGGAAGCGGCTGCAGCAGGAGGAGAAGGAGGAGAGTGCCCGGCAGCGGGCGCTGGCGGCGGAGGAGGAGTGGATCCAAAGCTCGCCGCGGGCGCGGCAGACCAAGAGCCGGGCGCGCATCGCGAAGTACGAGGAGATGCTGCAGCAGAGCCAGGACAAGGTGTCGGGGGTGGCCGAGATCGTGATTCCGCCGGGTCCGCGGTTGGGCGGGACGGTGATCACGGCGGAGCAGTTGCGGAAGGCGTTCGGCAACCGGCTGCTGATCGACGATCTGAACTTCAAGCTGCCGCCGGGCGGGATCGTGGGCGTGATCGGGCCCAATGGCGCGGGCAAGACGACCTTGTTCCGGATGATCACCGGGCAGGACCAGCCGGATGGCGGGTCGCTGGTGGTGGGGGAGACGGTGAAGCTGGGGTATGTCGACCAGAGCCGCGACAGCCTCGATCCCGACAAGACGGTGTGGCAGGAGATCAGCGAGGGGACGGACGTCATCTATCTGGGCAAGCGGGCGGTGCAGTCACGCGCCTATGTGGGGGCGTTCAACTTCAAGGGCAGCGACCAGCAGAAGAAGGTGGGGATCCTGTCGGGCGGCGAGCGGAACCGGGTGCACCTGGCGAAGATGCTGAAGTCGGAGAGCAACGTCATATTGCTGGACGAGCCGACGAACGACCTGGACGTCGACACGCTGCGGGCGCTGGAGGAGGCGCTGGCGGAGTTCGCGGGGTGCGCCGTCATCATCAGCCATGACCGGTGGTTCCTGGACCGGCTGGCGACGCACATCCTGGCGTTCGAGGGGGACAGCCACGTCGAGTGGTTCGAGGGCAACTTCCAGGCCTATGAGGCGGACAAGCGACGACGCCTGGGAGCGGACAGCACGGAGCCGCATCGGATCAAGTACCGGCCGCTCGCGCGGTAGTCCCGGGGCGGTGAACCCGGCGTGGCGGATCGCGACCGGGCGGCTTGTGCTGACCCCGGTGGGGTGGGGGGACCTTGCGGACCTGGTGGCGCTGAAGGGCGACCCGCGCGTCTATGGCCAGATGCTGGGCGGCGTGCGGAGCCGGGGCCAGGTTGCGGCGGAGCTGGCGGCCGACAGCGCGTTCTGGGCCCGGCACGGGGTGGGCATGTGGGTGGTGCGGCCGGTCGAGGGCGGGGCTGCGATCGGGCTGGTGGGGGTGCATCAGCGGCCGGATGGGCGAGGGATGGCGCTGCGGTTCGCGTTCACGCCGGAAAGCCGGGGGCGGGGGCTGGCGCGGGAGGCGGCGGGGGCGGCGCTGCGGTTCGCGCATGAGCGGGCCGGGTTGGCGCGCGTGATCGCGGTGGCGCGGGAGAGCAATTTCGGCAGCCGGACGGTGCTGGGGGCGATCGGGATGCGGGAGGCGGGGGGGTTCGACCGCGGGGGTGAGGCGATGGTGGTGTTCGAGAGCCAGCGGCCGGCCGGTCCCGGTCCGCTGGGGTTCGAGGATTGAGTGGCTACTGCACGCGCTGCATCTGGCCGCGGATCTCTCCGCCGGGGTTCGCAGCCGTGTGGACGTTGTAGTACCACTTGCCGGCCGTGAGGTCGGCGAGCTGGGCGTCGGTGAGGGTTGCGCCGGCCTTGATGGGGCTGGCGGAGACGGTGGAGCCGACGACGACGCCGGCGTTGGCGCCGGGGGCGGCGGGACCGTGGAAGTGGGCGGCGGTGGCGGGACCGGAGAGGTCCTTGTATTCGACCGTGTAGGTCATCGCCTTCGTCGACGGGTATACGGTCGCGG
Organism: uncultured Acetobacteraceae bacterium; assembly: GCA_964246015.1. Classification (GTDB taxonomy): domain Bacteria; phylum Pseudomonadota; class Alphaproteobacteria; order Acetobacterales; family Acetobacteraceae; genus JBBROS01. Next base: position 20,136 of record CAXTPG010000024.1, read on the forward strand.
AGACGGTGCCGACGCCGCGGGTGGCGACGCCCGGGACTTCCTGCGCGCCGGTGAGCTGCGTCTGGAAGGTCATGGGGCTGGTGCAGGCGGAAACGGAGAGTGCGGCCAAGCCGGCCAGCAGGGCCTTGGAACGATGCATGAGACCTCCCTTACATTTTGTTACACAGAACAATGATGGCGTGTTCCGGTCTAGCTGTCTCTAGCTGAATCGGCCCGCGCGGGGACTGGACTGGCGTGGCATCATCGCGGAATGAGCGATCGTCCTGTCGGCCCCCTTGTTGATCCCACGCCCCGTGCGTTGCCGGCCCGGGTGCCGATCCGCGGGCGGCATGTGGTGCTGGAGCCGCTGCACGTGCGGCATGCGGCGGAGCTGTGGGGGGCGGCGCAGGGGACGGCGGGGGATTCCAGCTGGGATTACATGGGGTACGGGCCGTTCGGGTCGGAAGCGGCGATGACGGCGTTCGTGGGCGGGTTCGCTTCGACGCACGACCCGATGGCGTGGGCGGTTCGGCCGGTGGCGACCGGGGTGGTGACGGGGTGGTTGACGCTGATGGACATCCAACCGGGGAATGCCGCGATCGAGATCGGGCATATCTGGTTCGGACCGCGGATGCAGCGGACGCGGGCGGCGACGGAGTCGATGTTCCTGCTGATGCGGCTGGCGATGGACGAGCTGGGGTACCGGCGGATGGTGTGGAAGTGCAACGCGCTGAACGCGCCGTCGCGCCGGGCGGCGGAGCGGCTGGGGTTCACGTACGAGGGGACGTTGCGGGCGCATTACGTGATGAAGGGGCGGCTGCGGGACAGCGCGTTCTTCAGCATCGTCGGGGATGAGTGGCCGGGGTGCCGGGACGCGATGCTGACCTGGTTGGACGACGCGAATGTGGGTCCGGACGGGACGACGCGGCGCGGGCTTGCCGAGATACGGGGGGGTGGCGGCACCGCGGGCTGAATGCGGGGTGGCGGCGTCGCGCTACGGGTCGAGCATACGCCGCAGCTTGCGCACCGCGCTTTCGGGGGTCGTAAGGACGGGCCGCCCTGTCGCAGCCGCCACGGCCGCCGCGGCCCGGGCCAGGCTGAACTGCCCCAGGGCGATCGCGTCGCACCCCGACAGCGAGCGCGCCGCTTCCGCCACCAGGCGGTCATGGCGCGCGCCGTCGCCGGCGTCCAGCGCGTGGAGCGCCCCGTCTGCCAGCGCCGTCACGACCTCGATTCCCGGGCGGGCGGCGCGGAACTCGTCCGGCAGCGTGTCCAGCGAGGGCGCGAAGCTCGCCAGCAGGCCGATCCGGCCACCATGGCCCACGGCCTCCTCGACCATGGCCTCGTTCGGTTTCAGCACCGGCAAAGGCGCGAGGTCGGCCTGGCACGCCTCGATGCAGGGTCCGAAGGCGGAGCAGGTGAACAGGATGCCGTCGGCGCCCGTTCCGGCGGCGTAGCGCGCGAGCGTCAAGAATCGCTGCGTCATGGCGGGGGTCAGCGCGCCGTCCCGCGCGACGTCGGACGAGAGGCTGTCATCCATCAGCGTCATCAGCCGCGCGTCGGGCCACAGGGCGGCGAAGGCGGCCTCCACCGGTGCCGCGGAGTGCCGCAGGGCGTGGATCAGCGCGATCCGCATCACCTGGTCTGACAGCGGACGAGCGGGTTGGGGAAGTCGGCGCAGCCGGGGAAGGCGATCTCGTTCTCCCCGCGGCGCTGCACGTGGAGGATGTCGGCGGATTCGCAGCCGAATCCCGTCATGGGCGGGATGCGGGCGCCGAGGATGCCGGAGCCTGCGCCCGGCCGCCCGGCGAAGCGGAACTCCATCCCGGTCGGCACGCTGCGCGCCGTCTCGATCTCCCGTTGGGTCAGCACCTGCTCGGTCAGGGTCGCGCGCATCACCAGGTCGCGCGTGAAGATCACGACGGGCTGCGACAGGCATGCGACGGGGGAGATGCCGGGCGGCACCGGGAAGATGCCGCCGGTCCAGGTGCCGAACAACCAGGCGTGCGGCGGCTGTCCGCCCTGCGCCAGGGCGGGCGCCAGGTGTCCGGCGGACAACAGGGCGGCGAGGCAGAAAGCGAGAATTCGCATCATGGGTCCCGGGCTATGCTGGCGGGGACCATAGCTCCGGGGCCGGGGAGGCGGAAGGCGGGGCGGTTGAACGGCGGCGTCCCCCGTGGCATGGCCGCATCAACAAGTCGGGTTATCCCATGCTCCGCCGCCTGTACGACCGCGTGCTCGCCCTATCCGCCAGCCGCCATGCCCCGTGGTGGCTGGCGATCGTCAGCTTTGCCGAGAGCAGTTTCTTTCCCGTGCCGCCCGATGCGCTGCTGGTGCCGATGATCATCGCGCGGCCCGAGCGCGCGTGGCGGTTGGCCGGGCTGTGCACGGCGGCGAGCGTGCTGGGCGGGCTGCTGGGGTATGTCATCGGCTATGCGCTGTACGACACGCTCGCGGCGCCCTTGATCCGGTTCTATCACTACGAGGCCGCGGCGCAGTCGTTCATCGAGCGGTTCAACGAGTGGGGGCTGTGGGTGATCCTGATCAAGGGGCTGACGCCGATTCCCTACAAGATCGTGACCATCACGTCGGGCCTGACGCATTTCAACGTGGCCGTGTTCGTGGCTGCGAGCATCGTGACGCGGGGCGCCCGGTTCTTCCTGCTGGCGGCGTTGCTGCGCCGGTACGGGGAGCCGATCCGCGCGTGGATCGAGCGCCGCCTGACGCTTGTGACGACGTTGACCGCGGCGGGGATCGTGGGCGGCTTCCTGATCCTGAAGGTCCTGTGATCGCGGCCCGGTATCAATCCACCAGCGCCGCGTAGGTGAGGACCCGCAGCTCCCGCCGGATCGGGTAGGTGCTGCTGGGGGTGAGCTGGGTGAACAGCACGACCGCCATGTCCTCGATCGGGTCGACCCAGAAGGCGGTGCTCGCGGCGCCGCCCCAGGCGCATTCGCCGGGGGTGCCCGGGATCTGCGCGGCCGCCGGGTCGAGCATCACGGAGAAGCCCAGCCCGAAGCCGATCCCGGCATAGCTGCTTTCGCTGAAGCGCGGCGTGCCCATTGCGGCCATGTCGCCGCCCAGGTGGTTGGACATCATGAGCGCCACCGTCTTGCGCCCCAGCAGGCGCACGCCGTCCAGCGCGCCGCGTCCCAGCAGGAAGCGGCAGAACCGCATGTAGTCGCCGATCGTCCCCACCAGGCCGCCGCCGCCCGAGGCGAGGCGGCTCTCCAGGAAGCGGCTGGTCGCCGGGTCGTCGATCTGCACGGCCTCTCCGTCGCGGCCCTTTGCGTAGTTGGCCGCGAACCGGGGCCGCTGCGCCTCGGTGACGCGGAAGCCGGTTTCGTGCATTCCCAGGGGTTGCAGCACCCGTTGGGTCAGGAAATCCGCGAACCCCATGCCGGAGTGGACGGCGACGAGGTGCCCCACCACGTCGGTCGCGACGCTGTAGTTCCAGCGTGTTCCCGGTTGCGCCAGCAGCGGCATCCCGGCGACGCGTTCCACCACCTCGCCCAGCGTCGCGTCGGCCGATTGGAAGTCGACGCCGGCGTCCCGGTACATCGTGCCGACGGGCGAGCCGTCGATGAAGCCGTAGGTCAGCCCCGACGTATGGGTCAGCAGGTCGCGGTAGGTGATGCCGCGGTCCGCCTTCCCGCCCCCGAACACGGTCATCTCGGCGAAGCAGGGCAGCACGGTCGCGATGGGGTCGTCGAGCTGGAAGCGCCCTTCCTCGTAGAGCATCATCAGGGCAACGGAGGTCAGCGGCTTCGTCATGGAGTAGATGCGCACGACGCTGTCCGCGTCCATCGCCAGCCCGCGCTGCCGGTCTGCCATTCCCGCGGCCTCGAAATACGCCTGCTGGCCCTTTCGATGCACCATGACGCTCATGCCGGCCAGCCGCCCGCTGTCGACCCATCCGTGCACCCAGGTGCCGATGCGGGCGAGGCGGGCGGGGTCGAGGCCGAGGGGGGCGTGGTCCATGCGGCATGATTGCCGGGGCGGAGCGGATTGTCGATCAGCACGCGCAGCGGGACTCGCGGCGATCGGGCGGGCTGGGCTATGCTGCGGGTCATGGACGCGAACGATGCCAGGCTCCGCGAGACCGTTGAGACCGTGATCCGGCGGCGGCTGCCGGGCAGCGACATCGACCGGGTCGATGCGCGCCTCGATGAGGACTGGGAGGGCGACCCGATCGTCGCGATCACTGTCGTGCTTACCCGTCCCGAGGTGCCCGATGCAGGCGGCATGGTTGGCATGGTCGGAGAACTACGGCCGGCGCTCGAAACGCTTGGGATCGAGCATTTCCCGATCGTCAGCTACGTGTCGAGGGCCGAAGCCAAGCGCCTGGGCCTTGCTCCCGTCTGAACTGCTCGAGACGGCCGAGCATCTGCTTGCAGGTCATGGCCGCCTCGACGCCACGCGGGTCCGCCGGGCAGCCAGTACGATCTACTATGCGTTCTTCCATTGCCTCGCACGGGATTGCGCGGATCTGCTGGTGGGCAAGGCCGCATGCAGGACCCGCAATCCCGCGTGGCGGCAGGCATACCGATCGCTGGACCATGGGGAGACGAAAAGCCGTTGCAGCAAAAAGGCCACGATTGCCGCGTTCGACAGGCCCATCCAGGAATTCGCCGCCCTGTTCGTCACCTTGCAAGCGACCAGGCACATGGCCGACTATGACCCTTGGGCGAAGATCACGAAAACCAAGGTCCGCGCCGACCTCGTGAGCGCGCGCCAGGTGATGGCAAGCTTCCAGACAGCGAGGGCCACAGACCGCCGCGCCTTCTGCGCCTACCTGCTTTTCCGCGACCGTCGTGCCTGACGACATCAGGTTCATGCACGCCCCACGTGACGCCCACGCCTGCACCACTGAACAGGACCACCCCATGATCCACGTCCTTGCCGTCATCACCACCCACCCCGGGCAGCGCGACGCCGTCCTTTCCCATTTCCGCGCCAACATGCCGGCCGTGCATGCCGAGGACGGCTGCATCGAGTACGGCCCCGCCATCGACGCCCCCAACGGCGGCCCCGCGCAGGCGCCGCTCGGGCCCGACAGCTTCGTCGTGATCGAGAAATGGGCCAGCATGGAGGCGCTTGCGGCCCACGCGAAGGCCCCGCACATGGCCGCCTACGCCGCCACGACCAGGGCCATGGTTGCCGAGCGCAAGATCCACATCCTGACCGCGGCCTGAACCGCCCCGTGTATTTCGACCGCCGTCTCTGGGCCCTTACCGCCGGCCACCGTGGCGCCATCCTGCTGGGCACCGTGCTCGGCCTGGTGGCGCTTGCGGCCGGCATCGCCCGCTTCGCCTTCCTGGGCGCCCTGCTGGCCCGGGTGTTCGACGGCGCGGCATGGACGGAGCTGGTGCCGCCTGCCGCCGCCACCGCCCTCATGATCCTGCTGCGCGGCGGGCTCGACGACGCCCGGACCCGTCTGGCCCATCGCACCGCGGCGTCGATCCAGGCCAGCCTCCGCCTGCGATTGTTCGACCGCATCCCGCAGCTTGGCCCGGCCTGGTTCGCCGGGCAGCGCTCGGGCGGGGTGATGCTCACCGTCATCGACGGCGTCGAGCAATTGCAGACCTTCTTCGGCCAGTACCTGCCGCAACTGGCCACCGCCGCCTGCGCCCCGTTCGCGATCTTCGCCTTCATGGCGTGGTGGGACGTGCCCGTCGCGGCCATCCTGCTTTCCGCCGCGCTCGTCGCCCTCGTCGCGCCCGCCGCCATCCATGGCCGCGACCGTGGCGCAAGCATCGCCCGCTCCCGCGCCTTCAAGGCCTTCGGCGAGGAGCTGCTGGACTCGATCCAGGGCCTGCCGACGCTCAAGGCGTTCGGCCAGAGCGGCGCGTATGGCGCCCGCCTGGCCGAAAAGGCCTGGGCGCTGTCCCGCAACACCTTCTGGGTGCTGGCCGCCGGGCTCGCGACCCGCGGAATCACCGACCTCGCCATCGCCCTCGGGGCCGCCGGGGCGCTGGTGCTGGGCGCGCACCGGGTGGCGACCGGGCAGATGACCCTCACCGCCCTGCTGATCGTGCTGATGGCCGGCACCGAGATCTTCCGCCCGCTCCGCGACCTTCGCGGCGTGCTGCACCAGGGGATGCTCGGCCAATCGGCCGCCACCGGCATCCATGCCCTGCTCGACGCCCGGGGCGGCCTGCCCGAAGGGGGTGCCGCGCCGGCCGCCCTGGCAGCGTCGATCGAGTTCGACGACGTCGCATTCGCCTATCCCGGCGCGCGCCGGGCCGCCCACGAGGCCCTCTCCTTCGCCATCGCCCCGGGCGAGCGCATCGGCGTCGTGGGCCCCAGCGGCGCCGGCAAGAGCAGCATCGTCCGGCTTCTGCTGCGGGAAGCCGACCCGCAGTCCGGCGCCGTCCGCATCGGGGGCCACGACCTCCGCACGCTCGATCCCGACGCCGTCCGCGCGCGCATCGCGGTCGTCGCGCAGGACAGCGCGCTGTTCCATGGCACGATCGCCGACAACCTCCGCCTCGGCCGCCCGGACGCCACCGACGACCAGATGCACCAGGCCGCCGACGCGGCCCGCGCCGACGCCTTCATCCGCGCCCTGCCGCAGGGCTACGACACGCTGATCGGCGAACGCGGCCTGCGTCTGTCCGGCGGCCAGCGGCAACGCCTCGCCATCGCCCGCGCCCTGCTGCGGGACGCCCCCATCCTCATCCTCGACGAAGCCCTCAGCGCCGTCGATGCCGAGAACGAGGCCGAGATCCAGCAGGCGCTCGACCGCCTGATGCAGGGCCGCACCACGCTCATCCTCGCGCACCGCCTCAGCAGCGTCGTCGGGGCCGATCGCATCCTGGTGCTCGACCACGGGCAGATCGTCGAACAGGGCACCCATTCCGCGCTGATGGCGCGGAACGGCACCTATCGGCGGCTGATGGGCGACCAGGCCCAGGAGGCCGGGCAGGCAATCGAAACGCTGCTTCCTGTTGCGGCTGCAGGAGAGGGTCGGGGCGAGGGTCCCAGCCGCACAACGGACCCGTCCGGACCGGCCGCCGTCCCGTTGCCCCTGTCCCGGACCATCGCCAGCCTGCTTGGCCATATCCGCCCCTATCGCGGCATGCTGGCCCTCACGATCCTGTTCGGCATCGCCCGCGTGGCCGCCTTCATCGGCGTCGGCGTCCTGGGCGCGCTGCTGATCGCGCAGCTCCGCGCGGGGCAGCCCGTGCTGCCGCTTTCGGTCGCGCTGCTGGCCATGGCGCCCATCACCGGGGGCCTGCACTGGCTGGAATCCTGGCTGGCGCACGACATGGCCTACAAGCTGCTGGCCGAGATGCGGGTGGCGTTGTTCCAGAAGCTGGAGGCCCTGGCGCCGGCCTACCTGCTGGAGCGCCGGGCCGGCGACCTGGTGGCGCTTGCCACGCAGGACGTGGAGACCGTCGAATACTTCTACGCCCACACCGTCGCCCCTGCCGCGGTGGCGCTGGTGGTCCCAGCCGCCGTCCTGGGTGCGCTCGCCGTCGCGGACTGGCGCCTTGCCGCCGTGCTGCTGCCGTTTCTTCTCTGGGCGCTCCTCGCCCCGCTGCTGGCCCGGGCCCACATCGACAGGCTGGGCGCGCAGGCCCGCGGCGCGCTCGGGCTTTTGGGCGCACATGTCACCGAGACCGTCCAGGGCCTGTCCGATCTTCTCGCCTTCCAGGCCACCGGCCGCCGCCGCGACCGGTTCCGGGACGCGATCGAGTCCTATCGCGGCGTCCGCCTCGCCCTCCTGCACGACCTCTCGCGCCAGGCCGTCCTGCTGGAGGCCGCGACGGCGTTCGGGGGCCTGGCCATCGCCGTCTCGGGTGCCGCCCTGGTCGCCGGCGGCGCGATCGAGCCGGGCCTGCTCCCGCTGCTCGTGCTCCTGTCCGTCGCCGCCTTCCTGCCGGTGTCCGAGATCGCGCAGGTCGGCCGCCAGCTTGCCGACACGTTCGCGGCCACGCGGCGCCTGCGCCTGGTGCATGACACGCCGGTCCGCATCCATGACGGCCCGCTGTCGCCACCCGCGCCGGCGCGGGGCTCCGCCATCCGGTTCGAGCACGTCCGTTTCGCGTATCCCAGCCATGCGAACGCGGCGCTCGACGACCTGGACCTCGACATTCCCGCCGGCGCGCAGGTCGCGCTTGTCGGGCCTTCCGGCGCCGGCAAGACGACGATCGCCAGCCTGCTGCTGCGCTTCTGGGACCCGGATGCCGGCCGTATCCTGCTCGATGGCGTGCCCCTGCCGGACCTCGCGCTCGGCACGCTGCGCGACCGCATCGCGCTGGTCGCGCAGGACACCTATCTGTTCAACGACACGCTGGAGGCCAATATCCGGCTCGCCCGCGCCGGTGCCACGCCCGAGCAACTCGAGACCGCGATCCGGCAAGCCGCCCTCGGGCCGTTCGTCGCCGCCCTGCCAGACGGGTTGCAGACCCGGGTCGGGGAGCGTGGGGCGCAGCTGTCCGGCGGCCAGCGGCAGCGGATCGCCATCGCGCGGGCGTTCCTGAAGGACGCGCCGGTGCTGGTGCTGGACGAGGCGACCTCCCACCTCGACGCCATCAGCGAATCGGAGGTGCGCCGGGCGCTGGATACGCTGATGGCGCACCGCACGACCCTGGTGATCGCGCACCGTCTGAGCACGATCCGCGCGGCCGACCTGATCCTGGTGCTGGACCACGGCCGGGTGCTGGAATCCGGCACGCACGCCGCTTTGCTGGCGCGCGGCGGCGCCTATGCGCGGCTTGTCGACCGGCAGATGTCTGCCGGACGCCTTGCCGCGGAATAATACGAAATCGTCCCGAACACGACAGCACTTGCAATGTCCGCGCAAATCATGGACATGACTTGCTGACGGATGTTCTGGCGTGACGACACGAGTTCAATCCCTGTCCGAAAACGAGACCTGATGGCCGACAATGCCGACCGCGTGCGCAACGCGCCGCAACTCGCGCAAAACGAAGCGCAAGCAACCGAACAGAAGATGCGGCGTGCCCTGGGGCTGAACACCAAGGGCGCGCAACAGACGGTGCAGCAACGGCCTGAACAGGCCCGCGCCCGGCACCGCTTCGTGCAGGATGGCGGCGTGCCCGTCGTGGTGCTCAATCACCGCACCGACGAGAGCGGCGTGCTGAAGGAGCGGATGTCCGAGCTCCAGACGTTGCTGGAGAACGAGCGGGCCGCCCACGCCGCGACACGGCGCAGCCTGTCCGAGGCGCAGGCCGCACACCAGGCGTTGCAGACCCGCATGGCCCATAACGAGCTGGCGGCCGCCGAAGCGCTGCAGCAGGAGCGGCAGGCCCGCATCGCCGCCCAGGACGCGGTGGCGCAGGCCGTCGCCGCCATCCCGCCGCGCCGGGGCCCGGGGCGCCCGCGCATCCATCCGCTTCCGGCCGCCATGCCGGATGAGGACGAGGCCTCCGGCATGCTCGACGCGACCGGCGAAGCCGAGGAGGCATCCCGCCCCAAGCGCGGCCGGCCCCGCTCGGCCCTGCCCAAGGAGCCGAAGCCAGTCCGCTGGTGGACCCCGAGCTTCCGCGCCAGCAAGGTCAAGCCGACCCCCTGACCGATGGCCGAGGCGACAATTCGCGTGCGCCGCCTGCCGCACGGCGCCGACCTGCCGCTGCCCGCCTATGCGACGGCGGGCGCCGCGGGCATGGACCTGCTGGCCGCCGTCGCGGAGCCGGTGACCGTGGCGCCCGGGGCGCGCACGCTGATCCCGACCGGACTCGCGGTCGCGCTGCCCGCCGGGCATGAGCTGCAGGTCCGGCCCCGCTCCGGTCTGGCGCTGCGCCACGGCATTGTCCTGCCCAACAGCCCGGCCACGATCGACGAGGATTACCGCGGCGAGTTGCAGGTCATCGTCATGAACGCCGGCGACGCCCCGTTCACCATCGAACGCGGCATGCGGATCGCCCAGGCCATCCTGGCGCCGGTGACCCGCGCCCACTGGCATGAGGTGGAGGCCCTGGACGACACCGCCCGGGGCCATGCCGGCTTCGGCAGCACGGGCACGGCGTAACGGCCGGTCGCCGTTGCCGGGTTCGCGGGGCGGATTGAGCGGCGAGCTAGGCCCGTCCGCGCCGCCGATCCCACCATGCCTGGGCCGCGCCCAGCGCCCGCATCGTCGGCCGCTTCAACGCCGGCACGTCCTCGGCCAGCATCAGCAGGCCCAGGGGCGCCATCCAGAAGCCCAGGATCGGCAGGAAACCCAGGAAGCCGCCGAACACGAACATCACTGCCAACGGGATCCGCGCCCAGCGCCACGACGGCCGCATCAGCGTCTCGTATCCCCGCCGCACGGGCCCCGGAAGCCCGGCCAGCAGCCGCTTCAGCGGCGCGTCCTCATGCTGCATCCCTGCGCCATCCATGTCCCTGAACCTTCAAGCCCGGGGCCCGGATGAAGGTTTCCCCCTGGCCGCTGCTTCGGGCATCATGGTTCCGTAAACGCCGGGGACCGCCGCGATGACCTTCGCCAAACGCGTCGAGACGACCTTCGAACGGCTCCTGTTCACCAGCCGCTGGCTGCTGGCGCCGTTCTACCTGGGCCTTGCCATCAGCCTCGGCGTCCTGCTGCTGAAGTTCACCGTCTCCGCCGTCGATCTCATGATGCACAGCCTGTCCGGCAGCCAGGATCACCTGATCGTCGGCGTGCTGGGGCTTATCGACGTCTCCCTCATGGCGAACCTGGTGCTCATGGTCATGTTCGCCGGCTATGAGAACTTCGTCAGCCGCATGGACATGCAGGACCACCCGGACCGGCCGGAATGGATGGGCACCGTGGGGTTCGGCGACCTGAAGCTGAAGCTCATGACCAGCATCGTCGCCATCTCGGCCATCCATGTGCTGGAAGACTTCATGAACACGCCCAACCTGAGCGACCGCGACCTGGCCTGGCGCGCCGGGCTGCATTTCCTGTTCATTCTCAGCGGCGTGCTGCTTGCCCTCATGGACCGGCTGTCGCATCCGCATGCCGCGACCCACGCGCTGCATGCCCCGCTGCATCCGCCCGTGCACAAGACCGGCCCCTGACGCCGAACTGAAACGCGCGCCCGGGCTGACTCGCGCACCGCAACAGGCTAACAGCGCCCCATGATGTAGCACCCGGGGCCACGCCGCATGTCCGATACCGCCTTCCCCGCCTTCCTTTCGGCCCGGCGACTTCCCAACCTGTTCGACCTCGTGGCCGGCGCGCTGATCCTCGCCGCCATCATCACCGTTGCCAGCGTCGCCCGCGGGACGCTGGCCCCGCTCGACGCCGCCCATGCGTCCTCGATCGATCTCGACCCGCTGAACCTGCCGGAATACGCCATCCGCACCACGCTCCGGATGTTCGCGGCCCTCACGCTCGCGTTGTTGTTCACCCTCACCTACGCCACCTGGGCCGCGAAAAGCCGCCGTGCCGGCCTCATCCTGGTGCCCGTGCTCGATATCCTGCAATCCGTGCCGATCCTGGGGTTCCTGTCGTTCACCGTGGTGTTCTTCCTTGCCCTGTTTCCCGGGCGGGTGCTCGGCGCGGAGCTGGCCGCCATCTTCGCCATCTTCACCAGCCAGGCCTGGAACATGGCGTTCAGCCTCTATCAATCGCTGAAGACCGTCCCCGCCGACCTGGACGAAGCCGCCCGGTCTCTCCGGCTGACCGCGTGGCAGCGGTTCTGGCGGCTGGAGGTCCCGTTCGCGATGCCCGGCCTGGTGTGGAACACCATGATGAGCATGTCCGGCGGCTGGTTCTTCGTCGTCGCGAGCGAGGCGGTGAGCGTCGGTGACACCACCCTCAAGCTGCCGGGGATCGGCAGCTATGTGGCGGAGGCGCTGGAGCAGCGCGACATCGGCGCCGTCATGTGGGCCATCCTGGCGATGCTCGTCGTGATCCTGCTGTACGACCAGTTGTTGTTCCGTCCGCTTGTCGCCTGGTCCGCGAAGTTCCGGCTGGGCATGACCGCGGCCGAGGAGGCCGAGGATCCCTGGGTCCTGAAGCTGCTCCGCCGCACGCGGCTGCTGCGGGTGCTGTCGGGCTATGCGGTGCTGGCGTTCAACGGCTTCGGCGGGCTTCGCCTTGCCGCCCGGCGGCGTCCCGCGGTCGCGCGCGCGCCGTCACGGACCGGCGACGCCGCGTATATCGTGGTGCTGGCGCTCGGGGTCTCGTTCGCGCTGTGGAAGATCATCGTCTTTGTCAGCGATTCGCTGCAGTGGTCGGACCTGGTCTCGGCCGTGGGCCTGGGTCTCATCACCCTGGTCCGCGTCGTCGTCCTGATGGTGCTTGCGACGCTTGTCTGGGTTCCGATCGGCGTCTGGCTGGGGCTGCGGCCCAAATGGGGGCAGCGCGTGCAGCCGGTGGCGCAGTTCCTGGCCGCCTTTCCCGCCAATCTGTTCTTTCCGATCTTCGTCGTGCTGATCGTACGATTCTCCGGCAATCCCGACATCTGGCTGACGCCGCTGATGATCCTGGGCGCGCAGTGGTACATCCTGTTCAACGTCATCGCGGGCGCCAGCGCCTTTCCGCCGGATCTACAGGAGGCGGCGCGCAACTTCCATGTCGGCGGCTGGCTGTGGTGGCGCCGGGTCATCCTGCCAGGGATTTTCCCGTATTACGTCACGGGCGGCATCACGGCCTCGGGCGGCGCCTGGAACGCCGCGATCGTCAGCGAGGTCGCGAGCTGGGGCGACACGAAGCTGTCCGCCCACGGCCTGGGCGCCTACATCGCGCAGGCGACCACCGACGGCAACACGGCCCGCGTCGTTCTGGGCGTGACCGTCATGTCGTGCTTCGTCGTCGCCTTCAACCGGCTGCTGTGGCGTCCGATGTATGCCTACGCCGGCCGCCGCCTCACGCTCGGATAGGATACGCGATGGACACCAACACGCATGCTGCCGACCTGCTGACCGTGAGCCACGTGCGCCAGGCCTACACGAAGGACAGCAGCGCCGACCTGGTCGTGCTCGACGATGTCGACGTGCTGCTGAAGACCGGGGAGATCGTGGGCCTGCTCGGCCGCTCCGGGTCCGGCAAGTCGACGCTGCTCCGCATCATCGCCGGGCTGCTTGCCCCGACGTCGGGCACCGTCACGTGGCGGGGCGCCACCCTGCATGGACCCGCCGATGGGGTCGCGATGGTGTTCCAGTCGTTCGCGCTGTTCCCGTGGCTCACCGTCCAGGAGAACGTGGAGCTGGGGCTGGAGGCGCAGGGGGTGCCGCGCGCCGAGCGCGAGAGCCGTGCCGAGGCCGCGATCGACCTCATCGGCCTCGGCGGCTACGAGAGCGCCTACCCGAAGGAGCTGAGCGGCGGGATGCGCCAGCGCGTCGGCCTGGCCCGTGCGCTGGTGGTCCACCCCGACCTGCTGTTGATGGACGAACCCTTCTCCGCGCTCGACGTGCTGACGGCGGAGACGCTGCGCACCGACCTCATCGACCTCTGGTCCGATGGCAAGCTGCCCGTCAAATCCGTCCTGATGGTCACGCACAACATCGAGGAAGCGGTGCTCATGTGCGACCGGATCCTGGTGTTCAGCAGCAACCCCGGGCGGGTCGCGAGCGAGCTGCGGGTGCCGTTTCCGCACCCGCGCAACCGGCACGACCCGGCGTTTCGCCAGATGGTCGACGACATCTACGCCCTCATGACCCGGCGGGCGCCCACGCCGCGCGCCACGGCGCCCGCGGCGGCCACGCTGGCGATGCGCCTGCACCCCGTGTCGACCAACCTCATGGCGGGGCTGGTCGAGACGCTGTCCGCGCCGCCGTATGCCGGGCGGGCGGACCTGCCGGCGCTGGCCGACGACCTGCAGCTCGAGATCGACGAGTTGCTGCCGATGGGCGAGGCGCTGCAACTGCTGGGGCTCGGCGTGCTGGAGGAGGGCGACCTGCGGCTGACGGACAAGGGGCGGCTGTTCGTCGAGGCGGACACCGACGACCGCAAGTCGATCTTCGCCACGGCGCTCCGCGCGAACGTGCCGTTGGTCGCGCAGATCCGCCGGGTGCTGGACGAGCGCCCGAACCACCGCGCCGCGGCGGCGCGGTTCCGGGACGAGCTGGAGGACTTCATGTCGCCCGACTATGCCGACGAGACGCTATCCGCCACGATCGCGTGGGGGCGGTATGCCGAGCTCTACAGCTACGACGAGGACGCCGACCAGTTCTACCTGGACGAGGAGGAGTGACAGGACGTCCCTAGCCCATACTCCCGCTCGGCACGGTCGTGGCGCGGGCCTTCGCCTCCGCCGCCTTCGCATCCGCCGCCGCTGCCGCATCGCCCGGCGCGCAGCCTGCCGCCGCCGCCGCGTTCAATGACCATGCCCGCGCCGCCGCGTGCAGCAGCTCCCGCGCGCGTCCGCCCGCCGGGCCGTCCTGCCCGGCTGCCGCGCGGTCCGCCGCCTCTGTACGGTTGCGTGCCGCTGCCGCCCGTTCCCGCGCCAGGGTGCAGTCCACCGCGACCTCGGCCCGCGCGATCACCCCGTCCGAGTGCTCGCTGCTCACGGCGATCGCGAGGGGGGCCTTGAACGCGCTGACCCGGGTTGGCGAGGCGAACGAGATGCCTTGCGCCACCCCGTCCAGGATCAGCGCCCGGCCCCCGAGTGCGGCGACCGTGCCGGGCGATGCCTCCAACGCCGAGATCAGCGCCGTCGCCTTGACCGGGTCGATCAACCCGACCGCGAAGACGTCCTCCAGCCCGCGGATGCGGCGGCGCTCGTTTTCCGTCGAGATGGCCCGCGCCACCTCTGCCATCGCCCCGGCGGCGACCGTGGTGCGCCCGATCCGCAGCCGGAGCGCCTCGGCCCCGTCGGCGCTCATGGCGCCGAAGCAGGCGGCCGCGGCAACGACGCAAGCAACCCATACAGACGTTGCACGGCCTTGTAGTGGTCCAGCAGCGCCGGGATGTCCTCCGGCCGCCGCACCTGCGCCGCGCAGTCCCGTGCCCATGTCACCAATCCCCGGTTGTTCGGCTGCCGGATCATGCGGCGCACGATCTCCAGCGCATCCTGCAGCGCCACCATCGCCTGCGCCTGCGCCGGCTGGTCCGCGTGCAGCGGCATCGTCTGGCGGAGCGCCTCCATCATGAACCCGAACTCCTGCGGCGACAGCTCGGCGTCCAGCAGCTGCGTCGCCGCCGCCGTCGCCCAGTCGTCCCGCAGGCCCGGCCATGGCGCGCCGCCCGGGTCCGTCAATCCGTCGGCCAGGTAGCGCGCCGGCGTCAGCGCCAGCAGCTCGTCCCGCGTATGCCCCTGCATCGCCCGCCCCCTACTTGACCGGTGCCACAGCCGGCACCTCGACCGCCGAAATCTGGTTCGAATTGGCGATGTCCAGCTTGTGCGTCCGCAACTGCTCGTCGGTCCGCTTGTAGGTCACGCCCTCCCACGGGTCATGGATCGTGTAGATCTTCGGAGGCCCGGGATCGCAGCCCGTGACGACGACGTAATGGGTATAGGCGGTCGAGCTGTTGCCGATCACGATGGGCACCGGCATTCCCTTCGCCACGCTGTCGTCGATCGACTTGATCCCGTCGTCCTCGGAGTAATCGGCGCCCAGCTTCTTGTTCGTGAACGTCATGCCGGTCGAGTCCGACTGGGCGTTCAGCAGGTCGGTGTTCCACCGTCCCTGATTCTGGTTGTCATGGTCCCGCGGGAGCGCCACGCCCTTGTAGCCGGTGCCGTCGTCGGTTTCGAGCATCGCCTTCTGCTCGGCGGCGAGCTTCGTGTTCTTCGTCGTCGGATCGTCCCCGTCCGCGGCGGTCACGTCCGGGTTCTCCTCGTGCACCTGCAGGGCGTAGAGCGGGTCCATCTCCCCGCGCACGGCCTGCACCGCCGTCGCGTTGCAGGACATGTGCCATTGCTGCTTGACGCCCTTGCCGTCGGAGTTGCCGGTCAGGCTGAGGTTGTCCTGCAGCCATTTCTCGTCCTTGCCGGCGATCTTCTTCTGGAACGCCTCCAGCTCGGCCATCGTGTGTCCGGATGCCAGGCCTTTCTCGAGGTATTGCTTCTCCTTGGGCGTCTTGGCGCCGTCGACCATGGCTTCGTACTTGGCCTTGTCCTCGGGCGAGAGCTTGCCCTTCACCTCCTCGGCCCGAGCCTGCTGCGCCGGGCCGACGATGGTGGGGGGGGCGGGGGTGAACAGGTCCTCGATGGCCTGGATGGCGCCCTGCACCGTTTCCACGACGGTGGTGGCGGCGCCCTCCACGGCGTCCGCCACCGTGTTGGCCGCACCGGAGACGGCGTCCGCGACGGTGCCGGCCACGCTGGTCGCCGTATCGGCCACCGTGGTCGCGACGCTGACTGCGGTATCGGCCACGCTGGTCGCGACACTGCTCGCCGTGTCCGCGACCGTGGTCGCGACACTGGTGGCCGTGTCAGCAACCGTGGTCGCGACGCTGGTGGCCGTGTCCGCGACCGTGGTCGCGACGCTCACCGCGGTGTCGGCCACGCTGCTTGCCACGCTCGACGCCGTGTCGGCCACGCTGCTGGCCGCGCTCGAGATCGCGTCGCCGATGCTCGAGAAGAATCCGCCCGGCGCGTCGCCGCCCGGGGCCGCTTCCGGCTCCGGCGCCTGCTGGAAGGTGGACGGGTTCACCCCGAAGGTGTCATGGACCCAGTCGTCGGCCTCCGTGCCGGTGTCGGACATGGGCTAGTGCCCCAGCTTGCCGGCGGCTGACGCCAAAGACCGGTTCAACGCCTCCAGCGACGCGGTCAGGGTCTTTGCGATCGTCATCGGGATGAACGGGTTCGCGTCGAGCTTGGCCAGCAGCGGCTCTCCGGCCAGGTAGGTCTCGTAGCGGACGATGATCTGCCGCGCCTCGTCCAGCAACGGCCCGCGCGCCGCGGCGTCCGTCGTCCGCGACACCTCCATCAGCTTGTGGCTGAGCGTGTCGTCGAAGCCCGTGATGATCGGCTCGACCGTCGAATGGAACACCTTGTCCAGCTCGGCGCCGAAGCCGTGCCCCTTGTAGGCCTCGGTCATCGCCTTGTGCAGGTCGCCCAATTGCTTCTCGACATGCTTGCGCGTGGCGTCCCACACCAGGCTCGACTTGCCGATGGTGGCCAGCGCCTGGTCGGCGCCGGGCGGCGGGGCGGCGGCTTGCGCCGGGTCCGCGTCGGGCGGCATCGCGCCGTTCGCCGGGGCGGGCGCTTCGGTGGCGGCCGGGGCGGGCGCCGGGGCCGACGGGTCTTCGCCGGGCGCCTCGTCCTCGTCGCTTTCGGTGTCGATCTTCTCGTCGACCGTGATCTCGACGTGTCCGACACCGGCCGGGCGCAGCAGCTTCGTCAGCAGCGCGCGATACATGCCCGGCGCCTCCTTGTTCACGACGAAGGTCACCGTCCTCGCATCCTCGGACCCGTCGATCTCGGCCCGGCCGAATCGGAGCATCGGCGCAGCGACCTCCATTCCCGCGTCGGCCGCCTTCTTCTTCAGGTCCCCCATCAACTTCCGCGGCTTCTTCTTCCGGTCCAGCAGGACAAGCGGCTCCTTGTCCTTGCTGATCCCGATGGCGCAGTTCACCGGGTCGCCGCGCCTCGCCTTCGCGAGCAGTTGCTTGATCGCGGCTACCGACATGATCGCGTCGGCGCCGGTCGGACCCTTGGCCATCCCTGGTTTCCCCCACACGCGCAAACCGTTCTTCGGACGTTATCACAGCCGCGTTGCCGGATGCCACAGCGCTGTGCGACCGCCCGAGTCCTATGCCGGCAGCGTGATCGTTGCGCGGAGGCCGCCGCCGGAGCGGTTCGCGAGCGTCACGTCGCCGCCATGGGCGCGCAGGATGTTGCGGGTGATGGGGAGGCCCAGCCCGGTGCCGCCGGTTTCACGGTTTCGGCTGGCCTCCAGCCGCTGGAAGGGTTCGAAGACGCGGTCGATGTCCTGCGGCGGGATGCCGGGGCCTTCGTCCTCCACCTGGACGGTGACCAGGCCGTGCTGGGGCGGGCGCAGCACGATCTGGGCGGCGCCGCCGTAGGCGAGGGCGTTGGCGACGAGGTTGGCAATCGCGCGCTTGAGGGCGACGGGGCGGGCGGTGATGGGCAGCGCGTCGGGGCCGTCGTAGCCGAGGCGGGCGTTGGAGCCGGGGCGAGCGTCGGCGGCTTCGTCCAGGACCGTCCGGAGCAGGGCGGGTAGGTCGAGGCGGGAGGCGGGTTCGCTGCCGGCGACGTCGCGGCCGAAGGCGAGGGTAGCGGCGACCATCGCCTCGAGCTCGTCCAGGTCGGCCAGCATCTTTCGGCGCTGCTCCTCGTCCTCCATCCACTCGGCGCGGAGCTTGAGGCGGGTAATGGGGGTCCGCAGATCGTGGCCGATGGCGGTCAGCAGGAAGGTGCGGTCGGCGACGAAGCGGCGGATGCGGGCGGCCATGGTGTTGAAGGCGGCGGCCGCGGCGGCGACCTCGGCGGGGCCGTCCTCGGGCAATGGCGGCGCGTTCACGTCGCGGCCGAGGCGTTCGGCGGCGGCGGCGAGGACGCGGACGGGGGCGGTGAGGCGGCGCACCGCCCACATGGCGAGCAGGGCGGCCGTGACGGTCATGATGGCAAAGGCGATGAGGAAGCGGACGGAGTGCCAGGGGCGCGGCCCCGGGGGCTTCACGTGGACGACCAGCCATCGGTCGTCGGGCATCTGCAGGCCGATCAGGAACCGCTCGCCGGGCTGATAGTCGCCACGGATGGGCACGGATTTCGGGCGGAGCGGCGCGGCGACGGCGCCGAAGCCGAGATAGGGGCGGATGAGGCGCTGCACCTCGGGCGTGGCGACCGGCAGCTCGTCGCGGGGGAAGGTGGGGTCGAGCGTGTAGCGCAGGCCGGAGACGGGTTCCCAGTCGCGCACCACGCCGGCCCATGCGTCGGGCGGCTGCGCGACCATGGCGCGATAGAGGGCGACGATGCGGGTGCCGAGGTCGCGCCCGTCGGCCAGGCGCTGCAGCTCCACCCGATCCATGGCGTGGATGGTGAGGCCGGCGGCCTGGACCACGACGAGCACGGCGACGAGGGCCATGGCGGTTCGGCCAGCGAGGCTGCGCGGCAGGAGGGTCATTCGCGCTCGACCTCGCAGGCGAAGACATAGCCGCCGCCGCGGACGGTCTTGATGAGCTGCGGGTCCTGCCCGTCGCGTTCCAGCTTGCGGCGCAGGCGGCTGATCGCGACATCGATCGCACGGTCGAACGGCCCGGCCTGGCGGCCGCGCAGCAGGTCGAGCAGCATGTCGCGGGTCAGGACCTGGTTCGCCCGCTCCACCAAGGCAGCCAGAAGGTCGTATTCGCCGCCGGTGAGCGGCACCTCGGTTCCGTCGGGGTCGATCAGGCGGCGGCGGCCGGGTTCCAGCAACCAGCCGGCGAAGCGGTAGCCGCGGAGGGTATCGGCCGCGCGGGGGCCGCGGTCGCTGGTGCGGCGGAGCACGGCGCGGATTCGGGCCAGCAGCTCCCGCGGGTTGAAGGGCTTGGGCAAATAGTCGTCGGCGCCGAGTTCCAGGCCGATGATGCGGTCCGTCTCGTCGCCCATGGCGGTCAGCATCAGGATGGGCACGTCCGAGAGGGTGCGGAGCCAGCGGGCGAGGTCGAGCCCGCTTTCGCCGGGGAGCATGAGGTCGAGGATGACCATCTGGTAGTGGCCGGCGGGCCAGGCGCGCCTTGCCTCCCGCCCGTCGCGGGCGGCGGTGACGCGCATGCCGTGGCGATCGAGGAATCGCGCGAGCAGGTCCCGGATCTCGCGGTCGTCGTCGATCAAGAGGATGTGCGGGGATGCGTCCATCGTTGTCGATCATACCCGGTACGGTCGTTGCCGCCATGAGTGGACATTGGCGGGTCGGGATGGTGAAACCTGTGTCATGATCGCCGCCTTCCCGCATCCGCCGCCCGCGATGCGCGCCGCCCTCGACGCGCTGGTGCTGCGGGACCCGCGGCTTGCGCCCATCGAGGCGTCGGCCGGGCCGCTGCCCTGGCGCGTGCGTCCGCCGGGGTTCCCGGGGCTGCTGCAGGCGATCGTCGCGCAGCAGATCAGCAACCAGGCGGCCACGGCGATCTGGCGGCGGCTCTCGGCGGTGCCGGGTGCGCTGGATCCGGCCGGGCTGTCGGAGCTGCACGATGCGGCGCTGGTGGGGGCGGGGCTGTCGCGGCCGAAGGTGCTGCATGCGCGGGCGCTGGCGGCGGCGTTCCTGGACGGGCGGCTGTCGGACGCGGCGCTTTCGGCGCTGGACGATGAAGGGGCGCTTTCGGCGATCACGTCGGTTCGGGGGCTGGGGCCGTGGACGGCCGAGGTCTACCTGCTGTTCGCCTTGCAGCGCCCGGACGTGTTCCCCGCGGGCGACATCGCGGTCGCGGGGGCGGCGGCGCACCTGCTGGGGCTGCCGGCGCGCCCCGGCCCGGCGGCGCTGCGGACGCTGGCGGAGGCGTGGCGGCCGCACCGGGCGCTGGCCGCCCGGCTGCTGTGGCACCATTGGCGGCACATCACGGGCCGGCCGAGCATGGACGACGTCCCGGCGGGGGACGCGTGACCGAGGCGGAGCTGCGGGCCGAGCTTGCGGCGGCCCGGGCCGAGGCGGATGCGCTGCGCGCCCGGCTGGCGGCGATCGAGGGCAGCACGACGTGGCGTGCCGTCACGCCGGTGCTGCGCCTGCTGGACCGGCATCCGGCGCTGCTGGCGGCGGCGACGCTGCGGTTCGGCCAGTTGCGGGGGCATCGCGCCGTGCGGCGGCTGATCCGGGCGCTGCTGCGCCAGGGGTTGTGGAACGCCGCCTATTACGCCGAGCAGCGGGCGGAGCTGGGGCAGCCCGGGCTCGATCTGCTGCGCCACTACGCGCTGGTGGGGCGGTTCGAGGGGTTGTCGCCGCACCCGTCCTTCGACCCGGCGTGGTATGCGGCGCGGGAGGGCATCCCGCTGGCGGAGGCGCCAGTGCACTACCTGATGCGGGAGCGCGACCCGGGACGGCTGCCGGGGCCGGCGGCCCTGCTGCGGCTGCGGCAGGCGGAGACGCTGGGGCACGCGCTGCCGGAGGGGCGCCTGGTGATCGGGATCGTGACCTACGAGTCGCCGCCGGCGATGCTGGCGCGGGCGGTGCGGAGCGTCCTTGTCGCGGCAGATGCGGCCGGCATCCGGCCCGGGCTGTCGATGATCGACAATGGCGGCCCGGCCAGCGCCGCGGCCACCGGGCTGGCCGAGATCAGGGTGCTGCCGAGCGTGGGCAACGTGGGGTTCGGGGGGGGGCACAACCGGTTGATGGAGGACGCCTTCGCGGGAGGGGCGGCGCATTACCTGGCGCTGAACCCCGATGCGGCGCTGCACCCCGAGGCGCTGGGCGCGCTGCTGCGGATGTCGCACGCCGCGGACGGGCGGGCGCTGATCGAGGCGTTGCAGTTCCCGGCCGAGCATACCGTGCCGTATGACGAGGCGACGTTCGATACGCCGTGGGCGTCGGGCGCGTGCCTGCTGATCCCGCGCGCCGTGCATGCCGGGATCGGGGGCTTCGACGACGGGTTCTTCATGTATTGCGAGGATGTCGACCTGTCGTGGCGCGCGCGCGCGGCGGGGTTCCGCGTCATGACCTGTGCCGCCGCGCTGCTGCATCACCCGACCACGGACCGGGTGCTGGACCGGGCGACGCACCACATGTTCCTGCACAGCGCGATGCGGCTTTCCGCCAAGTGGGGCAGCGCCGCGCTGGTGGAGCGGTGCCGGGGGGAGCTTGCGGCGCTCGATCTGCCCGAACCGGATCTGTCCGGCCTGCAGCCCGTGCAGGACGACGCGGGCGTCGCCGACCTGGACCACGGCGTCGCGTGGGCGGACGTGCGATGGTAGGGGCGGCGGTGGAGACCGCGGCGCTGGATGTCGTGATCCGGATGCACGACCCGGCGCGGCTCGACGAGCTGGGGCGTGCCGTGTTCTCGGCGGCGTTGCAGGATCATCGGCCGGTTACAATCATCGTGGTGTGCCAGCGGTTCGGGGCGGCAGGGTTGGGCGCGGTGCGGGCCGCGCTGACGCCGATCCTGGCGATCGTGCCCGAGGTGGAGTTCGTGTTGCTGGACCGGGAGGAGCCGGCGCCGGCCGATGCCCGGGCCGCGCTGCTCAACATGGGGCTGCGCGCCGGGCAGGGGCGGTATGCCGCGTTCCTGGACTATGACGACGTCATCTATCCCGAGGGGCACCGGCTGCTGATCGGGGAGCTGGAGAGCAGCGGGACGGGGATCGCGTTCGGCGGCATCTTGAACGCGGACGTGACGCGGCGTGGGCTGGTGCCGATGACGCGGATGAAGCGGCGCGTGTTCCAGGGCGACGGGCTGCGGCAGATGCTGTTCAACAATTACTGCCCGGTCCACAGCTACGTCATCGATCGTTCGCGGGTCGCGGTCGAGGATCTCGTCGTGGACGAAAGCCTGGCGCTGCTGGAGGATTACGATCTGCTGCTGCGGTTGTGCGCGCGCACCCCGTCGAGCTTCCGCCTGAAGGACAAGATCATCGGCGAATACTTGCTGAAGGACGATGGCAGCAACGTGAACCCGGTACGGCTGGCGCATGACCCGCATGGCTGGGCGGCCGCGAAGGCGGTGATGCAGGCGCGGCGGGAGTCGCTGGTGCTGTCCCCCGCGGTGCAGGCGACGCTGGGTGTCGACGAGCCGGGGTTGACGGTCGCCGCCTATGTGGCCCGGCAGACGGACTTGCGGTATGGCTGACCCAACGAGACGGAGGAGACGGACATGTCGCAAGTGACCCGCCGCGCAGTTCTGGGGACGGCGTTGGCGATGCCTGTGGTGCGCCGGGCCTTCGCCGAGGTGCCGGAGGTGCTGATCGCCAAGCAGTTCGGGCTTCTGTACCTGCAGC
The DNA here is from genome assembly GCA_964246015.1 of uncultured Acetobacteraceae bacterium. Lineage (GTDB taxonomy): Bacteria > Pseudomonadota > Alphaproteobacteria > Acetobacterales > Acetobacteraceae > JBBROS01. Next base: position 42,863 of record CAXTPG010000024.1, read on the forward strand.
AGGACATCATGGAGCAGGAGCGCCTGATCGAGAAGCAGGCGGCGAAGATGGGGCTGCCGAACCTGAAGGTGACGTTCGTGCGGCTGGCCGGGACGGGGCCGGTCGTGGACGGGCTGCTGTCGGGGAAGCTGCATTTCGCCAGCGGGGGCGCGCCGGGGGCGATGCTGCTGTGGGACCGCACGCGGGGCGGAGTGAAGTCGTGCTTCGCGATGAACGAGACGGACCAGAAGCTGGTGACGGTGCGGGCCGGGTTGAACGCGGTGACGGATTTGTCGCCCACGGACCGGATTGCGCTGCCGGCGGTGAAGACCAGCCCGCAGGCGGTGTATCTGCAGATGGCGGCGGCGCAGGCGTTCGGTCAGTCGGAGTGGGCGAAGTACGACGCGCAGACGATCAGCCGCGCGCATCCCGACAGCATGGCGCAGATGCTGGGGCGGACGGAGATCAACTGCCATTGGACGACGAGCCCGTTCCAGGAGAAGGAGCTGGCGACGGCCGGGGTGCACGAGGTGGCGAGCAGCTTCAAGATCCTGGGGCTGCCGGCGGTGACGCCGACCACGATCTACGGCAACGAGAAGTTCCGGAGCGAGAACCCGCAGGCCTGGCGCGCGACCCTTGCGGCCTTTCACGAGGCGACGGCCTTCATCAACAAGGAGCCGCGGCAAGCGGCGGAGCTTTACCTCAAGAACTCGGGCGACAAGGACCCGGCCGAGGCGGTGATGGCGGCGATGTCGTCACCGGGCAACACATTCACGCTGCGCCCGTCGGGCGTGCAGAAGATGGGCGACTTCATGGCGGATTGCGGGGTGCTGAAAAGGCGGCCTGCGAACCTGGCCGACCTGTTCTTCCCGGAGGCCGCCGAGCTGGGCGGGAGCTGACGCCGCCTAGAAGATCGAGCGGATGGCGGCGGCGATGCCGAACCACATGCCGCCCGAGATGAGCACGGCGACGACGAGGCCCTGCAGCGGAGCGATCTGATCCGGCTGTGGGGCGGGCCGCCGGGACGACGTGCGGGCCTCCGAGAAGCCGAGTGAGAAGGAGTTGCCGGTGAAGTCGCTCATGATCGTTACCCGTCAAGGTTGTCCGCCTGCCTAAATGAAGCCCTCCATACGCTCTTTGGAAGTGTACATAATCGTGATCGCACGCTATTCACGCGAGTTCACGGAGTATGGTGACAGACGGAGGACTGTTCACACGGGTTAACGGTCCGGGTGTCAGGAAATGTTCGACAGTAAAGGCTTTCTTTACGAAACCGGACGCCGGCCCAGCAGCCGTTCGATGAGGGAGTCGAGCTGATCGAGGTTGCGGTAGCCGATGCGGACGGTGCCGCCGCGGCCGACGACCTGGATGCGGACCTCCAGCCCGAGGGCCAGGGCCAATTGGCGTTCCAGTGCCGTGTGCTCGGGGTCGGGGCGGGCCGGCTTTGCCGGGGGCGTGCGGGTGGCGAGCGCCTCCGTCTGGCGGACGTTCAGGCCGCGGGCGATGACCATCCGGGCGGCTGCGTCGGGGTCGGCGTGGGACAGCAGCGCGCGGGCGTGGCCTGCCGACAGGGCGCCCGCCTGCACGTGGGCGCGGACGGCGGGCGGCAGCGACAGCAGGCGGACCGTATTGGCGACGTGGCTGCGGGACTTGCCGACGAGGCTGCCCAGGTTTTCCTGAGTGAGGCCGAACTCGTCCTGCAACCTGCGGTAGCCCTCCGCCTCTTCGATGGCGTCCAGGTCCTGGCGTTGCAGGTTCTCCACGAGGGCGGCGGCCATCGCTTCGGAATCGGAGAGGGCGCGGACGAGGACGGGCACCTCGTGAAGGCCTGCGGCCTGCGCGGCGCGCCAGCGGCGTTCACCTGCGATGATCTGATAGCGGCCGGGGGCGTCGGGTTCCGGCCGGGCCAGGATGGGTTGCAGCACGCCCTGCTGCCTGATGGATTCGGTGAGGTCGGCGAGGGCCGCCGGGTCCATGGTGACGCGCGGCTGGAACGGGCCGGGGCCGAGGGCGGTGACGGGCAGGCTGGTGCGGGTGGCCGACGGGGCCGGGGCGGCGTCGCCCAGGAGTGCGGCCAGGCCGCGGCCGAGGCGGGGTCCGGCGCCGCTCATGCGCCCGCTCATGCGCCGGCCGCGATGGTCCGCTCGCGGCCCAGCAGCTCGGCCGCGAGGCGCACGTAGGCCTGGGCGCCCGGGGACTTGAAATCGTAGAGCAGGACGGGCTTGCCGTGGCTCGGCGCTTCCGAGACGCGGACGTTCCGGGGGATGACGGTGTCGTAGACGGCGCGGCCGAAGACGGAGCGGACGTCGGCGGCGACCAGCTCGGAGAGATTGTTGCGCCGGTCGAACATGGTCAGGATGATTCCCTGCAGCTCCAGCCCCGGGTTGAGGTTGCGCTTCACGCGCTCGATCGTTTGCACGAGTTGGCTGATTCCTTCCAGGGCGAAGAACTCGCATTGCAGGGGGACGAGCACGGCGTCGGCGGCGACGAGGCCGTTGAGGGTGAGCAGGCCGAGGCTGGGGGGGCAGTCGATCAGGATGGTGCGGCCGGGGGGGGAGGCGGCGAGAGCCTGCTTGAGGCGGAACTCGCGGCGGGATTCGGTCGCCAGCTCGATCTCGGCGCCGGCCAGGTCGGGGTCGGCGGGGAGCAGGGTGAGGCCCGGGATGGCCGTGGGGAGGGCGGCGGCGGCGATGGAGGCGTGGCCGCCGAGGACGGCGTACGTGCCGGGGGTGCGGCGGGCGCGGTCGATGCCGAGGCCGGTGGAGGCGTTGCCCTGCGGGTCGAGGTCGATCAGCAGGACATCCTGCCCGGCGGCGGCGAGCGCGGTCGCGAGATTGATGGCCGTCGTGGTCTTGCCGACGCCGCCCTTCTGGTTCGCGATGGCGAGAATGCGGCCACGGGCGCCGGGGGCCTTGTCAGGCATGGACGCGGGCGCGGGGGTTGCGGAGGAGCAGGATGGGGCTGTCCTGCGGGCCGTCCCGGTTCGTCTCGAAGGACCATTCGTGCCGCGCGGCCTCGATCTCGTGCCCGGCGCGGGCGCCCTTGGGGAGGAGCATGAGGCCGCCGGGGGCGAGCAGCGGCGCGGCGAGGGCGAGCAGGGCGGACAGGGGGGCGAGGGCGCGGGCGGTGACGAGGGGCGCGGGGTCGACGGCGCAGGATTCGATGCGGGCGGCGTGGACGCGGACGGGGGCGCGGGTCAGTCGGGCGGCCTCGGCCAGGAAGGCGGCCTTGCGGCGGTCGGATTCCACGAGGTCGAACGGGATGCCGGTCGCGATCGCGAGGACGAGGCCGGGAAGGCCGGCGCCGGAGCCGAGGTCGATCGCGCGGGCGGTGCCGGGGGGGATGAGCGGCACGAGGCGGAGGCTGTCCTCGATGTGGCGGGTCCAGATGTGCGGCTGGTCGGCGGCCGAGACGAGATTGATGCGTTTCGTCCATGTCGCGAGCAGGGCGGCGTAGGCGCGCAGGCGGGCCAGCGTCTCCGGCGGCAGGGTGGCGGGGGGTGGCATCGGCGTCGCGTAGCATGGGCGGGCGGGGGTTGCCATGTTACGCTCCGGCCCATGACGCCTGTCGCCCGGTTCGAATTGCTGTTGCTGCTGATCGGGGCCGTGATCGTCCTGGAACTGGTGGCCCGGCGGCTGCGGATGCCGCCGGCGGCGGCGTTCGTGCTGGGCGGGATCGGGCTGGCGCTGCTGCCGGGGGCGCCGGAGGTGGAGCTCGATCCGGACCTGGCGCTGGTGCTGTTCCTGCCGCCGTTGCTGATGGGCAGCGCGTATCTGACGGTGTGGCGGGATTTCCGGGCCAATATCCGGATCATCCTGCAACTGGCGATCGGGGCCGTGGTGTTCACGACGCTGATCGTGGGGGTGGTCGCGCACCTGGTCGTGCCGTCGCTGCCGTGGGCGGCGTGCTTCGCGCTGGGGGCGATCGTGTCGCCGCCCGATGCGGTGGCGGCGAAGGCGGTGCTGCAGGGATTGAAGCTGCCGCCGCGCATGGTCGTGCTGCTGGAGGGCGAGAGCCTGGTCAACGA
>CAXTPG010000025.1:0-46349 GCA_964246015.1 uncultured Acetobacteraceae bacterium
TGGGCGGCGTCGATCGCCCGTTCGCCTCCCTTGACCGCGACGTAGGCCATCAGCCCTCCTGGATGCGAAGCGTGCGGGGGAAGGCGGCCAGGCGGTCGCCGGCGCACAGGATGAGGTCGACGCCACGCGGGAAGCGGGCGTGGTTCGCGGCCCATTCGGCGACGAAGCCGGGCGGCAGGCCGACGGCGGAGAAGCGGGTGGGTGCTGCAAGGCCGGGGCCGTCCAGCACGAAGGTTCGGCCGTGCCCCAAGGCCGGAAGCTGGAGGATGAGGGTCGCCCCGTCCTCGGGCCCGTCGTCGCTGCCGGCCGTGAGCCCGGCCAGCGGGACGGGCGCGAGCGCCACGCCGAACGCGGCGGCATCGATCGCCGCACGGGGCGCGCCGCAATGGAAGGCGATCCATTCGGCCGCGGCTTCGGCGCCATCGTCGAGCCATAGGGGCGTGTCGATGTCCACGAGCGTCAGCAGGGCGGCGGCGGTGGCCCGGTCGAGTGGCGGCGGCGGGCTTGCGGGAGACGTCACGGTGTGGATCGTGCCCGGGCGGGACATGGCGTCCAGCACGGCGCGGAAGCAGGCCTGGCTGTCGAGGACCGGGTCCGCGAAGCCGGGATGGGACAGGGTCATGAGCGCATCGCGTCCGTAGGCGCGTCCCTGGACGAAGGAAATGCGCTCATGAGCGCATCGTCGCCATGGTGAAGAACTGGACCTGCGTCGCGGCGGCACGCCGGGCGGTTTCCTCCCGGGCCGCGGCCTGCGCCGTCGCGAGCGGGCGCACGACGGCGTCCTGCACGCGATCGTGGCTGGCCTCGTCCTGGAGAGCGGCATCGAGCGCCGCGGCGAGCTCGGCCTGGCGAAGGTCGCGGCCCAGGCAATAGGCGTGGCCGACCTGGCCGGCCTCGGTGCGGACGGTGCAGCGGGCGACCGTCGCCTCGCCCAGGTTGAACGGGGCGCCGGTGCCGCCGGCCCGGCCCTGCAGCATCACCAGCCCGACCTCGGGCCCGCGCAGCCGCGTCCAGCCGGGCAGCAGGCCGGCGCTGGCCCGTTCGAGGTCGGCAGCCGTGGCGCGGGCCAGGACGGACATCCACTCCTGCCGGGGCGAGGAGGCGCGCATGAGGAAGGCTCCTAATGTTGTCTAGACAAGTAGAGTCTGGCGGCAGTAGCGTCAACGGCGACGTAGGCCAGCGGAGACCGATTCAGGATGACGTTTCGATGACTGCCGCGCCCACCGTCCCGCTCTGGCGCCGCATCGCCCACGCGCTCACGTCCGAGATCGGGCCGGGCGGCCTGCAACCAGGCGCGCGCCTGCCGACCGAGGCGCAGCTCTCCGCCCGGTTCGACGTGAACCGGCATACCGTGCGACGCGCGATCGAGCAGATGGCGCGCGCCGGGCTGGTGCGCGTCGAGCAGGGGCGCGGCTGCTTCGTGGCCGACGACGTGATCGAATACCCCGTCCGCACCCGGACCCGGTTCAACGAGTGGATCCGCCGGCAGAACCGCGAGCCGACCGGCCAGGTGCTGCATGTCCGGGAGCAGGCGGCGAGCATCCAGGTGTCGGCCGGGCTGGGGGTGGAGCGTGGCTCCCGCGTCGCCTTGTTCGAGCGGCTGGGCCTGGCCGATGGCGTGCCGGTCAGCCTGGCGAGCCACTGGTTCTCCATCCCCGGTCTGCCTGGCATCTTCGACGCGCTCCGGACCGCGCCCACGATCACCGCCGCGTTGCAGTCGGTGGGCGTCGACGACTACGTCCGGCAATCGACCAAGGTGTCGGCGCGGCTGCCCAGCTCGGTCGAGGCGAACCTGCTGCAGGTCGGCCGCTCCCGCCCGCTGCTGGTGTGCGAGAACACGAACGTCGACGCGGCGGGCCAGGTGGTGGAGTTCGGGATCGCGCGCTATCCCAGCACGCGGGTGCAGGTGGTGTTCGAGCCGTGATGCCGATCGGATTGAGGTGACGCCGTGCGAATCCTGCTGCTGAACCCCAACACCTCGCCGGGTCTGACCGCGCTGCTGGACGCCGCGGCGCGCCCCGCCGCCGCCGCGGGGACCGAGATCGTCGCCATGACCGCGCCGCGGGGCGTGCCCTATATCGCGTCCCGGGCCGAGGCGGCGATCGGGGGCGTCGTCGTGCTCGAGATGCTGGCCGAGCACCATGCGGGGTTCGATGCCGCGATCGTCGCGGCGTTCGGCGACCCGGGTCTGGGGCCGGCGCGGGAGCTGTTCCCGATCCCCGTGGTGGGCCTGGCCGAGGCGGGGATGCTGGCGTCCTTGATGCTGGGCGCGCGGTTCGGGATCGTGACGTTCAGCGAATCCTTGGCGCCGTGGTTCCGGGAGTGCGTCGCGTGGCACGGGCTGTCGGGCCGCTGCGCCGGGGTGTTCGCGCTGGAGGGCGGGTTCGCGACCATTGAGGGCGTCAGGGCGGAGCGGGCGGACGCGCTCGTGGGCCTGGCCGCGCAGGCGGTGGCGGCGGGGGCCGACGTCGTGGTGCTGGCGGGCGCGCCGCTGTCGGGCCTGGCGGCGCTGGTGCGGGACCGGATCGAGGTCCCCGTCGTCGACTGCGCCGTGGCGGCGGTGAAGATGGCGGAGGCGCTGGTGGCGATCGGGGCGCGCGTGCCCGCGGCCGGGTCATTCCGGCGGCCGGGGGCGAAACCGGTGACGGGGCTGGAGGGGCCGCTGGCGCGCTGGATCGCGCACGAAGCGGCGGGTTAGGCGCTCCGGACCAGCCCGGCCTGCGCGGACAGGCCGCCGCTGCCGGGGAAGATCGTCGCCATCGCCTCGGCCGGCACGCCCATGTGGCCGGTCAGCAGGCCCATCGCGACCGCGCGGACGTCCATCGTGGGGTCGAGGTCGCGGTCCTGGAACAGCTTGCCGGCGCCCAGGCCGGGCCAGGTGCCGGCGACGCGGCCGCCCGCGACGGCGCCGCCCAGGACGAGGCAGACGCTGGCGGTGCCGTGATCCGTGCCGCCGGTGCCGTTTACGCGGACGGTGCGGCCGAACTCGGTCATGACCAGGATGGCCGTCTGTGCCCAGACGGCGCCCAGGGATTGCTTCAGCGCGAGCAGCCCGGCATCGAGCTGCCGCAGCGGGTTCGGCAGGCGCTGCATCTGGGCCGCATGGGTGTCCCAGCCGCCGACCTCGATGGCGGCGACGCGGGGGCCGTCGGCGGCGGCCAGCAGCTTCCCGGCGGCGGCGGCGATGTTGGCGACGGTGTTCCGGTCCCCGGCCGGGGCGGCCATGCCGGCCAGGGCGCCGGCCGCGAAGCCGCGGTCGCGCAGACCCTCGGTGATCGCGGGACCCAGCAGCGCGTCGTCATGGGCGAGGTCGGCGATTCGGGCATAGAGGTCGGGGTCGAGCGCCTGGTAGCCGGTGGGGGCGTAGTTGCCGACGATGTTGGGGCCGCGCAGCAGCAGGGGGACGTTGACGCCGACGGCCAGCGCCTCGTTGCTGCGGCGGCCGGGCAGGGCGGCGACGGCGCGGTTGAGCCAGCCGCTGGACATGCGCTGGTCGGCGCCGCTTTCGAGGTAGTCCTGTGCGTCGAAGTGGCTGCGGCTGCGGTACGGCCCGGCGACGGCGTGGATGGGAAGCGCCTGGCCGGCCGTGTACAGGCCATGGATGCCCGTCAGCGCGGGATGCAGGCCGAAGAAGCCGCCCATGTCCAGCAGCCCGTTCGGCTGGCCCGGTTCCGCGGGGATCAGGCCCGGGCGCAGGCGCACCAGGTCGGGGTCGCCGTAGGGCACGACGGCGGCAAGGCCATCCATGGCGCCGCGCAGCAGCACGACGACGAGGCGCTTCTCGGTCGGCGCATCCGCCAAGGCGAGGGAGGTTCGGCCCAGGGACCAGGCGGCGGTGAGGCCCAGCAGGGCTTGGCGGCGGGAAAGTCGCATGGTCAGCGCCTCTGGAACTCGGGTGACGTCAGCAGCAGCGTGAGCGCGTCGCGGCGGGAGCCGGCGCCCTTCATGGCGCCGCGGGTGCGGTCGCGCAGCAGCGGACCGAGCGCGGTTTCGGCGACCGCGTCGGCGTCGCGGTCCCCGGCGCGGGCGGCGATGCTCCAGGTCCAGTCGATGCGGCGCATCATGGCCTCGGGCCCGGTCCAGTCGGCGGCGCGGTCGGCCCAGCCGTTGGGCAGCGGGGCGGTCCACCAGGGCTGGCCCAGGCTGCCGAGCGCCGGCGCCAGCGGGGGCTGCTTGTCGGCCGGCAGATCGAGCGCGCGAATGGCCGACACCGCGTAGTCGAGCGGGGCGCGCAGCTTCGCGAGCGGGGTCCAGGCCTGTTCCAGGTCCAGCAGCGCGGCGCTGGCAGCACCGAGGTCGCCGCGGGTGTCGCGCAGCACGCCCTCGATGGTGCGGACGGCCTCGGGGGCCGGGTCGTCGGCGACGAAGTGGCGCACGAGCTTGGTGGCGAGGTGGCGGTGGGTGGCGGGGTGGCTGGCCAGCATCTCGAGCGCTGCGATGCCGCTGGCCTCGCCGGCGCCGAAGCGCTTGCCCAGCAGGGTCTTGGCGCCGGGTTCGTGGGCGGCCTCGCGGAACTGGTAGCCGGGGAACAGGCGCTGGAACTCGACGGACCAGCCGCTGATGATCTTGGCCAGCTCGGTCACGTCCGTCTGGGTATAGCCGCCGTCGACGCCCAGGGTGTGGAGCTCCAGGCATTCGCGGGCCAGGTTCTCGTTCAGGCCGCGGCGCTGGTTGCGGCCGACGGTGCTGTTGGGGCCGAAGCTGTTCTGGTTATCGAGATACATCAGCATGGCGGGGTGGCGCATGACGGCCAGCACCATGGCGAAGAAGGGCCCGGTGACGTTGGGGCGGATGGCTTCGCGGATGTAGGGGCCGATGGTGGCGTTGGCGCCGCCCTGGCGGATGCTGACGGTGAAGTGGTTGGCCCAGAACCAGACCAGGCGCTCGCGGAAGGGCTGCGTGCTGGCGAGCAACTGCTCGGTCTGGGCGCGGACGTCCTGGTTGTAGAGGGGCGCCACCAGGGATTGGCCGGGGGGGAGGTTGAGCTTGAACTGCTCGCGCAGGACGGTCAGCCCGTCGGCGGTGTTCGGAAGCTTGGGGTCGAAGGCGGCCGCGTCCTCGGCGTCGAGCTGGCCTTTCAGCCAGGCGACGGGCTCGGTGGGCAGCTTCTCGTCGCCCCGGCGGCCGAGGCCGAAGCGGATCATGGCGTGTGCTGTGCGAAGATCCATGGTGGCGTGATAGCAGTCGGGCCTGTGTCTGGATGTTACGAAGCGTCTCGGGGGGTGAGAATGGCAATACGGGCCGTGGTGTTCGACGTGGGCGGCACGCTGGTGGACGAGACGCGGATGTTCCACGGCTGGGCGGACTGGCTGGCGGTGGACCGCATGGAGTTCCTGGCGGCGCTGGGGGCGACGATCCAGGCGGGGCAGCCGCATCGGCGGGTGTTCGAGATGGTGGCGCCGGGCGTGGACGTGGCGCAGGCGAAGGCGGCGCGGGACGCGGCGGGGCGTGGCTTCGTGATCGGGCCGCAGGACCTCTATCCCGATGCGGCGGCGTGCCTGGCCGCGTGCAAGGCGGCCGGCCTGATCGTCGCGATCGCCGGCAACCAGCCGGAGGAGGCCCATGCGGCGCTGCTGGGCTGCGGGCTGGCGGTGGACCACGTCGCCGTTTCGGCCGTGTGGGGCGTGAGCAAGCCGGACCCGGCGTTCTTCACGCGCACGGCCGCGCTGGTGGGCGTGGCGCCGCACGAGATCGCGTATGTGGGCGACCGCGTCGACAACGACGTCGTGCCCGCGCACGCCGCGGGCATGGCGCCGGTGCTGCTGGTGCGGGGGCCATGGGGCGTGATCCACGCGCATTGGCCGGAGGCGGCGCGGGCGGCGGCGGTCGTGCGGCGGCTGGAGGGGTTGCCGGAGCTTCTGGCTTCCCTCCCGTAGCGCCGGCGGGAGGGGGGCGGCGGGACGCCGGCGCTACGGTGTCAGCGGAGCAGGCCTGCCGCCCGGAGCGCCTTTTCGATCACCGTGCCGCCTTCCGCGGGGGCGGGGGCGGTGGCCGGCCGGGCGGCGGCGGTCCGGGGCGGCTGGGTCAGCAGGCCCCAGCTTCGGGCCAGGTGCCACGTGGCGCCGATCGTGGAGGCCAGCATGTGCGGGCCGGGGGTGCCGACGGTGCGGTCCGCGTCGGTGCCGGCCGTGCCGACCGGCGTGCCGTGCGCCAGGCCCGGGACGGTCCAGCGTTCCAGCACCGGGCGGCCGTCGGGACCGGGCCAGGTCTCGCGACGGGCGCCGTCGATGCTGTCGGACGCGGGCGTGCGCAGCTTCAGGCCATGCACGTCGGCCCATTGCGCGATCAGTTCGTCGGCGTTGCCTGGGTTCACGGTGGTGTCGGCGTCGCCCTGCCAGACCTGCACGGCGGGCCATGGGCCGCGATGCGGGGAGGCGGCGCGGACCAGGTCGCCCCAGGCGCGGGACGGCTTGCGGCGCACCTGGCCCATGGCCGCGAACGCCTCCTGCATCGACCCGGCGGCGCCATAGGGCAGGCCGGCGATGACCGCGCCCCCCGCGAACAACTCGGGCGCCGTCGCCAGCATCACGGCCGTCATCGCGCCGCCGGCGGAGAGGCCGGTGATGAAGACCCGGCGGGGGTTCAGCCCGTGGGTGGCGAGCGTCTGCTCGACCATGGCGCGGATCGATTCCGCCTCGCCCTGGCCGCGGGTCGTGTCGTCGGGCTGGAACCAGTTGAAGCAGAGGTTGGGATTGTTGGCGCGCTGCTGCTCGGGGAACAAAACGGCGAAGCCGTGTCGTTCCGCGAGGACGGACCAGCCGGCGCCGTGGTCGTAGGCGGCGGCGTTCTGCGTGCAGCCGTGCAGGACCACGACCAGCGGCGCGCCCGGGGGCAGGCCGGGCGGCACGTATGTCAGCATGCGGAGGTCGCCGGGGTTGGGACCGGTGGGGGCCACCAGCTTCAGGCGCAGGGGTTCAGCCAGGTTCGCGATCGCGGTCTCGCGCTTCTGGCGCAGGCGGGCGAGATTGAGGATGTTGTCGCCGATGCCTGGCACGCGTCACCTCGGGTTTTAGGGATTGGAGCATATGGTGCGGTGCAGCATGACTGCAACCGCGTGTCCGCTACGCGCCAACGCAGAGCCGGTTCCGCGCCGTCATGTATTCGTCCGCGAGTCTGTCGACGAGCGTTGCGGCCGGCAGGATGGCGTGGACGGCGCCGATGCCCTGGCCGGACCCCCAGATGTCCTTCCATGCCTTCGGCTTGTCGCCGCCGAAATCCATGCGGGACGGGTCCGAGACGGGCAGCGCGTCCGGGTCCAGCCCGGCGGCGACCAGGCTGGGACGCAGGTAGTTGCCGTGAACGCCGGTGATGTAGTTGGTGTAGACGATGCTGGCGGCGGAGCCGTCGACGATCGCCTGCTTGTGGCCTTGGGCGGCGTTCGCCTCGTGCGTCGCGATGAAGGCGGAGCCGATATAGGCGAGGTCGGCGCCCATGGCCTGTGCTGCGAGCACGGCGGCACCGGTGGCGATGCTGCCGGACAGGGCGAGGGGGCCGTCGAACCAGGCCCGTATCTCCTGGATGAGGGCGAAGGGGGATAGCGTGCCGGCGTGGCCGCCGGCGCCGGTGGCGACCGCGATGAGGCCGTCGGCGCCTTTCTCGATCGCCTTCCGGGCGAATCGGTCGTCGATCACGTCGTGGAGGACGATGCCGCCATGGGCCTGGATCGCGCGGTTGACCTCCGGCCGGGCGCCCAGGCTGGTGATGACCAGCGGGACCTTGTGATCGACGCAGACCTCCATGTCGTGGTCCAGCCTTTTGTTGCTGCGATGGACGATCTGGTTGACGGCGAAGGGGGCGGCGGGACGGTCCGGGTGTTTCGCGTCGTGGTCGGCGAGGGCGTCCTGGATGCGCCGTATCCAGGGGCCGAGCTGGTCGGCCGGGCGGGCGTTGAGGGCCGGGAAGCTGCCGACGATGCCGGCGGTGCATTGGGCGATGACGAGGTCGGGGTTGGAGACGATGAAGAGCGGGGAGCCGATCACGGGGATTCGGAGCCGGGCCAATGCTGGGGGGAGCGCCATGGGGCGGAGCATCGCACGGCGCCGGGCCGTGGCAAACGGTTGACGGCGTGGGGGGCGGCACGGGAGAGTGGCGGCAACGCGTCCCTCAAGGGGCGGAACCGGAGGAAACATCATGCGGACCATGACGATCGCGGCGATGCTCGCCGCGCTGGCGCTGTCGCCCGGCGTGCGGGCGGAGACGGTGCGGCTGGCCTATATCGATCCGTTGAGCGGGTCGTTGGCCGCCACGGGCCAGTTGGGCGAGCAGCATCTGCGGTTCGCGATGGAGCGGGCGAACGCCCGGCAGGCGGCGGGGCCGGGCCGGGTGCTCGAGCTGGTGCCGATGGACAACGAGGTCAGCCCGGACAAGTCGTTGACCTTGCTGCGGAAGGCGATCGACGACGGCATCCATTACGTGGCGCAGGGGAACGGGTCTTCGGTGGCGTTCGCGCTGTCGGACGCGATCGCGAAGAACAACCGCCGTGCGCCCAACCAGGCGGTGATGTTCCTGAATTATGCGGCGGTCGATCCCGGCCTCACGAACGAGAAGTGCACGTGGTGGCATTTCCGCTTCGACGCGGACGTCGACATGAAGATGCGGGCGTTGACGGAGTACCTGGTCAGCCAGCCGCAGGTGAAGAAGGTCTACATCTTCAACCCCGACTACTCGTTCGGGCAGTCGGTCGAGAAGGCGGCGAAGGAGATGCTGGCCAATCGCCGCCCGGATCTGCAGGTGGTGGGCGTGGAGCGCGTGCCGCTGGGCAAGGTGAAGGACTTCACGCCGTACATCCAGAAGATGCAGGCGGCGGGCGCCGATGCGGTCGTGACCGGGACGTGGGGGGCGGATTTGTCGCTGCTGGCCAAGGCGGCGCAGGACAGCGGCTACAAGGGCACCTTCTTCACCTACTACCTCGGCAGTTCCGAAGTCATCGCGGGCGTGGGCAGCGGCGGCGAGGGCTATGCGCAGATCAGCGAGTATCACGCCAACATCCCCAACAAGGACCTGGAGGCGATGGCCGCGGCGTTCGAGGCCAAGTACAACCAGAAGTTCTTCTACTGGCGCATCGTCCAGATGGTGGACATGTGGGCCGAGGCGATGAAGCAGGCCGACAGCAGCGACCCGTCCAAGGTGGGCGCCGTGCTGGCCACCATGAAGTGGAAGGGCCTGCTGGGCGAGGTGACGATGCGGGAGGACAACCACCAACTGCTGATGCCGATGTACCTATCGGTGTTGCAGCCGGGCATGCAGTATACGTTCGAGAACAACAAGATGGGGTTCAAGACCGTGAGCCGGATCGAGGCGGATGCGCAGCGTCTGCCGACGACGTGCAAGTTCAACAACCCGGCTTGATGCGTCTCCGCGGCACGAGGTCCCCGGGTCACGCCCGGGGATGACGCACTTCTAGGGCGGCCATGGAACAACTGGTTCTCATCCTGCTGAACGGCGCCGTCTACGGGCTGCTGCTGTTCATGCTGTCCAGTGGACTTACGCTCATCTACGGGATGATGGGCGTGCTGAACCTCGCGCATGCCAGCTTCTACATGCTGGGGGCGTTCCTGGCGTACACCATCAGCATCCGGATCGGGTTCTGGCCGGCGCTGGTGATCGCGCCCGTGCTGGTGGGGGTGCTGGGGGCGCTGGTGGAGCGGTGGGGGCTGCGGGCGGTGCACAGGCACGGGCACGTGGCGGAGCTCCTGTTCACCTTCGGGCTGGCGTTCATCATCGGGGAGGTCGTGCCGCTGATCTGGGGACGCATCCCGGTGCCGTACAAGGTTCCGGCGCTGCTCGACTTTCCGTTGTTCCGGATCGCGGGCAACGCCTATCCGGCGTATCGGCTGTTCATGATGGCGGTGGCGTTGGCGATGTTCGTGGCCTTGTTCGCGACGCTGGCGCGGACCCGGCTGGGGCTGATCATCCGGGCGGCGCTGACCCATCCGGAGATGGTGGGGATGCTGGGGCATGACGTGCCGCGGGTGTTCACGCTGGTCTTCGGCGCCGGGTGCGCGCTGGCGGGGCTGGCCGGGGTGATCGCGGGGAACGCGTTCACGACGGAACCGGGGATGGCGCGGGCGCTGGGGGCGATCGTGTTCGCGGTCGTGGTCATGGGGGGCTTGGGGAGCATCTGGGGGGCGCTTGTCGCGTCCTTGCTGATCGGGCTGGTGCAGACCGCCTCGATCGCGCTGGACCTGCCGTTGGGGGCGGCGTTGGCCCGGGTGGGTGTCGTGGTGCCGACGGCGTGGCTGTCCGACCTGTGGCAGGTCAGCATCGCCCGGGTTGCGCCGGTCGTGCCGTACGCGATGCTGATCCTGGTGCTGGCGTTGCGGCCGCGCGGCCTGCTGGGGACGCGCAGCGCATGAGCGACCTGGTCCTGGCGCGACCGCGTGCGGGCGGCGCCTGGCGCGCGGCGCTGCCCTGGGTGCTGGCGGCGCTGCTGGCGGCGGTGCTGCCGTCGCTGCTGCCGGGCGGATTCGCGCTGTCGCTGCTGTGCCGGATGGCGATCGCGATCGTGTTCGCGCTGAGTTTCAACATGCTGCTGGGGCAGGGGGGGATGCTGGATTTCGGGCATGCCGTGTTCCTGGGGTTCGGCGGGTTCCTGGCGCTGCATGCGCTGAAGCTGGCCGATGCCGGGTGGTGGATCCCGACGCCCGTGCTGCCGGTGGTGGGGGCGTTGGGCGGGCTGCTGGCGGCCTTGCTGGCGGGATGGGTGGCGACGCGGCGGTCGGGGACGGCGTTCGCGATGATCACGCTGGGTGTGGCCGAGCTTGCCGTCGCGATCGTGCTGCTGCTGCCGGGCGTGTTCGGCGGGGAGGAGGGGTTGTCGGGCGACCGGTCGTCCGGCCCGCGCGTGCTGGGCTTCGATTTCGGCACGCAGCGGGAGGCGTACGCGGTGATCGCCGCATGGGCGTGGGGCTGCACCTTGCTGATGTGGCTGATCACCCGCACGCCGCTCGGCCGCCTGTCCAACGCGGTGCGGGACAATCCGGAGCGGGTGAGCTTCCTGGGCTACGACCCGGCGCGCATCCGCCTGCTGGTGTTTGCGCTGAGCGGCCTGTTCGCGGGCGTCGCGGGCGGCCTCGTGGCGATCAACGACGAGATCGCAACCAGCGCCAACATGGGGCCGGATGCGTCGGGCCACGTGCTGCTGATGACGTTCATCGGGGGCATCGGCGTGTTCTGGGGGCCGGTGGTGGGGGCGGTGCTGATCACCTTCCTGTCGGTGGCGCTGGGGACGGTGACGGATGCGTGGCAGCTCTATTCGGGACTGCTGTTCGTGGCGATGGTGGTGTGGGCGCCGGGCGGGATCGCGGGGGTGCTGACGGCGCATGGGCCGGTGCTGCGGGCGGGGCGGCTGGGGCGGCTGGTGCCGTCCTATGCCGCGCTGGTGCCGGGGGCGGCGCTGGCGCTGGCCGGCGTGGTGGGCCTGGCGGAGCTGGCGTTCCGGCTGCAGGCGGTGCGGAACGGAGCGTCGCCGCGGGCGGTGCTGGGCGTGGCCGTCGACCCGATGAGCGGTTGGCCGTGGCTGCTGGGCGTGGTGCTGCTGCTGGCGGGCGCTGCGCTGCTGCGCGTCACGGCGCCCCGGGCGCGGGCGGCGTGGCAGGCGGCGGCCGCATGACGGCGCCGGGGCTGACCATCGCCGGGCTGCACAAGGCGTTCGGCGCGACGAAGGTGATCCAGGGCGTCGACCTCGACGTGGCGCCCGGGGAGCGGCACGCGGTGATCGGGCCCAACGGCGCCGGCAAGAGCACGCTGTTCCATCTGGTGAGCGGGCGGTTGCGGGCCGATGCGGGCGTGGTGCGGCTGGGCGGGCGGGACATCACCGGGTTGCCGCCGCACGAGGTGTTCAACCTGGGGCTGTCGCGCAGCTTCCAGGTCACCAGCCTGTTCCCGAAGCTGAGCGTGTTCGAGAACCTGCGGGCGGGGGCGATGCGGGTGCACGGGTGCGGCCTGGCGTTCTGGCGGCGGCTGGACGGGTATGCGCCGCTGCGCCGCCGGACGGAGGAGGTGCTGGCGCAGATCGGGCTGGAGCGGCGGCGGGACGTGCCGGCGGGCAGCCTTGCGTATGCGGAGCAGCGGGCGCTCGAGATCGGCGTCACCATCGCGTCGGGCGCCGAGGTGATCCTGCTGGACGAGCCGACGGCGGGGATGAGCCGGGCGGAGACGGAGCGGGCGGTGACGCTGATCCGCCGGGTGAGCGAAGGGCGGACGCTGGTGATGATCGAGCACGACCTGGGCGTGGTGTTCGAGCTTGCTGACAGGATCTCCGTCCTCGCGGAGGGGCGGGTGATCGCCTCCGGTGCGCCGGACGCGGTGCGGGCGGACAAGGCGGTGCAGGTGGCGTATCTGGGCCAGGCGGCGGAGGCGTTGCGTGCTTGAGGCGCCCCATGCTTGAGGTTAGGGGCCTGGAGGCCTGGTACGGCAAGAGCCAGGTGCTGCGCGGCGTCGATCTGGCCGTGGGAAAGGGCGAGATCGTGGCGCTGCTGGGCCGCAACGGGGCCGGGCGCAGCACGACGCTGAAGGCGATCATGGGCAGCGTCGTGCGGCAGGGCAGCATCACGTTCGACGGGCAGGCGATCGGGGGGTTGGCGCCGCACCAGGTGGCTCGGCTGGGGCTGGGCTACGTCGACGAGCACCGGGCGATCTTCCCGGACCTGACGACGCGGCAGAACCTGGTGCTGGGGGAGAAGAAGGGGCCGGGCGGGAAGTTCGGGCTGGAGGACGCGTACGCGCTGTTCCCGCGGCTGCGGGAGCGGATGGACGCGCCGGCGGGGGCGCTCTCCGGCGGGGAGCAGCAGATGCTGGCCATGTGCCGCACGCTGATGGGCTGCCCGGCGCTGCTGATGGTCGACGAACCCACCGAGGGCCTGGCGCCGATGATGGTGCAGACCGTCCGGACGCTGCTGGAGCAGGTGGCGGCGCGGGGGGTGACGATCCTGCTGGTGGAGCAGAAGCTGGACATCGCGCTGGCGATCAGCAAGCGGCTGTATGTCATGGGGCACGGGCAGATCGTGTTCGAGGGCACGCCGGCCGCGCTGGCCGCCGATGCGGGCGTGCGGCGCGAATGGCTGGAGGTTTGATGGGGGCGGGGGTAAAGCGCGGTCGCAGGGCCGTCCTCGTGTGCGCCAGGCCCTCACCCCGGCCCTCTCCCGACGGGAGAGGGAGCAGAAAGAAGGACTTGCCATGACCGTCAGCTTTTCCCGCCAGGGCGACATCGCCGTCATCGCCATGGACAACCCGCCCGTGAACGCGCTGGGGCATGCGCTGCGGATGGGGATCATGGACGCGCTGGGCCGGGTCGGCGACGCGCGGGCTGTCGTGCTGCACGGGACCGCGCGGGCCTTCAGCGGCGGGGCCGACATCACGGAGTTCGGCAAGCCGCCGCAGGCGCCGCATCTGCGGGCGGTGATCGCGGCGATCGAGGAGATGACGGTGCCCGTGATCGCCGCGATCCAGGGTGTGGCGCTGGGCGGCGGGCTGGAGCTGGCGCTGGGGTGCCACGCCCGCGTCGCGTGGAAGGGGGCGCGGCTGGGGCTGCCGGAGGTGAAGCTCGGGCTGCTGCCCGGCGGCGGCGGCACGCAGCGCCTGCCGCGCATCGCGGGGGTCGAGAAGGCGCTTTCCATGATCGTGACCGGCAACCCGGTGGGGGCCGAGGAGGCGGCGGCGATGGGCCTGGTGGATGCCGTGCTGGAGGGCGACTACCCCGGCGCCGCCGTGGAATGGGCGCGCGGGGACGTGCCGAAGACCCGCGTTCGGGACCGCGAGGACGCGCTGGCGCCGGCCAAGGCCGATCCGGGCCTGGTGGACCGGGTTGCGGCGCCGCTGCTGAAGGCCTCCGCCGCCGAGGCGCCGCGCCACTGCGTCGAGGCCGTGCGCGGCGCGGTGACGATGCCGTTCGACGAGGGCCTGGCCAACGAGCGGCGGCTGTTCGAGCACCTCGTCGCCGGCGACGAGAGCCGCGCGCAACGCCACGCCTTCTTTGCCGAGCGGGAGGCGCAGAAGGCGAAGCTACCCGCCGGCACGCAGGCGCGCCCGGTGAAGCGCGCCGCCGTGATCGGCGCCGGCACCATGGGCGGGGGCATCGCGATGTGCTTCGCCAACGCGGGCATCCCGGTGACGGTGATCGAGACGGAGCAGGCGGCGCTCGACCGGGGCCTGGCACGCATCCACGAGCTGTATGCCGGCAGCGCCAAGCGGGGCAGCATCACGCCGCAGCAGGCGGCGGAGCGCGGCGCGCGGATCACCGGCCAGGTGGGGCTTACGGACCTGCACGACGCCGATATCGTCGTGGAGGCGGTGTTCGAGGAGATGGGCGTGAAGCAGGAGGTGTTCCGCACGCTGGATCGCCTCGCCAAGCCCGGTGCCGTGCTTGCGACCAACACGAGCTACCTGGACATCGACCAGATCGCCTCGGCCACCAGCCGGCCGGGCGACGTGCTGGGCATGCATTTCTTCAGCCCGGCCAACGTGATGAAACTGCTGGAGGTCGTGCGTGGTCGTGACAGCGCGCCAGAGGTGATCGCGACGGCGGCGGCGCTGGGCAAGACGCTGGTGAAGGTGGGCATCGTCGTCGGCAACTGCTTCGGCTTCGTGGGCAACCGGATGCTGGCGCGGCGGACGGAGGCGGCGGAGCGGCTGCTGCTGGATGGCGCAAGCCCTTCGGAGGTGGACGGCGCGCTGACGGCGTTCGGGTTCCGGATGGGACCGTTCGCGATGGCGGACCTGGCGGGACTGGATATCGGGATGCGCATCAGGAAGGCGTTCGGCAAGCGCGCGCCGGTGGCGGACGCGCTGTGCGACGCCGGGCGGTTCGGGCAGAAGACGGGGCGCGGGTACTATGTGTACGAGGGGCGGAGCGCGACGCCGGACCCGGCCGTCGACGCGATCATCGCCGCCGAAAGCGCCCGCCTGGGCATCACGCGGCGGAGCATCCCGCAGGACGAGATCATCGCGCGGCTGGTGTATCCCATGATCAACGAGGGCGCGCGCATCCTGGACGAGGGCATCGCGGAGCGGCCGGGCGACATCGATGCGATCTGGCTGCATGGATACAATTGGCCGGCATACCGGGGCGGGCCGATGTTCTACGCGGACCTGGTGGGGCTGGCGCGGGTGCGTGACCGGCTTGCGGCCTTCGCGCGGGAGACGGGCGACGAGAGCCTGAGGCCCGCGCCGCTGCTGGACCGGCTGGCGGCGTCCGGGGAGGGGTTCGGGAGTCTGGGGGCGAAGAAGGCGGCGTGATGCCGGCGGCGCTGCTCCCTCTCCCATCGGGAGAGGGTCGGGGTGAGGGCCTGGTGCGGGTATTCGGCCGGCTACCGCCGTGAGCCGCCCGCATCCCTGGGAGGCCATCTATCCGCCCGGGCTTGCCTGGGATGTGCCGCTGCGCGTGGAGACG
Source organism: uncultured Acetobacteraceae bacterium (assembly GCA_964246015.1). GTDB lineage: Bacteria > Pseudomonadota > Alphaproteobacteria > Acetobacterales > Acetobacteraceae > JBBROS01. The sequence continues at coordinate 15,389 of CAXTPG010000025.1, forward strand.
CTGCCGGGTATGCTCGACCGCGCGGTGGCAGCCCATCCGAACCGCATCGCCATCACCTTCCGCAGCCACCGCATGACGTTCGCCGAGCTGGGGGCGCGGGTGGACCGGCTCGCGCGGGGGCTGGCGGCGCTGGGGATCGACCGGGGGGAGGCGGTGGGGCTGCTGCTGCCCAACTCGCCCGCGCATCCCGTCGCGTTCTTCGCGTGCCTGCGGATCGGGGCGCGGGTCGTGCATCTGACGCCGCTCGACCCGGCGCGCGCGGTCGCGCGGAAGCTCGGGGATAGCGGCGCGCGGATGCTGATCACCACGAACCTGCCGGGCGTGCTGCCGCAGGCGGAGGAGGCGGTGCGGACGGGCGCCGCCGCGCACCTGATCGTGGCCGAGGACGCCGATTGGGGCCCGAGCGCGGCCGCCGTGCCGGTGCCCGCCCATGCGCGGCGGCTGGGCGCGCTGGACGGGCCGGACGTGGCCTGGCCCGTGCTGGACCCGCACGACGTGGCGCTGCTGCAATACACGGGCGGGACCACGGGGCAGCCGCGGGCGGCGCAGTTGACGCATGCGAACCTCACCAGCACCGTCTCGATCTACGACGCATGGAATGTCGGCCTCGGGCGCGGGTTCCGGCCGGCGGACCGGGTGCTGTGCGTGCTGCCGCTGTTCCATATCTACGCGCTGACCGCCGTGCTGCTGCGCGCGATCTCCAACGGGGTCGAGCTGGTGCTGCACCCGCGCTTCCAGCTCGACGCCGTGCTGGACGCCATCGAGGCCGGGCGGTGCACCCACATGAACGGCGTGCCGACGATGTGGATCGCGCTGGTGAACGCGCCGGGCATCGACCGGCGGGAGCTGTCGAGCCTGCGGGTCGCGAGCAGCGGGGGCGCCGCGCTGCCGCATGAGGTGGGGGAGCGGTTCCGGGCCTTGACCGGGCTGCGGCTTGGCGGCGGCTGGGGCATGACGGAGACGTCGCCGGCGGGGACGAACCTGCTGCCGGACCGCGACCAGGAGCCGGGCGAGATCGGCGTGCCGCTGCCGGGGGTGGAGATGCAGGTCGTGGCGCTCGATGACCCCCGGGCGGTCCTGCCGGCGGGGGAGGCGGGGGAGTTGCGGGTGCGGGGGCCGAACGTGACGCCGGGCTACTGGAACCGGGCGGCGGAGAACGCGGCGGCGTTCGTGGATGGGTGGTTCCTGACCGGGGATGTGGGGCGGATGGAGCCGGACGGGCGGTTCGTGCTGGTGGACCGCAAGAAGGACATGATCATAAGCGGCGGGTTCAACGTCTATCCGCGCGCGATCGAGGAGGCGATCCACGAGCATCCGGATGTGCAGGAGGCGGCGGTGATCGGCGTGGCGGACGCGTATCGCGGGCAGGCGGCGAAGGCGTTCGTCGTGCTGCGGGAGGGCGCTGCGGACTTGACGCTCGACGCGCTGCGGGCGTTCCTGGCCGACCGGCTGGGCAAGCACGAGTTGCCGGACGCGCTGGAACTTCGACAAAGCCTGCCGCACACGCCGGTGGGGAAACTCGCGAAACGCGAGCTGATGGAACAGGGGTAGGGAATGGACGAAGCCGTCATCGTGGCGACCGCGCGCACGCCGATCGGGCGTGCCATGCGGGGCGCCTTCAACCTGACGCATGGCGCCGAGATGGGCGGGCACGTGATCGGGCATGCGCTGGACCGGGCCGGGGTGGACCGGGCGGAGGTCGAGGAGGTCGTGCTGGGCTGCGCGAACCCCGAGGGGGCGACGGGCGGCAACATCGCCCGGCAGGCGGCGCTCCGGGGCGGCGTGCCGGCCACCGCGGCGGCGATGACGGTGAACCGGTTCTGCTCGTCGGGCCTGCAGGCCATCGCGATCGCGGCGAACCGTGTGGTGTGCGACGGGGTGCCGGTGGCGGTGGCGGGCGGGCTGGAGAGCATCAGCCTGGTGCAGACGACGCTGAACCGGAACCACTACCGCGAGGCCTGGCTGGATCGGCACACGGCGGTGTACATGCCGATGATCGAGACTGCGGACATCGTCGCCGCGCGCTACGGGATCGGGCGGGACCGGCAGGACGCGTATGCGCTGGAAAGCCAGCGGCGTACGGCAGCGGGCCAGCAGGCGGGGCGGTTCGATGCCGAGATCGTGCCGCTCCCCACCACGAAGGCCGTCCAGGACAAGGGCAGCGAGGAGATCCGGCACGAGCCGGTGACCCTGCGCCAGGACGAGGGCAACCGGCCGGAGACGACGCTGGAGGGATTGGCCAAGCTGAAGCCGGTGCGGGGGGAGGACCAGTTCATCACGGCGGGGAATGCCAGCCAGTTGAGCGACGGCGCCTCGGCCTGCGTCGTGATGTCCGCCCGCGCGGCGGCGGCGCGGGGCATCCCGGCCCTGGGCGTGTTCCGCGGTCTGGCCGTGGCGGGGTGCGAGCCGGACGAGATGGGGATCGGCCCCGTCTTCGCCGTGCCCCGGCTGTTGGCCCGGCACGGGCTGACGGTCGACGACATCGACCTTTGGGAACTGAACGAGGCGTTCGCGAGCCAGGTGCTGTACTGCGCGGACCGGCTGGGCATCCCGCATGATCGGCTCAACGTCGATGGCGGCGCGATCGCGATCGGGCACCCCTATGGCATGAGCGGCGCGCGGATGACGGGGCATGCGTTGATCGAGGGCAGGCGCCGGGGTGCGAAGCGCGTGGTGGTCACCATGTGCGTGGGCGGCGGCCAGGGCGCGGCCGGATTGTTCGAGATCGTGTAGGGAGCGACGTCATGGACCTGAGCTTCACGCCGGACGAGACCGCATTCCGGGACCGGATGCGGGACTTCTTCCACACGCAGATCCCCGCCGGCATCCGCGACCAGGTGAAGAAGGGCGAGCACGTGCCCCGCGGCGACCAGGTCACGGCGCAGCGGATCATGAACGCGCACGGCCTCGCCGTGCCGCACTGGCCCACGGAGTGGGGCGGGCAGGGCTGGTCGCCGGTCCAGCTCTACATCTACCAGGACGAGATGCAGCAGGCCTGCGTGCCGCCCCCGCTGGGGTTCAACGCCAACATGGTCGGCCCCGTCATCGCGCAGTTCGCGAACGACGACCAGAAGCGGCGCTTCCTGCCGGCGACCGCCAATCTCGACATCTGGTGGTGCCAGGGGTTCAGCGAGCCGGGCGCGGGCTCCGACCTCGCCAGCCTGCGGACGACGGCGGTGCGGGACGGCGAGCACTACGTGGTGAACGGGCAGAAGACCTGGACAACGCTGGCCCAGTATGCCGACTGGATCTTCTGCCTGGTGCGGACCGACCCGGGCGCCAAGAAGCAGATGGGCATCAGCTTCCTGCTGATCGACATGCAGACACCGGGGATCACCGTGCGCCCGATCCAGACGATCGACGGGGGCGTCGAGGTCAACGAGGTGTGGTTCGACGACGTGCGCGTGCCGCTGGAGAACCTGGTGGGCGAGGAGAACAAGGGCTGGGACTACGCCAAGTTCCTGCTGGGCAACGAGCGGACGGGCATCGCGCGCGTGGGCGTCAGCAAGGCGCGCATCCGCCGCATCAAGCAGTTGGCGGCGCTGGAGCGGGTGGGCGACCGGGCGCTGCTGGACGAGCCGCATTTCCGCGAGAAGCTGGCCGCCGTGGAGGTGGAGCTGAAGGCGCTGGAGATGACGCAGCTCCGCGTCGTGGCGGACGAGCGGAACCGCGACAAGGGGCGTCCGAACCCCGCCAGCTCCATCCTGAAGCTGAAGGGCAGCGAGCTGCAGCAGGCGACGACGGAGCTGCTGATGGACGTCGTCGGCCCCTATGTCCTGCCGTACGACGAGCATGCGGACGGCAGCAACCAGGAGCCGGTGGGGCCTGATTTTGCGGCCGAGGCGGCGCCCACGTATTTCAACTGGCGCAAGATCTCGATCTATGGCGGGTCGAACGAGATCCAGCGGAACATCGTGGCGAAGGCGATCCTGGGGTTCTGATCCCCGGCGGTTAATCCCGCGGCAAGGTCGGGCAGGCAAGGTGCGGTGTCACCTGCAGGATTCCTGCCCATGCGCATCCGTCACGCTGTCCTGTTCGGCTTTGTCGCCGTGTCGCTGCCCGGGCTGCTCGCCTCCGGCTGGATCGCCTACGAGCAGATGCGCGCGGCCGAGCAGGCGCGGACCGCGCGGGTGGCGACGCAGGTGGTCAGCGACGTGCAGCGCGGCCAGACGGCGTTCGCGGTGGAAAGCGGGGTGCTGACGACGGCGCTGCTGTCGGCACAGCCGGACGCCGAGGCGCTGGCGAAGGCTGCGGCCGTGACGGACGCGCTGCTGTCCGCCGCGGGGCGCAGCGCGGCGGCGCTGGGGCTGGGCGGCGGGGTGCCGGAAGGCGCGCTGGCCGCGCAGGTGAAGCTGCGGGCCCGGCTTGCCGGGGAGCTTGGGAAGCCGCCGAAGGCCCGGGACGCGTCGTTCCCGTCCGATGTGCTGCGGGAGCGCACGGCCCAGGGCGTGCGGATGATGGCGCTGGCCGACGAGGCGGCACGGCGAGTGGCGCTGGCCGCGCCCTCCATCGCCGGCGCCGTCGACGTGGCGACGCAGGTGATGGACATGCGGGAGGCCTCGGGCCGCCGCAACCTCGTCTTCACCGGCTGGATCGGGGAGCGCACCTTCACGCCCGAACGGCTTGTGCTGGCGGAACAGTTGACCGGGCGGTTGCAGCAGGCGTGGGAGACGGCGCTGCGGATGATCGACGGGCCGGAGCAATCGGCGGCGATCAAGGCCGAGCGGGACCGGCAGCGGCAAAGCTTCGTGGAACGGGACATGAAGCGGTGGGACGGCGTGCTGGCCTGGGGGCGGGCGCAGACGATGGGCGCGCCGGCCACGCCATGGCCCGAGGAGATGACGGCCTTCCGGGCCTGGAGCGTGCCGGCGCAGGCGAGCATGCTGAAGCTGCGGGACGTGGCGCTCGACGAGGCGCTGACCGAGAGCCGGCTGGCCGTCGAGTCGGCCGAGATGCGGGTGTGGATCGCGCTGGGCCTGTTCGCGGCGTCGCTGGGCCTGTCCGTCGTCAGCGTGCTCGGCCTGTTCCGGCGAGTCGTGCGGCCCGTCCAGTCGGTGACGGAGGCCGTGCGGCGGATTGCGGCGGGCGACCTGCAGGCGGCGGTGCCGGGGCAGGCGCGGGCGGACGAGATCGGGCAGATGGCCTGCGCCGTGGAGACGCTGCGGGAGGCTTCGCTGGAACGGGAGCGGCTGGCGGCCATGGCCGCGGCGGAGCACGCGGCGAAGGCCGAACAGGCGGCGCGCGTGGCGGAGGCGGTGCGGGCCTTCGAGGCGGAGGCGGTGGAGATGCTGCAGGCCGTCTCGTCCGCGGCGACGGAGCTGGACGCGACGGCGGACCTGATGAGCGGCACGGCGCGGGACGGGACGGCGCAGGCCGTGTCGGTGGCCGCGGCCTCGGAACAGGCGAGCGACAGCGTGCAGACGGTGGCGGCTTCGGCCGAGCAACTGGGGGCCTCGATCGCGGAGGTCGCGCGGCAACTGACCGACGGCGCCGCGGTGGCCCGGCGCGCGGCCGAGAGCGCGCGGGAGACGGATGCGACCGTGCAGGGGCTGGCGGAGGCGGCGAGCCGGATCGGCGACGTGGTCCGGATGATCAGCGGGATCGCCGGGCAGACGAACCTGCTGGCGCTGAACGCGACGATCGAGGCGGCGCGGGCGGGGGAGGCGGGCAAGGGGTTCGCGGTCGTCGCGTCCGAAGTGAAGAACCTGGCGGCGCAGACGGCGAAGGCGACGGACGAGATCGGGGCGCAGATCGCCTCGATGCAGGGGGAGACGGCGCGCACGGTGGCGGCGATCGCGGCGATCGCACGCACGATCGAGGAGATGGACGGCAACACCGCCTCGGTCGCCGCGGCGGCGGAACAGCAGGCGGCGGCGACGCAGGAGATCGGGCGCGCGGTGGCGGAGGCGGCGTCGGGCACGCGGGAGGCGGCGCGTCATGCGGCAGGGGTGCGGGCGGGGGCGGAGCGGACGGGCGCTTCGGCGACGGAGCTGCGGGCGGCCTCTGGCGCGCTCGCCCGGCGGGCGGAGGCGATGCGGGGCCAGGTGGATGATTTCCTGGGCCGGTTGCGGGCGGCGTGAGGGGAATGACCGATCCTGACGAAGACTGACGGGACCGGCGTGGCGCTCCCGTGTAGGGTAAGGCTCGTCGCCAAGGAGACCGTGCGTGAGCCAGCCCGATGCCTCCGCCCCATGGATCGTCATCGCCGCGCTGAACGAGGCGCCGGTGATCGGTGCCGTCGTCGAGGGGTTGGCCCGGCGTGGCTGCCGGGTCGTGGTGGTGGATGACGGATCGCGCGACGAAACGGGGGCTGTGGCGCACCGGGCGGGCGCGGTCGTGCTGCGTCATCCCGTGAACCTGGGGCAGGGCGCGTCGCTGCAGACCGGGATCGACTATGCCTGCGCCCAGGGGGCCGCGTGGATCGTGACGTTCGACGCGGACGGGCAGCACGCGGCGTCCGACATCGATGTGCTGTTCGCGGTCCAGCGGCGCACGGGGGCCGAGATCGTGCTCGGCTCGCGGTTCCTGGGGCGGACCGTGGGGATGTCGCGGGGGCGGGGACTGGTGTTGCGGGCCGCCGTGCTGGCGACGCGGCTGTCGACCGGGCTGCGGCTGACCGATGCGTCGAACGGGCTGCGGCTGTTGAGCCGGCGGGCGGCCGGGCAGATCAGGTTGCGGCAGAACCGGATGGCGCACGCCTCGGAACTGCTGAGCCAGGTCGCAAGGACGGGGCTGACCTATGCCGAGGCGCCGGTGACGATCACCTACACCGCCTATTCGCTCCGCAAGGGGCAACGCCTGTCCAACTCCTTCTTCATCGTGATGGAGCTGCTGCTGGGGAGGCTCGCGCACTGATGTTGATCCAGGTGATCCTGACGGCGGCGCTGGCGGCGATCCTGGCCTATGCGCAGGTGCAGCGGCGGACCTCGTCGATCATGGGGGTGCTGACGTCGGTCGTCGCGCTGGGCGGGATCGGGCTCGTCTGGACGCCGTCGCTGGCGAACACGCTGGCGCACGCCGTGGGGGTGGGGCGCGGGGCGGACCTCGTGTTCTACGTCTTCATCGCCGTGACCATGTTCATCTGCCTGTGCCTGCACCTGCGGGTCGAGGCGACGAACCAGACGATGACCGAGGTGATACGCACCATGGCGCTACAGGGCGCGCGCTTGCCCGCACCGCCGGAGCACACGTCATGAGCGCGACCGCCACGCTGGAGCGCCTGGTCCCGGCCGCGCTGTCGGCGGACGACACGACAGGGCTGGAGACGTATCGTCTGCATGCCGAGCGGTATGCGTTCGCGGCGCGGCACGCCCATCCCGGGCGGCTGCTGGATATCGCCTGCGGGGTGGGATACGGCGCGGCGCTGATGCTCGATGCCCGGCCGGACATCGCGGCGGTGCAGGGCGTCGATTGCTGCGAACAGGCCGTCGACGAGGCGCGGCGGGCCCACGCCCATCCGCGCGCCCGCTTCCAGGTGGGCGACGCCATGACGTTCCGGTCGCCATGCCCGTTCGACACGGTGGTGTCGCTGGAGACGATCGAGCATCTGCCCGACCCCGACGGGTTCCTGGCCAACGTGCTGGACAGCCTGCGGCCGGGCGGGCGGCTGATCGCCTCGGTGCCGACGACCCCTTCGGTCGACGCCAACCCGCATCACCTCCACGACTTCACCGACGCGTCGTTCCGACGCCTGGGCCACCGGCATGGCCTGGTCGAGCTCGCCAGCCATCGGCAGGTGCAGCCCTTCCATCCCTTCCGGGTGATGGCCCGGACGGAGCGGCGCATGGCCGACATGCGTCCCAACCTGCTCGGCTACTACGCGACCCACCCCGCCGCCGCGGTCACCCGGGTGCTGGCGACCCTGCGCCACGGCTTCGTCAACCAGTACACGACGATGGTGTGGGCGAAGCCGGACGCCAGCGGTCACAGCACCCCGTAGGCCCCCACGACCGCCGTCACGGCGCCCGCGAGCATCAGGATCGCCGCGAGCAGGGCCGCCACCCCCGCGGCGCGCCGCCCGGCCGCGGGGATCTCCACCCGCCCCAGCGCCCCCACCGCGGCGACGACCGGCGCCAGCAGCGGGAGGAAGTACCGGCCCTGGACGCCTGCGACCCGGTCCGCGCCGACCGGGCTTGCATAGAGATAGAGGGCCGTCATCACCAGCACGGCGCTGGAACCCACCATCAGCGCGCCCCAGGCGGCCGCGCCCAGCGGCAGGCGCGGTCCCCGGCCCGAATCGGCCAGCAGCCCGGCCACCAGCGCCGGCAAAGGCAGGGCGTACAGGGGCAGCGGCAACGTCACCGAGAGCCAGCCGAGGACGCCGACCGCGGTGAAGTAGAGGAAGGCGCCGTCGGACACGGTCGCCACCAGCACGGACGCGAAGGCCTGCGGGTCGGAGACGATCCACCGGGCCTGCGCCGCCAGGTCGGTGCCCGGGACGGGGAGCACCAGGCCCGGCCGTGCCAGCCAGAGCCAGGCCAGCGTGGCCGTCAGCGTGACCGCGAGCACGGCGCCCTGCGCAAGCATGGCCGCGCGCACCGGTCCCGCGCGCAACCCCGCCCAGGCGCCGATCAGCAGAAGCGGCGCGTAGACCGGTTTCAGGGTGCAGAACACGATGCCGCACCCGGCGGCGAGCACCACCCGCCCCGCCGGCCAGCGCGCCTCCAGCGCCGATCGCAGGGTCACGGCGGTGAAGAGGAACACGCTGGCGATGAGCAACGCGTCGGGCGACGCGGACCCATACTCGAACACCGCCATCGGCAGCAGCGCCGCGCCCATCGCCATGGTCGCGCACCCCGGCATCAGCCGGACCGCCAGCGCGAGCAGCAGGGCCGCGGCGATCCCGTTTGCCAGCCGCGCGGCGAGCAGCAGCGCCAGAGGGCCGCCGCCCAGCAATCGGCCCCCCCCGATCGCCAGGGCCTGGGGCGCGTAGGCGAAGGGCGCATAGATGGCGGCGCCGCTGAAATCGATGAACTCGCGCCGCCCGGGATCGAGCGGGCGGGCGAGCTCACGCAAGCTTTGGCCCAGCGGGTGCGGCGTGACCGGGCGTGCGGTGTGCAGTGCGCGGCTGTGCAGGAAGGCTTCGGCCGATTCGACCAGCGCAGCAGGGAGCGTCCCTCCCGCCCGACCGTCCCGCACCTCCGCGAACACGCCGCCTTCGCTGAGCTGGTATGCGCGGAAGAAGTGCTGCGGCTCGTCCGGAACCTGGAACGGGGGCGTCAGAACAGCGAAAATTATGGCGCCCAGCAGACCGATACCAAGCGTCATGGCGGCCGGGGATGAGGCTCCGTCGATCGATCGTCGCATGCCCGGCCCGCTCCCCATCCCATCCATGCGTCCGGGCGCGACCGTTGCGGCCATGAGGTTGCTTGCCTCGCGGATTCGCCGGTCACATATAGGGCGCATGGGAGAGATCGAGGCGTTCGGCGTCACAGTCAACGGCGAGACGATGCGGGTGCCGGCCGGGGCGACGGTGTCGCGGCTGCTGGATCAATTGGGACTCGACGTCCGCAAGGTCGCGGTCGAACGGAATGAGGAGATCGTGCCGCGCTCCACCTACGAGGCGGTGGCGATCCTGCCTGCCGACAAGATCGAGATCGTGCATTTCATCGGCGGAGGCTAGGCATGGACGGTTTCGTGGGCGGCGACGACACGTGGAGCGTTGCGGGGCGCAGCTTCCGGTCGCGGCTGGTGGTGGGAACCGGCAAGTACAAGAGCCTGGAGGAGACGGCGGCGGCGATCGAGGCGTCGGGGGCCGAGATGGTGACGGTCGCGGTGCGGCGGGTGAACCTGTCGGACTCCGGCGCGCCGATGCTGCAGGATTTCGTCGACCCCAAGAAGTACACCTATCTGCCGAACACGGCCGGCTGCCACACGGCGAACGACGCGGTGCGGACGCTGCGGCTGGCGCGGGAGGCGGGGGGATGGAACCTGGTCAAGCTCGAGGTCCTGGGGCCGCCGCCGCATCTGTATCCCGACATGGCGGCGACGTTCGAGGCGGCGGCGGCGCTGATCAAGGACGGGTTCGAGGTGATGGTGTACTGCGCCGACGACCCGGTGGCGGCGAAGCGGCTGGAGGAGATGGGCTGCGTCGCGATCATGCCGCTGGGGGCGCCGATCGGGTCGGGGTTGGGCATCCAGAACCCGGCCATGCTGTCGATGCTGATCGAGCAGGCCGGGGTGCCGCTGCTGGTGGATGCGGGCGTGGGGACGGCGTCGGACGCGGCGATCGCGATGGAGCTGGGGTGCGACGCGGTGCTGCTGAACTCGGCGATCGCCCATGCGGCGGACCCGATCCGGATGGCGCGGGCGATGAAGGCGGGGGTGGAGGCGGGGCGGCTTGCGCACCTGGCCGGCCGCATGCCGCGGCGGATGGGTGCGGATCCGTCGAGCCCGCTGGCCGGGCTGATCCGCTGAGCTGAGTCCCCGGCGCCTTCGGGCGATTGCACGGTTTGGCGTGCGTTCGGATAAGCCGCTCATCTTCAATGATTTGTTACGGAGCCACCGGCGGGTGCGTGCCCGGCGGGGGGTGCGCAGCATTATTTGGCGGCTTCACAGCGTTATTGAATAGCGGAAATGATCCAGTTTGGGTGCAGTGCAGCGTGCAACCAATGAAGGATGATCGTTACAGGATGTGGAATTGGGTTCGACTGCCTGCAATGTCAGGATGAACCATCGGGTCGGCCGTGTATACGATCCATAAAGGATTCAGGGACTATGCTTGGCTCTGGAATTTAAGGCTTGATCTTCATGGCCGGTAACGGCATCAAGCTTCCATGAGCAATGGAACGAGGTCCCGGATGATGCATTCCGCCATTCGCTTTCTGCCCGCCGTGGCATCGGTGATGATGATCGCGGGGGCTGCCAAGGCGGCGTCCCCACCGTCGCCGAACACGCCGGGTTGGGAAGAGAGCGGGCAGGCGACGTGGTATGGGGGGCGGCATCACGGGCGTCGGACGACGAGCGGGGCGATCTTCGACCAGAACGCCATGACGGCCGCGCACTCGTCCCTGCCGATGGGCAGCCGGGTGCGGGTGACGATGCAGGAGACGGGCGCCAGCGTGGTGGTGACCATCACCGACCGGCAACCGCACAAGTTCATCCGGGTCATCGATCTGTCCCGTGGCGCCGCGTCGCGGATCGGGCTGCTGAACCGCGGCACGGCGATGGTGACGCTGGAGACGGCGAAGCCCGACGATGCGGTGGAGGTGGCGGAGGCGCCGGACGAGGCGGGTGATTCGCCTGCCCCGGGCGTCAGCGCCGCGTCGCCTCGGCGACGTGGTCAGCCACGTACGCGCCCCGGCTACCGATCGGCCGCGGCGGACCGTCCGTGCTGTCGCGCACCGTCTGTAGTTCAAGCTTGGCATTCAGTTCAGCGCCAAGCAGCACCGCGTAGGCTGTGACGTAGAACCACATCATGACGCCGACCACGGTGCCCAGCGGGCCGTAGGTCGCGTCGTAGGTGGCGAACTGGGCGACGTAGAACGAGAACAACGCCGAGGCGGCGACCCACAGGACCGTCGCCACGATCGACCCCGGGGTGACCCAGCTCCACCGCGGGGCCTTGCGGTCCGGGCCGTAGCGGTAGAGCAGCGCCAGGCCGCCCATCACCGCCGAAACCAGCAACAGGAAGCTCGCCGCCCGGATCAGCGTTCGCTGGTGGCTGGCGAACCCGAAGAAGTCGAGCGCCGCTGGAAGGGCCACCAGCAGGCCCAGGCCCATGACCGTGCCCATGATCACGCAAAGTGTCATCGTGAACGCCAGGAGCTGGTAGGCCAGAAAGCTTCGCTCCTCCCGTTCCTCGTAGGCGAGGTTCAATGCGGCGATGATCGATTTCGTGCCGGCGGCCGAGCTCCAGAGGGTGACGGCGGTGCTGAACAGGAGGCTGCTCGTCAGGGCGCCCGGGGGCTTGCTGACGAGCATCTGCACGCGTTCGGCGATGAGCTGGAAGGCGGCGGGGGGGAGCAGGTCCCGCAGCACGGCGAGTTGCGGCAGGACCGTCACGGGATCGAACAGCAGGCCGTAGACGGAGATCAGCATCGAGATCGCCGGGAACAGCGCGAGCGTGCCGTAGAAGGCGCAACCGGCGGCGACAAGGGCGACGCGGTCGGTCAGCATCTCGATGAGGGTGCGGCGGATGACGGCGCGCCAGCCGGGCCAGGCGATGTCGGCGGGGGAGCGGGCGTGGCGGCCGAGCCGATGGGAGTCGGGCTCCCGCAGGAGCCGGGCCGCGCCCTCGGCGGTGCTGGTGACGGCTCCGTCATCGCGGTCGATCGCGTCGGCCATCGGCGAGCCGGTCGGCATCGTCGCGTCGGGCGGAGTTCGATCAGGGGTCACGCGGCGGAGTCCTCGAGGTCACCCGGAGTATAGTGGGGTTTCCCGAGCGGTAGGGAACCGGAGACCGGTTTTACCCCCGCGAAAGCCTCGTCCCGGCCCTCTCCCGCTAGCGGGAGAGGGCGCCCGGGATCAGCTTTCCGGGGCGCCCGCCGTGATGGTGATCGGGCGGGAGTCCTGGGCCGACTGGTCGTTCTGCTGGTCGTCGTCGTAGCGGCCCTGGTCGTTGTCCGACTGGTCGGCGGAGTGGTCGGGGCGGCGCTGGTAGTGGGCGCTGCCCTGCTGGTTGCCCTGGTAAGGCTGCTGCGGTTGCTGCGGCTGGCCACCCTGCTGGGTGTTCTGCTGCACGGCCTGGTTCATGGCGTTCAGGATGCGGAAATAGTGTTCGGCATACTGGAAATAGCTCTCGGCCATGACCCGGTCGCCCGAGCTGGTGGCGTCACGCCCAAGCTGGAGGTATTTCTCGAACAACTGCTGCGACGTGCCGCGAATGCGGAGGTCGGGGCCGCTGCTGTCGAAGATGTGGTTGCGGTTCATCGGCACGTTGCCGCTCTGATGACGAACCGGGCCGCCGCCCCCGCCTCCTCCGCCGCTTCCGCCGCGATGGTTGCGTCCGCGCATACGCTTCATATTCATCCTGGGTGGCGCACTTTCCTGCTGTCCCGCTCGGTTTGCCTGCGGCCGAAGGTGGCCGGCATCCGTCCAGGGTTGGGCGTCGCACACCGGGGGGGAGCGGGGCGTCGCCGATGGGCTGCCCTGCACTCACCTGACGCGCGCAGGAAAGAACCCGCGAGCCGTTGTGCGCGTATTAAAGGTAGTCGTCCCGAGGCCCGATGCCAAGCCCTTATCGTGCAAGCACCGTGCCCTGCAGCACGAGCACGGCGCCCGTCGTCAGCAACACGACGAGGACGAGGCGGCGAAACGTTTCCCCGCCCAGACGCGTGTAGAGCCGCGTGCCGAGCCAGGACGGCACCAGGATGCAGGGCAGCACCCATAGCGCAAGGTGCAGCAGCTCGGCCGTGAACAGCCCGGCCGCGGCGAACGCGAGCAGGGCGGCGGCCTGTGCGGCGAGCAGGAAGGTCTGGAACATCGCGCGCTGGGTGTCGCGGTCCCAGCCGCGCAGCGCGCACCATAGGATGGGCGCCGGGCCTGCCAGTCCGGCGATGCCGCCCATCACGCCGCCCGCGAACCCGGCCGCGGCGTCCGCGCGGCTGCCGCCCCAGACGATTCGCGGCACCCGGCGCAGCATCAGCATGGCCGGGCAGTAGAAGCAGAGCAGCAGCCCGGTCCCGAGCCGGAAGGTCGCCGCATCGATCAGCGGCAGCAGTGCGACCCCGATCGGGACCCCCGCCAGACCTCCTGCCACCATCGGCGCGGCGCGGCGCAGGTCCAGGGCAGGCAGCAGTTGCCGCAACGACAGTGCCTGCCCGGCCACCGACCCCAACGCGATCAACGGCGCCGCCACATGCGGCGGCAGCGCGCCTGACCAGAACACCATCGCGACGAGGCCCAGCGCGAAGCCCGACACGCCCTGCACGAACCCGGCCGCGACGGCGCCCGCCAGGACGAGCGCGTCCGGGATCTCTAATAGTCCGTGGGTAGGATGACGTTCTGCGGCCGGTTGCTCATGACCGCGGCGCGCATGGTCTCGGCGGACTTGATGCGGATGTCGTGGGTGGCCTCCGGGGTCCAGTAGGCGCTGTGGGGGGTGACGACCAGGCGGCCTTCGAGCCAATCCTCCTTGGCGCGGTAGGCGGCCAGGAGCTTGGGGACGGGTTCGACGGGGGGTTCGACAGGCAGGACGTCAAGGCCGGCGCCAGCCAGGTGGTTGGATTTCAGCGCGTCGTAGAGAGCGTCGACGTCCATGTTGGTGCCGCGTGCGGTGTCGACGAAGACCGAGCCCCGGGGCATCGCGGCGAACTGCGCGGCGCCGATCATGCCGGCCGATTCCGGGGTGTGCGGCAGGTGCATCGAGAGCACGTCGGCCTGGGGCAGCAGCTCGTCGAGGGTCGCCGCCCGGGCGATGCCCAGCGCCAGCTCGGTCCCATTGGGGCGGTAGGGGTCGTAGAACATGACCTTGAACCCGAACGCCTTGGCCCGGAGCGCCACGGCGGTGCCGATGCGGCCGAGGCCGACGATGCCGAAGCCCTGCGTGCCGGCCCGGCGCAGCAGCGGGTGGCCCACCGACCACCAGCCGTCGGGCGGGGTCGCGCGCTGCCGGTCATGATGAAGCAGGATTCCGCGGCGGAGGGAGAGGGCGAGGGCCATGGCGTGGTCGGCGACCTCGGTCGTGCCATAGTCCGGGACGTTGCAGATCATGACGCCGCGGGCGGCAGCGGCGGCGCGGTCCAGACGGTCGTAGCCGACGCCCATGCGGACGATGGCGCGCAGCTTGGGCATGCGGGCCATGTCTTCGGCGCTGACCCAGTGGCGGAAGATCATGAGGCCTTCAACGTCCGCGGCCTCGGCGTCCGTGAGGTCGGACAGGGCGGTGGTGGGGCGGAAGACGAGGGTGGCGTCGGGGCCGAAGATGCGGCGTTCCTCGTCCACGCCCTGATACGTGGATTCGGGATAGAGGATGGTCGGCATTCCTTGGTCGTCCCCCTGGCGTTTCATGCAGGGGTAGGCCGGTCGGGGCCGGTTGCCAAGCCGGGTGGGGGCGCGCAGCATCCGCGGCACTTGAACCGAGGGAACGCAATGAACGGTGCCGAGAGCCTGGTGCATACCTTGTTGGCGTGCGGCGTCGACACCTGCTTCTCCAACCCGGGCACGTCGGAGATGCACTTCGTCGCGGCGCTGGACCGCATTCCGGGAATGCGCTGCATCCTGGGGTTGCAGGAGAACACGGTGACGGGGGCGGCGGACGGGTATTCGCGGATGACGGACCGGCCGGCATGCACGCTGCTGCATTGCGGACCGGGCCTCGCGAACGGGTTGGCGAACCTGCACAATGCCAGGCGGGCGCGGTCGTCGATCGTGAACATCGTGGGTGACCAGGCGACGTATCACCGGCCGCTGGACGCGCCATTGACGGCGGATACCGAGGGGTGGGCGCGGGGCGTGTCGTCCTGGGTGCGGACGGCGACGAAGGCGACGACGGTGGGCGCGGATTGTTCCGTCGCGGTGCAGGCGGCCAGGACGTCGCCGGGCGGGATCGCGACGCTGATCCTGCCGTCGGACACGTGCTGGGACGAGGGTGGGGTCGTGGCCGGGCCGTTGGCGGCGCCGCCGAAGCCCGATGTTCCGCCGGACGCGATCGATGCGGCGGTGCGGGCGCTGCGGTCGGGGGAGCCGACGATGCTGCTGCTGGGGGGGCACGCGCTGCGGACGGGGCCGCTGGCGGTGGCGCGGGGGATCCTGGAGGCGACGGGGGCGCGGATGCTGGCGCAGACGAGCAATGCGCGGATGGAGCGCGGGGCAGGGCGGACTCCGATCGAGCGGTTGCCGTATCCCGTCGACCAGGCGGTCGCGGCGCTGGCGGGGTTGAAGCATCTGATCCTGATCGGCGCCATCGTGCCGGTGGGGTTCTTCGCGTATCCGGGGAAGCCCGGGTTGATGGCGCCGCCGGATTGCCAGGTGCATGTGCTGGCGCGGCCCGAGCACTATGCCGGGGACGCGCTGTCGCGTCTGGCGGAGGCGCTGCGGGCGCCGCCGCCGCCCCGGCTGCAGGACGCGCCGCGGCCGGAGCGCGCGCGCGGGGCGATCACGTCGGAGAGCTTCGCGCAGACCTTGGGGGCACTGCTGCCGGAGGGGGCGGTGGTGGTCGACGAGTCGGTCAGCTTCGGCCGGGCGTTCTTTCCGGGGACGGTGGGGGCGGCGCCGCACGACTGGCTGCAGATCACGGGGGGTGCGATCGGGTGCGGGATTCCGCTGGCGACGGGGGCCGCGGTGGGGGCGCCCGGGCGGCGGGTGGTGAACCTGCAGGCGGACGGGTCGGCCATGTATTCGCTGCAGGGGTTGTGGACGCAGGCGCGGGAGCGGCTGGACGTGACGACGGTCATCTTCTCCAACCGGAAGTATGCGATCCTGCTGGGCGAGTATCGGGGGGTGGGGGCCAATCCCGGGCGGACCGCGATGGATATGATGGACCTGTCCAACCCCGACCTCGATTGGCCGCTTCTGGCCGGCGGGATGGGCGTGGAGGCGGCTCGGGTCGATACGCTGGAGGGGTTTGCGGATGTGTTCACGCAGGCGAACAGCCGGAGCGGGCCGTTCCTGATCGAGTTGGTGATCTGAGGGGGGCAGTTTTCGCCTCCCGATCTCGTGTCCGGGATGCCCGGAGTTTCCGCTGGAACGAGGTCCCCGGGTCAAGCCCGGGGATGACGTTGGTCTTGCTACCCCGCCGGCGCCTCGACCCGGCGGTAGCGGGCGCGGGTGCCGCGTTCGATCGCCGCGGCGACCAATGGGTCAAGCTGAAGCTCAGTCATGACGAACTCCAGCATCCGAAGGACGGGCTGGTTGGCGGAGCGTTCGGCGGCGACGACGTCGCAGGCCAGCGCGTAGGCGGTTTCGCGCAGGCGGGGTTCCAGGGCGTCGCGGATCAACTGGCCGGCGTGAACCAGGCCTTCGTCTTCTTCCAGCAGGCCCACGGCGGCCTCGGTCGCGACTTCCAGGCGTTCGGTGCTGAAATCGTGGAAGGCGGGCATGGTCTGGACGAGGCCGGACATGACCCCGATCTCCCGGTCGGTGATCGCGCCGTCGGCGGCGGCGACCAGGACCATTGTGCAGACCAGCGCCTCCTGGGCGTCCAGTCCGGTACGAGCGAGCATCGTCGTGTCCTTCTTTCCTGTCATCGGCGGACCCTACCGGGTGCGGGCGGCAGCACAAGTGACGCGTTCGTTAGGGGGGGGCGTTAGCCGGGTGCGGTCTGATGCAGGAAGGCGTGCGTCTCCGCGACGGCTTCGGCGAGGCCCACGCGGCGGATTTCCACACCCTGCGGGAAGGCGGACAGCAGGCGGGAGGGGGTTCGGCGGTCGAGCAGGACGAACACGCCGCGGTCGGTGGCGGAGCGGACGAGGCGGCCGAAGGCCTGGCGCAGGCGCAGGCGGGCCTTGCTGTCGTCGTATCCCTTCGGATCTCCGCCGGAGAGGTGGACCCGCCGTTCGCGGTGCAGCAGGTCCGGGCGGGGCCAGGGGACGCGGTCGAACACCACCAGACGCAGGGCCCGGCCCGGGACGTCGACGCCGTCGCGCATGGCGTCGGTGCCGAGGAGGCAGGAGTCGATCTCGGTGCGGAAGACGTCCACGAGGGTCGCGTTGTCCATGGCGTCGACGTGCTGGCCCAGGAGCATGAGGCCCGCCTGCTCCAGGGCCGGGGCGATGCGGGCGTGGACGTCCTGCAGGCGGCGGATGGCGGTGAACAGGCCGAGCGCGCCGCCGCCGGATGCGGTGAACAGGGCGCGGTAGGCGCCAGCCAGCGCGGGCGCGTCCGGCCCCACGTCGGTGACGACGAAGGCGCGGGTCTGGGCGGCGTAGTCGAACGGGCTGGCGACGGCCACGCGGATGGCGGGGGAGGGGAGGTGGTCGGCCCCGACCCGGGCCTCGGCCTTCTCCCAGGCGAGTTCGGCGTCGCCGAGACCGGTGTCGCGGAGCGTGGCGGAGGTGACGAGGAGGCCGTGGGCCGGGCGGGCGAGGGTTGCGGCGAAGGGCTGCGTCGGGTCGAGCCAATGGCGGGCGAGGCCGGCGTCGAGGTCGCGGCCGTCGCGGCGGTCGATGCGGAGGAGGTGGAGGTATTGCGGGCGGATGCCGGGTTCGGGCGGGGGTTCGGCGACGGTGAGCAGCATGGCGAGCCAGGCGACGAGGCGTTCGATGGCGCGGTGCTTGAGCATGCGGCAGGCGGCCTCGATCCGGCGGCGGATGTCGGTGTCGAGGGTTTCGGCGTCCTGTTCGAGGGCGGCTTCGAGGCGGGTGCGGAGGGCGCGGAGGGGTTCCAGGAGGGCGATGACGGCGCGGGCCATGTCGCGGGCGGCGTCGGCGAGGGCGGGGGTGACGGGGTGGAGATCCACGGCGAGGTCACCATAGCCTGCGTCGTCGGAGGGCGCGCGGGCAAGCACCTGGGCGCGGATGGCGGCGAGGAAACGCTCGACTTCACCCGCCGGCACGCCGGCGAGGCGGGCGGACCAGCCGGGCCCGGGAAGCGCGCGGGCGGCGGCGAGGATGTCGGGGAGGTCCGGGGCGAGGGGGACGGCATCGCCGACCATGGCCTCGAGCCGGGGGCGGAGGCCTTTGGCGCGGGTCCGGGTTTCCTCGGCGCCCAGGAGCCAGCGGCGGAGAAGGGCGGCCTCGATGCCCGAGATCTCGGCGCTGAAGGCGCTGTCGGCGGCGTCGAAAAGGTGGTGGCCCTCGTCGAAGACGTAGCGGGTCGGGACCTGTGCGTCGTCGATGCCGCCCCAGCTTGCCTGCGCCATCACCAGGGCGTGGTTGGCCACGACGAGCTCGGCGCCGCGGGCACGGCGGACGGTGTGTTCGACGAAGCAGCGGGTGTAGTGCTGGCAGGCCCCGTGGATGCATTCGCCGCGGCGGTCGGCGATGGCGGGCATGAGGCGCGGGCCGAAGAGCTCGGCCATCCAGCCGGGGAGATCGCCGCCCGAGACGTCGCCATCGATGGTGGCGGCGGCCCAGCGGGCGACGAGGCCGAGCGGGATGGCGAGGGGTGAAGCGGGGGCGAGGGTGGTTGCGAGTTCCTGGAAGTTGAGGAGGCAGAGGTAGTTCTCGCGGCCCTTGCGCACGACGACGCGCCGGCGGCGGATGGCCGGGTCGGGAAAGAGGCGGGCGAGTTCGGCGTCGATCTGGCGCTGGAGGTGGCGGGTGAAGGTGCTGATCCATACGGCGCCGCCGTTGCGTTCGGCCCAGAGGCTGGCGGGGGCGACGTAGCCGAGGGTCTTGCCGGTGCCGGTTCCGGCTTCGGCGAGGACGAAGGCGGGATCGCCGGGGGTGGTGCGGGGGGCGAAGGCGGCGGCGGCGGCGCTGGCGTAGTCGGCCTGGCCCGGACGCTGCTCGGCGCCGGGTCCGAGCATGGCGGCAAGGCGGGCCCGGGCCTCGGTGGGCGGGACGGGATGGCTGCTGGGGGGCGGTGGCGGGGCCTCGTCCTCCCATTTCGGGAGGTCTTCCCAGACGCGCATGGCGCGTGGGGTGGGGCGGGCGGCGGGTTGACCGAGGGCGGCGAGGACCGTCCGCGTCCATGGCCACGCGGCGGCGCCCATCTGTGCGGCAAGCCCGGCGGCGTGCGCCTGTCGCGGGAGCGTCGCGGAGGCCGCGAGGCGGGCCAGGAGCGTTTCGGCGATGCGGGGCAGGAGGGCGGCCGCGTCCTCGATGGTGGCGGGGGGCGGCAGGTCGAGCGCCAGAGCGAGGCCGCGGGGGGTGGGGGCGACGGGGTGCGCGGGAAGGACGAAGGCAAAGAGCTCGAGCAGGTCGAGCGCGGGGGCCGGGGGCATGGCGAGGCGGCGGAAGGTGGCGGGGGCGTGGACGAGAAGGGCGGGCGGCTCGCGCCGGAGGAGGGCGGCGGCTTCGGGCGCAGGCAGGGTCAGCAGCTCGCCATCCCGGGTCAGTATGGCGGCGCGGCCGTGGCCCGCGGCGATGGCGGGCGCGTCTGGCAGCAGGATGGGGCTGGGGGCGGCCATGGGGGGTGTATGACAGCGGTGCGGATGGGAACCAAGGCCGCACACAAGTCGCGCGTGTGCTGGAATTAAGCATTCCGCCCGTTGACCAAGAGCACCCCCATTTCTAGCTTGCGTGCATGTCCGAAACACTTCGCAATATTGACGTGCCTAAGGCCTGGCCCTTCGAGGAAGCCGCGAAGGTGGCGGCGCGGCTGCAATCGAGGGGGAAAGCGTCGGCGTTGTTCGAGACGGGCTATGGTCCGTCGGGGCTGCCGCATATCGGGACGTTCGGGGAGGTGGCGCGGACGACATGGGTGCGCCGCGCGTTCACGGCGCTGACGGGCCTGCCGTCGCGGCTGCTGGCGTTCAGCGACGACATGGACGGGCTGCGGAAGGTCCCGGAGAACGTGCCGAATCGGGAGATGCTGGCGGCGTATCTGGGGCAGCCGCTGACGCGGGTGCCGGACCCGTTCGGGACGCATGAGAGTTTCGGGGCGCACAACAATGCGCGGTTGCGGTCGTTCCTGGACGGGTTCGGGTTCGAGTACGAGTTCGCGTCCAGCACCGAATATTATGCGGCTGGCCGGTTCGATGCGGCCTTGATGACGGTGGCGGCGCGGCACGAGGCGATCGTGGCGGCGATCCTGCCGACGCTGGGGGCGGAGCGGCGGGCGACCTATTCGCCGTTCCTGCCGCTGCATCCACGCACCGGGCGGGTGATGCAGGTGCGGATCGACCGGGTGGACGCCGACGCAGGCACGGTGTTCTGGCAGGACCCCGAGAGCGGGGAGCGGTTCGAGACCCCGGTGCGGGGCGGGGCGTGCAAGCTGCAGTGGAAGGCGGATTGGGCGATGCGGTGGCATGCGCTGGACGTCGACTACGAGATGTCGGGGAAGGACCTGATCGACAGCGTCCGGCTGTCGGGCCAGGTGTGCCGTGTGCTGGGGAGCGCGCCGCCGGTGGGGTTCACGTACGAGCTGTTCCTGGACGAGCACCATCAGAAGATCAGCAAGAGCAAGGGCAACGGGCTGAGCGTCGACGAGTGGCTGGCGTACGCGCCGCCGGAAAGCCTGGCCCAGTTCATGTACAACCAGCCGGGGCGGGCGAAGCGGCTGTTCTTCGACGTGATCCCCCGGGCGGTCGACGAGTTCATCGCCCACGCGGCGAAGCTGCCGGGGCAGGACGAGGCGGCGCGGCACACGAACCCGGCCTGGCACATCATGGGGGGCCGAAACCAGGGGGCGGTCAGCCCGGTGCCGTTCGGGATGCTGCTGAACCTCGCCAGCGTCGTGAACGCGGATACGCCGGATATGCTGTGGGGGTTCCTGCGGCGATACAGCCCGGATGCGGCGCCGGGGGCCAGCCCGTTCTTCGACGCGCTGGTGGGGCACGCGGTGCGGTACTACCAGGACTTCGTGCGCCCGGAGAAGAAGTTCCGTCCGGCGACGGCGCTGGAGCGCGCCGCATTGGACGACCTGGCGGCCGAGCTGAGGGCGCTGCCGCCCGGGCAGACCCCCGAGACGATCCAGGATGTCGTCTACGAGGTGGGCAAGCGGCACCCGTTCCCGGAGCTGAAGGCGTGGTTCGCGTGCCTGTACCAGGTGCTGCTGGGACAGATGGAAGGTCCGAGGTTCGGCGGGTTCGTCGCGCTGTACGGGGTGGCGGAGACGATCGGGCTGATCGAAGAACGGCTGTCGCGCGCGGCGGACGCCGCCTGATGATGCCATTCCTGAAGCGTGCGGCCCGGCAGTTGCCGGCGGTGATCGGGGTCATCCTCCTCGTGGGCGCGGTCTGGGTGGTGTGGAAGGAGTTCCGGCACCTCAAGATCGCGGACATCCGGCTGGCGCTGGAGGCGATCCCGCGGCAGGCGTTGATCATCTCGTTCGTCTGGACCTTCTTCTCGTATTGGCTGCTGACGTTCTATGACCGGCTGGGGACGATCTACGCCGGGCACAAGGTGAGCTACGGGCGGGTGTCGTTCGCGTCGTTCTGCGCGTATTCGCTGTCGCACAACCTGGGGTTCGCCGCGGTTTCCGGGGCGGCGGTGCGGTACCGGCTGTATGCGCATTGGGGGCTGACGCCGTTCCAGATCGCGAAGGTGGTCGCGTTCTGCTCGGTGACGTTCGCGCTGGGGGGAATGGTGCTGGGGGGCGCCATCCTGTTCGTGGAGCCGGATGCCATTCCGTTCTTCGGCGCGCGGATGCCGCCGTGGTCGATGTATCTGATCGGCGCCGGGCTTTGGGCGGTGGTGGGGTGCTACATCACGCTGTCGCGGTTCGTGGGCAGCATCAAGCTGTTCGGGCACGAGATCGGGCTGCCGGGGTGGCGGATGGCGCTGCTGCAGGTGGCGCTGGCGACCGCGGACGTCGCATTCACGGCAGGCATCTTCTACCAGTTGCTGCCGGAAGCGGAGGGGCTGAACTTCCTTCGGTTCCTCGGGGTGTACGTCGCGTCCTACACGGCGGGGCTGGCGGCGAACCTGCCGGGGGGTATCGGCGTGTTCGACACGGCGATGCTGCTGGGGCTGGAGCCGTATCTGCAGGCGCCGCAGATCCTGGGCGCGATCGTCGTGTTCCGGCTGTACTACTACATCATCCCGCTGTTCCTGGCGGGCGCGCTGTTCGCGGGCAACGAGCTGCTGCTGCGCGGCGGCGCGATGATCCAGACGACGAAGGTGGGACGGAAGTCGCAGGGCCTGGCGCGGTGGAGCGAGCCGGCCTTCGCGACGATGGCGGCGACGGGGGCCGTCGCGCTGTGCGGGGCGATGCTGCTGGGGATCGGGTTCCTGGACCAGCGGCCGGACTTCTCGTGGATCGATCCGGATTACTCGGACCTGGTGGCGAGCGCCGGGCAGTATGTCCCGTCGTTGATCGGGGCGGCGCTGATCGTGCTGTCGATCGGGTTGTCGCAGCGCGTGACCTTGGCGTGGGGCACGACGATCGTGCTGCTGCTGCTGGCGGCCGGGTTCACGGCGGCGCAGGGGAGCATGATCTGGGTGCCGGCGGTGCTGGTGCTGGCGACGCTGCTGCTGGTGCCGTTCCGGGACGCGTATTACCGGCACGCACGGCTGCTGAGCGGGCCGCTGCAGGCGGGGACGATCGTGCCGCTGCTGGCGCTGGTGCTGTGCGCGATGACGCTGGCGGCGTTCGAGCCGCGGGTGCGCGGCATGGCGGAGAACGCGTGGCTGGATGTGGTGTTGTCGCCGGACGTGCCGAACAGCATCCGGGTCTCGATCGGGCTGTCGCTGGTGCTGGCGATGATCGCGCTGTGGCGGCTGATCCGGCCCGGGCGGGCGTCATGGCTGCCCTGGGCGGGCGATGGGCGGCTGAAATACGCGGCGCTGGGGGCAGTGCCCCCGGCCGAGGCGGACGGGATCGTGATGGGGGAGCAGGGGCGTGCGGGCGTGCCGTTCCGGCGGATCGGGCGGGTTATGCTGGGGCTGGGCGACCCGGCCGGGTCGGTAGCGGACCGGGTCTCGGCGATCTGGAACCTGCGGGACCTCGCGCAGCAGGAAGGGTTGGACCCGGCGTTCTGGCGGGCCGGGCCCGGGTTGCTGAAGGTCTATGCCGATCTGGGACTGGCGGCGCTGCCGCTGGGGGCGGACGGGTTGCCGCTGCCGGAGCAGGAGGGCGACGTGCCGCCTGTGGGGCAATACCTGTGCTGCGTGGCGGAGCGGGACCTCAAGCTGCTGCTGCCGTTGCTGCCGAAGCTGGCGGGACGGGAGGAGCTGGAGGAAGCCGCGGAGTAGGGTCTCCCGTCGGTGGGTTTGCGAATGACCTGCGAGAGGCATCAGGCGGCGGTGGCCTGGAAACGATACTGCGCGAGCTGCTCCCAGGGGCCGCCGAGGTAGCGCCAGAGGAGCAGGCCTTCCGAGCGCGCTTCGAAGGGGGTGAAGCCGGCCTGCATTTCCATCAGAAGGCGGGCGGCGTCGGCGGGGGCGGCCTTGTTCTGGATGGTGATGTGGGGGCGCCAGGTTTGGCGGTCCTGGGGGCCGAGGTGTTCGTGCCAGGCCTGGGCGAAGGCGGTCCGGAGGCGGCTGAGGTGAGGCGCGTCGACCGTGTAGGCGACGCCGCGGCCCAGCGAGCGGAGGCCGGTGACATGGACCGGCGCCGGGGCGTGGCGGCCGCATGCGGTACCAAGCTGGGATTGGATGAGGTCCTCGTGGTCGCCGGGCAGGTGGTGAAAGAGCGTGAGGTGGGCGGGCACCAGGTTGCGCTCGGGCGGGAAGTGGGCGCGGCGGAGCGCCTCGAAGCGGGCCTGGTCTTCGGGGTGGAAGGCGAGGGTCAGGATCAGCGGGGTGGTCATGCCGTGCAAAATGGGGGTGGCCGGGCGGGGCGCGCAAGCCGGGTCAGCGGCGCGTCCGTGGGCGCGCGGCGGCAGGGGCCGGGGTGGGCACGCGTGGGGGCTGCTGGGCGGTGCGGACCAGCCCGGCGCACGCATTGTCCTCGCCGGTGCCGAAATCGATCGTGGGCAGGAGTGCGGCGAGCGGCGTGCCGATGATGCCCAAGGCGATGGCAGCGCCGCCGCGGGCCAGCAGCGGGCCTGCGTGCGGGACGATCGACGGGGCGGCGAAGGTGCCCTTCACGTCGATGGGGGTGGGCAGGGAGCCGATGCTGAAGTGCTTGCCCTCTGTCTCCAGCGTGATCCCGAGGGTTTCGGAGCGGAGGTTGGCGGCGCCGGTGATGCCGACGCGGGATTCGTCGGTGTCCAGCATCGCGGTCTTGAGCGTGGCGTTGCCCTGCTGCAGCACGACGTCGGTCGCGAAGCATTGCAGCATGGCGCGGTTGGGGATGCCGAGGGCGGAGAGCAACGCGTTGCCGAACTGCAGGCCGGAGATATCGACGAGAAGCGCGCTGACGTTGCCGCCCTTGCCCATGAAGAGCTTCAGCTCGCCGTTGCCGCGGCCCAGCATTTCCGCCAGCGAGCGGCCGGTGCCGTCGAGTACGGCCTTGCCGCCCAGGGTGCCGGCGCCCCGGGCGATGCCGGTGGACGAGAGCAGCTTGGCAACGTCGACACGCTGGAAGTCGATGCTCGCCTTTGCGTGGAGCTGCTGCTCGTTCTTGGGTTCCAGCGTGATGTCAGCGGCGATCTGGCCGCCGCCGATGCCGAACGCCAGGGGATGGAGGTGGACGGTGCCGTCGACGATGTCGAGGTCGGCGCGCATGTTGTCCAGGGGTTGGCTGCGGCCCTGGATGCGGGCGGCGCGGTATTTCAGGTGGATGTCGGCGACGTTCAGCTTGGGCAGGCTGATGGGATCGTTGGGCAGCACCTTGCCGTCGTTGCGGGTCGGCGCCTTGGTGCCCTTGCCGGCGTCGCCGGGTTCGGCACCGATGAAGCCGCCGAGATCCTTGAGGTCGACGAGCTTGGATTGCAGGTCGGCGGTGAGGACGGGGCGCTCGGGCTTGGTATCGACCTGGAGCGTGCCGGCCAGGTCGCTGCTGCCGACCTTGCCGGTGAAGTCCTGGAACGTCACGACCCCGTCCGCATAGTCGAGCCGTCCGGCGATGCGATAGGGCGGCGTCTTGGGGATGGCGATGCCGGTCAGCGGCAGCAGCAGGGCCATGTCGGGTCCCGACAGCTCAAGCCGGAGCTGCGTGCCGGCGAAGGCGAGGGGGTTCTGGACGGTGCCGACCAGGGTGATGCGGGTGGGGCCGTTGGCGAGCTTCAGGTCGACGGGATAGGGCGTCGCCTCGTCGCGGAGGGAGAGGAGGGCGCCGCTGACCAGCTCGGCCGTGATGGGTTGCTTGGCGTAGGTGCCCTTCGCCTTTGCGGCGATCTGTCCCTTGCCGTCTTTGCTGTCCTGGGTTTCGAGGTCGATCTCGAGATCGGCGGCGAGCTTCGCGTGACGGACATGGGCGTGGCCCTGGGCGATGCGGAGGGTGCCCAGCTTCGGCTCGGGTCCGGTGCTGGGGCCGCCGGACGGGAAGGTCCAGTTGGCGCGGCCGTCCGCCAGTTGCTGCGCATCGATTTTCGGCGCCTGCACGTCGATGACGGGCAACACGATCTGCCGGCCCTTGATGTAGGCCATCGCATCGAAATCGACGCCCAGGCGCTCGATGGTGGCGAAGTCGCCCTGTTCGGGCCAGCCAGGCGGGTTTGCGATGGTGATGCCGTCCGCCTCGATCCGTGTCGTGCGGCCCAGGGCGACGTGCAAGTGCGTGATGGTGACGGGGCGTCCAAGGGCCGCGGAGGCCTGCGCCTGGACGATGGGGATCAGCCAGTCCCAACGGAACAGCAGGGAAGCGACGACGACGACGACGACGGCAAGTCCGCCGACGACGAAAGGCCAGCGGCGGCGGGTGGGGATTGCCATGAACGCCCAACGGCGACGGGGTGCGGCGGTTCCCTTCACTTGCCCTGCTTGCCTCGCGCGGCCAGTGTGGCGGCGTTTAAGGGAGGACGAGAATGATCCATGAGCTTCGCATCTATCGTTGCGTGCCCGGCCGGCTGCCGGACCTGCTGAAGCGGTTCGAGACGATCACGTTGGGCATCTGGGCGCGGCACGGGATCCGGCAGGCCGGGTTCTGGACGACGGTGATCGGGGAGTCGAACCAAGACCTGACGTATATGCTGGCGTGGGAGAGCCTGGCGGAACGGGAGACGAAGTGGGCCGCGTTCCAGTCCGATCCCGAGTGGATCGAGAAGCGGGCGGGGACCGAGGCGAACGGGGCCATTGTTGCGAACATCGAGAGTTCGTTCCTGGCGCCGACCGGGTTTTCCTCGGTGAAGTAGCGGCAGGGTCATGGAGGGTGGAATGCGCAAGGCATTCCACCCAACGGGTCAGCCTGGGTAGCGGCCGGGGCCCTGATGCGCGGTCTTGGTCGGCGCGGGTGGCCGGACGACCTGCGGCACGACGATGGTGCGGACGCGGGTCTGCATGACGCGGGCGGGTTCGGCGGCGCGCTCCACCCGGGGCGCGTAGCGGGGTGCGGGGGCGGGGCGGACGACGCGGGTCGGCTCCGCGCGCTCCGGTCTGGCGGCGCGGGCCTTGGCTACCGCGCGGGGGGGGGCCTGCATCGGCGCGGCCTGCGCGTAGCCGACGAGGGCGGGCAGGCGGAACGCGGGTTCGCGCCGGGCCATGAACACGGGCGGGACGCCCATGCGGTCGAAGCCGAGATCCATCAGGTTGGCCATGTGGGCATTGCGCTCGCCGCTGCTGGCGGCGCCGAGGACGACGCCGATCAGCCGGGTGTCGCCACGCAGGGCGGAGGTGGCGACGTTGAAGCCGGAGGCGTCGGTGTAGCCGGTCTTCAGCCCGTCGGCGCCGGGATAGCTGGTCAGCAGCGCCTGGTGGTTGCGGATGTAGCGGCCGCCATAGGCGAAGGCGGGGGTGCTGAAATAGTGGTAATAGGCGGGAAAATCCTGCAGCAGCCGGCGGGACAGGATCGCCATGTCGCGCGCGGTCGTGACCTGGTTCCAGTCGGGCAGGCCGGATGCGTTCTGGAAGGTCGTGCGGCTCATGCCCAGGGCGCGGGCGCGCAGGGTCATCATCTGCGCGAATCGGTCCTCGTCGCCGCCCAGCATCTCGCCCAATGCGGCGGCGGCGTCGTTGGCGGATTTGGTCACCAGTCCCAGGATGGCCTGTTCGACCGTGATCAGGCTGCCGGGCACCAGACCGAGCTTGGTGGGCGGCATCGCGGCCGCGGTGGGGCTGACGGGCACGTATTGCTGAAGCGAGACGCGGCGGTCCCGCACCGCCTCGAACAGCATGTACAGCGTCATCATCTTGGTCAGGCTGGCGGGGAAGCGGTATTCGTCGGGGTTCGCGGCCGAGAGGACGTTCCCGGTCGCGGCATCGATGACGATCGAGGCGTAACGCTCCGACCCGATCTGTGCCGTCGCGGGGCGGAGAAGAGCGGCGGCGGCGAGGCAAGCGAGCAGGCACGCACGGGGGAGGCGGCCAAAACGGGCGGCGAACGACGGCATCGAGACCCCATCCCTTGGTGAAGCCGTGGCACGATAAGGTGCTGGTGGGCATGGTGTCCAGCGTTCATCGCCGTGGGTTTGCATTATCGCCAGTGCGTTAGCGCACCACCTTGTGATGTTGGCCGAAATACGGCGACCGATTGGGCGGTGCGGCTATTGTGCAGTGCACAAAAACTCGTTGACATCGGTGCGGTGCTGGACCATCTACGGTCGTGTTGCAGTGCAGCAAAAGGCGAACAGTGCCCCGTGTTGCCAGCACATGGCTGATGTCAACAGGACCGGGCGAGGCCCGGCCACACGAAGGAAACACGACAATGAAGACCCCCGAAGAATTCATGACGTTCAACCAGGCGAATGTCGAGGCGTTCGTGAAGTCCGGCCAGATCGTGGCGACCGGGCTGCAGGACATGAGCAAGATGTTCGCGGCCTCGATGCAGGCGACGATGGACGAGACGATGTCCACGTTCCGCGCCATGAGCAGCGTCCGGTCGTTCAAGGAAGCGATGGACCTGCAGACGACGCTCGCCCGCTCCACGATGGAGAAGACGATCGCGCAGACCGGGCAGGTCGCCGAGACGTCGTTCAAGCTCGCCGAGCAGGCGATCGCGCCAATCGCGGGCCGCGTCAGCCTGGCGGTCGAGAGCTTCGGCAAGACCGCCTGATCCTTCCGCGCCGCGGACGGAACGGGGAAGGCCCGGGCATTTGCCCGGGCCTTTCGCGTTTTGGGGGCGCTGGCCGCATCGCGCCCTTTTCCCGCGTCGCCGGGTTCCGATATGGTGAGGCCGGGCCGCGCGTCTGGCGGCATTGCGCAGGCCGCGGCTTCGGGACCAGGATACCAGGCGATGCAGACGAGAGCGATGAGCGACAACGACAAGCGGGGCAACACGGAGGGCCCGAACACCGGCGTGGTGGTGAAGGCGCGCCCGAAGACCCGCAAGCCAGCCATGTACAAAGTGCTGATGCTGAACGACGACTATACGCCGATGGAATTCGTCGTGCACGTGCTCGAACGGTTTTTCCAGAAGACGCGCGAGGAAGCGACCCGCATCATGCTGCACGTGCATCGCCGCGGAGTCGGCGTGTGCGGGGCCTATACGTATGAGGTCGCGGAGACGAAGGTGACGCAGGTGATGGACCTGGCCCGGCAGAACCAGCATCCTCTGCAATGCACGATTGAGAAAGAGTAGGCGCCTACCCTGACGACGAGGTGATACGGGCGACCAGGCCAAACGGGGAGGCCTGCAAGCGAATGTGCGCGGTCCCACATGCAACGCTGGGCCGCTGGTTGGCCTAGGATACGGGATGCCTGGTGGTCCCTGATTGCCCCGCCAGGGCGGTGCGTCCCGAGCGCGAAGGAGCGTCGAGAATGTTGTCACGTAACCTGGAACAGACGCTGCATCGCGCATTGTCGTTGGCGAGCGAGCGACGGCACGAATACGCCACGCTGGAGCACCTGCTGCTCGGCCTGGCCGATGACAGCGACGCGGCGACGGTGCTGCGGGCCTGCGGGGTCGATCTCGACAAGTTGCGTCAGGACCTCGGCGAGTTCCTGGACAAGGACCTGTCGGGACTCGCGACGGACCGCGCCGGGGACCCGAAGCCGACGGCGGGGTTCCAGCGCGTGGTGCAGCGGGCGGCGATCCACGTCCAAAGCTCGGGCCGCGACGAGGTGACGGGTGCGAACGTCTTGGTCGCGCTGTTCAGCGAGCGGGAGAGCCATGCGGTCTACTTCCTGCAATTGCAGGACATGACGCGGTTGGATGCGGTGAACTTCATCAGCCATGGCATCGCGAAGGCGCCCGGGCGCACCGCGCAGCGGCCGGTGACGGGCAGCAAGGAGGAAGGCAAGGAGGAGGGCGAGCGCGAGGAGAAGCCGGGCCGCCGGCAGCAGGACGCGCTGACCAACTATTGCGTCAACCTCAACAAGAAGGCGCAGGCGGGCAAGATCGATCCGCTGATCGGGCGCGACACCGAGATCGAGCGGACGATCCAGATCCTGTGCCGCCGGACGAAGAACAACCCGCTCTATGTCGGCGACCCGGGCGTGGGCAAGACGGCGATCGCCGAGGGGCTGGCAAAGCGGATCGTCGAGGGGGACGTGCCGGAGGTCCTGGCAAAGAGCACGATCTTCGCGCTGGACATGGGCGCGCTGCTGGCCGGAACGCGGTACCGCGGCGACTTCGAGGAGCGGCTGAAGGCGGTCGTCACCGAGCTTGAGGCGCATCCCGGCAGCATCCTGTTCATCGACGAGATCCACACGGTGATCGGGGCCGGCGCGACCAGCGGCGGGGCGATGGACGCGTCCAACCTGCTGAAGCCGGCGTTGGCGTCGGGGTCGATGCGGTGCATCGGGAGCACGACGTACAAGGAATACCGGAACTACTTCGAGAAGGACCGGGCGCTGGTGCGGCGGTTCCAGAAGATCGACGTGAACGAGCCCTCGCTGGAGGACGCGGTCAAGATCCTGCGCGGGTTGAAGACGAACTACGAGAAGCACCACAAGGTCGTCTACAGCGAGGAGGCGATCCGCGGTGCCGTCGAGCTTTCGGCGAAGTACATCAACGACAGGAAGCTGCCGGACAAGGCGATCGACGTGATCGACGAGGTGGGCGCCTCGCGGATGCTGCAGCCCGAGGGCAAGCGCCGGAAGGATGTGACGCTTCGGGATGTCGAGGAGATCGTCGCGAAGATCGCCCGCATCCCACCCAAGAGCGTGAGCGCGGACGACAAGGAGACGCTGCGGAACCTGGAGCGCGACCTGAAGTCGATGGTGTTCGGGCAGGATAAGGCGATCGAGGCTCTGGCGGCGGCGATCAAGCTGGCGCGGGCGGGGTTGCGGGAGGCGGAGAAGCCGATCGGCAACTATCTGTTCAGCGGTCCCACGGGTGTCGGCAAGACGGAGGTCGCGCGGCAATTGGCGAGCACGCTGGGTGTCGAGCTGACGCGGTTCGACATGAGCGAGTACATGGAGCGGCACAGCGTGAGCCGGTTGATCGGCGCGCCGCCGGGCTATGTGGGGTTCGACCAGGGCGGGCTGCTGACGGACGCGATCGACCAGCATCCGCATTGCGTGCTGCTGCTGGACGAGATCGAGAAGGCGCATCC
>CAXTPG010000026.1:0-45927 GCA_964246015.1 uncultured Acetobacteraceae bacterium
CCCTCAAGTGGGAAGGCGGCTACGTCTGGGCCTGCAAGAACTACGACGGCGACGTGCAAAGCGACATCGTGGCGCAGGGCTTCGGCAGCCTGGGCCTGATGACGTCGGTCCTGATGTCCCCCGACGGCAAGACGGTCGAATCCGAGGCCGCCCACGGCACGGTGACCCGGCACTACCGCGAACACCAGAAGGGACGGGAGACCAGCACCAACCCGATCGCCTCGATCTTCGCCTGGACCCGCGGCCTCGCCTATCGCGGCCGCTTCGACGGCACGCCGGACGTGACCGCGTTCGCCGACACGCTGGAACGCGTGTGCATCGAGACGGTCGAGAGCGGGTTCATGACCAAGGACCTCGCCAGCCTCATCGGCAAGCAGCAGAAGTTCCTGAACACGCAGGACTTCCTCGACAAGATCGACGAGAACCTGAAGACGGCGATGGGCCTGTCGAAGGCGGCGTAACCAGCCCGCGGCGGGCGGCGTAGGAACGGAAACAGGAGCGCGACATGGACGGTTTGCAAGGCCTCAAGGACTTCCCGCTCGCCCGCCGGGGCATGATGATGACCGGGTTGATGACCGGCTTCACGCTGGCCACGACGAAGGTCGAGGCGCAGGTGATCAAGACCGACGCCGCGGGCCTGGAGGCGGGCGAGATCAAGATCCCCGTCGCCGACGGCACCATCCCCGGATACTTCGCGCGCCCCGCCGGCGCCGGCCCGTTCCCGACCGTGATCGTGATCGAGGAGATCTTCGGCGTCCACGAGCACATCAAGGACCTGTGCCGCCGGCTCGCGAAAGCCGGCTACCTGGCCGTGGCGCCCGAGCTCTATGCCCGGATCGCCGACCTCTCGACCATGACCGACGCGGCGACGATCGTCCGCGACGTGATCAGCAAGGCCCCGGACGACCAGGTCAACAAGGACCTGGACAGCGCCGTGGCGTGGGCCAAGGCCAATCACGGCGACACCGCTCGGCTCGCCGTCACCGGCTTCTGCCGCGGCGGCCGCGGCACCTGGCTCTACGCCGCCCACAGCCCGGCCGTGAAGGCCGCCGTCGCCTGGTACGGCCCGGTCGGCGGCAACCCGACCCCGATCCAGCCCAAGACCGCGACCGACCTCGCCGCCGACCTCAAGGCCCCCCTGCTCGGGCTCTATGGCGGCCAGGACGCCGGCATCCCCGTCGCGGCCGTCGAAGCCGCCGTCGCCAAGGCGAAGGCCGCCGGCAAGACCGTCGAGCTGCACGTCTACCCGGACGCGCCGCACGGCTTCAACGCCGACTACCGCCCCAGCTACCGCAAGGACACCGCCGAAGACGGCTGGAAGCGCATGCTGGCCTGGTTCAAGGCCCACGGCGCCGCCTGACGCATTCTCCCTCTCCCGACGGGAGAGGGAGCACCCCCGTTTCATCCCACGAAACCACGTTTTCGTGGATCGCCGCACCCGCCGGTGTTACCGGTGGCGCATGAACGACGCGACCGACCTCCGGAACGCCACCGCCCACGCCCCGGCCGGGTTCGAGGAATCCCGCCGCGGCATCGCCGCCGCCAGCCGCTTCATGCCCGGCGGCGTCTCCACCAACTTCCGCCTCGGCATGGTGCCCACCCCGCTCGTCATCGACCGCGCCGAAGGCCCCTATCTGTTCGACGTCGATGGCAACCGCTTGATCGACTACTACCTCGGCATGGGCCCCATGATCCTGGGCCACACCCCCGCTTCCGTGAAGCAGGCCGTGCTCGCCCAGCTCGACCGCGGCCTGCTGTATGGCGCCCAAAGCCGCGTGGAGGCCGAAGCGGCGGAGCTGTTCTGCGCCATGGTCCCCTGCGCCGAGAAGCTGCGCTTCACCAGCTCGGGCTCCGAGGCCGTGCAGGCCGCCCTCCGCCTCGCCCGCGCCGCGACCGGCCGCCGCACCGTCATCAAGTTCGAGGGCCATTATCACGGCTGGTTCGACAGCGTGCTGGTGTCCGTCGCCGCGACACCCGAAACCGCCGGCGACGCCGCCCGCCCCAACCGCAATCCCGGCAGCACCGGCCAGGACGAAACGGCCTGGGGCAGCGTCGAGGTCCTGCGCTGGAACGACCTGGCCGCCGTCCAGGCGCGCCTTGCCGCCGGCGACGTCGCGGCCGTCATCATGGAACCCGCCATGTGCAACGCCGGCGCCATCCTGCCCG
Organism: uncultured Acetobacteraceae bacterium; assembly: GCA_964246015.1. Lineage (GTDB taxonomy): Bacteria > Pseudomonadota > Alphaproteobacteria > Acetobacterales > Acetobacteraceae > JBBROS01. The sequence continues at coordinate 2,167 of CAXTPG010000026.1, forward strand.
GCCCCGGATACCTGCAGGGCGTCCGCGACGCCTGCACGGGCGCCGGCACCGTGCTGATCTTCGACGAGGTCATCACCGGCTTCCGCGTGGCCCCCGGCGGCGCGCAGCAGGTGCTGGGCGTCACGCCCGACCTCGCCACCTTCGGCAAATGCCTCGCCAGCGGCTTCCCGGTCGCCGCCGTCGCCGGCCGGGCCGCGCTGCTGGACCATTTCGTGCAGGGCGCCGTGCACGGCGGCACCTACAACGCCCAGGCCGTCGGCATGGCGGCGACGCTGGCCACGCTGAAGGCGCTGGCGGACGGCCGGGTCATCGACGACATGGCCCCGCGCGGCCGGCGGCTGATGCAGGGCATCGATGCGCGCCTCAAGGCCGCCGGCATCCCGGCGGTGGTCAGCGGCTTCCCCCAGATCTTCCACGTCGCCTTCGGCCTCACCGAACCCGCCCGCGACTACCGCGACCTGATGCGCATGGACCGCGCCCGCTACGTCCGGTTCTGCGGCGCGCTGCTCAGCCGCCGGGTGCGGGCGCTGGAACGCGGGGCCTGGTTCCTCTCCGCCGCCCACGACGAGCTGGTGATCGACGAAACCCTCGCCGCCGTCGCCGACGCGGCGGCCGAGGTCTGATCCGGTGCGGCTGGGTCTGATCCACCTGGCGCAGGAAACCAACGACTTCAATCCCGTCCCCACGACGCTGCAGGACTTCGAGGCGTTCGGCATCCTGGAGGGTGAGGCGCTGCGGGACGCGCCGGGCCAGGTGGCCGGCCACTACGCCGCGGCACGGGCGGCCGGGGCGGACACGGCGCCCGTCATCCGCGCCTGGGCCTGCGCCGGCGGTCGCATCACGACCGAGGCCTACGACCATTTCGCGGTACGCATCCGCTCGGGCCTCGCTGCGGCCGGCCCGATCGACGGCCTCGCCCTGCAACTCCACGGCGCCTGCGCGGCCCCCGGCATCGACGACGTGGAAGGCGAGCAGGCGGCACTCTGCCGGTCCATCCTGGGACCGCGGATCCCCATCGTCCTGGGCCTGGACCACCACGCGAACGTCACCCGCAAGATGGTCGCGGCCTGCACCGCGATCATCGGCCACCGCACCCAGCCGCACGAGCCCTTCGACACCGGCCGCATCGGCACCGCCCTCCTCGCGCGCATCCTCCGCGACCGCCTCCGCCCCGCGACCGCCTGGCGCAAGATCCCGCTGGTGTCGCATCAGGAGCAGTTCCTGACCGCGCACGGCCCCATGAAGACCTGGTTCGACCGCGCCCGCGCCATGGAGGCGGACCCCCGCGTGCTCCAGGCATCGTGCTACCCGATGCAGCCCTGGCTCGACGTGGCGGAGGCCGGCTGGACCGCGATCGTCGTCACCGACGGCGACTCGGCCCTGGCCGGGCGCCTGGCCGACGAGCTGGCCGGCCTCGCCTGGTCCCTGCGCGACGCGTTCCAGGTCAGAAAGGCCGTGCCGCTCGACGACGCCGTGATGATGGCCGAGCGCGAGCCGCACGGCGTCGTGGTGCTCAGCGACACCGGGGACACGGTGTTCGGCGGCGCGGCGGGCGACAGCACCCTCATCCTGGGCGCGCTGCTGCGGTTGGGCGTCACCGGCCGGGCGTTGGTCCCGCTCATCTCGCCGCAGGCCGTGGAGCGGCTGGCCACAGCCGGAGAAGGCGCGACCGTCACCCTCCCCCTGGGCGGCGAGCAGACCGGCTTCTTCGCCCCCCTGCCCGTCACCGGCGTCGTGCGCCGCATCGCCGACGGCCGGATCGACCTGGACGACGACCGCCACGGCACGATCGACATGGGCCGGACGGTGGTGTTCGAGGCGGGACCCGCGACCGTGCTGGTCAGCACGCTCCGCGGCGTCGCCGGCAACGCGCCCGGCGTCTACCGGGCCTTCGGGATCGAGCCGCGGGACTACAAGATGGCGGTCCTCAAGACCGCGTCGAACTTCCAGTACTTCGCGCCCATCGCCTCCCGCATCATCCGCGTCGACACGCCCGGCCCCGGCCAGTCCGACGTGCTGACCCTGCCCTGGCGGCGCATCCCCCGCCCCATGTACCCGCTCGACCCCGTTCCCGACTGGCGTGCCTCCCACCCCCACTGAAAGGCGACAGCGATGACCCGCACCCTCACCCGACGCGCCGCCCTGCTCGCCGCCGCCGCCCTCTCTGCCGTCCCGGCCCGGGCGGCGGACCTGAAAGGCGGCACCATCCGCGTCGCGATCCTGGCCGAGATCAGCAACTTCGACCCGCAATCCTTCCTGACGATCAACTTCCCCGTCATCAAGAACCTCTATGACAGCCTGATCGAATACACCCCCGACGGCGTCCCGGTCCCCAGCCTCGCGACCGCCTGGGCCATCGCGCCCGACAGCGCCTCCGTCACCCTCACCCTCCGCAAGGGCGTCACCTTCCACGGCGGCGCCGCCTTCGACGCGGACGCCGTGGCGGCCACCCTCAAAAAGGCCGCCGACCCGCAGAAGGGCCGCAACGTCTACGCCACCATGTCCTTCGTGAAGGACTGGACGGTGCTCGCCCCGGACAGCATCCGACTCGACTTCAAGGGCCCGGCGCCGGAACGGCAGATCACCGACCTCCTGCAGTTCATCTCCGTCATCGACCCGGCCGGCATGGACACCATCGACACGAAGCCCGCCGGCACCGGCGCCTACATGCTGGCCGAACGCGCCGTGGGCCAACGCATCCGCCTCGTCGCGAACCCGAAATACTGGCGCGCGAACGAGCCTGTGGCCAAGGAGGCGGTGCTGACCATCTTCAGCGAGGACTCCTCGGCCACCGCCGCCCTCGAATCCGGCGCCATCGACATCGTCTACGGCGGCAGCGCCCGCAGCGCCTCGCGGCTCCGCGGCGCCGGCTACACGCTGGTGCAGGGCCCGGGACCGCTGGTGCAGGTGCTGCGCCTCAACCCCAACCGCGGCCCGTTCAGGAACGAGAAGGTCCGCCAGGCGATGAACTACCTCGTCGATCGCGCCGCCATCCTGCGCGTGGGCTACGCCGGCCTGGGCGAGGTCGTCGCCCTCCCCTGGGCCCCCGCAAGCCCCGCCTTCGACCCGGCCGCCACCGCGCGCTACGCCTTCAACCTCGACAAGGGCAAGGCGCTGCTGGCCGAATCCGGCCTCTCCGCAGCCGAGCTCGCGGGCTGGAAGCTGATGGTGAACGCGGGCGACGAACCCTCCGTCGTGATCAGCCAGTTGCTGCAAAGCACGCTCGCCCGCGCCGGCGTCCGCGTCGACCTGGACATGCGGCAGGGCGCGGAGTTCACCGACGCGATGCTGGGCGGCAAGTTCGACGCCATCTTCGGCGCCGTCGGCAACGTCCAGAAATTCCCCTCCCGCCTCGCCACCAACAGCATCTACCGCACCGCCAACAACCCGGTGCTGGGCAGCCCCAACCCCTTCCCCACCTACGTCGACGCGATCGAGCGCGTGAACACCGCGACCGGCGCCGGCGCGAAGGCCGCGATCGAGAACCTGAACAAGGTGCTGGTCGAGACGTCGTTCGGCATCCCCACCAACACCTACGACGCGGCGCTCACCGTCGCGGCCAGGAACGTCGACGGGTTCACGAAGGACATCGACAACATGCTCGTGCTGCGGACGATCGGCTTCAAGTAGTGCCGGGGGACGGACCGCCCATCCTCTCCGTCCGAAACCTCGACGTCGCGTTCGGCCCCGTCCGGGCCGTGCGCGGCATCTCCTTCGACGTGTTCCCGAACGAGGTCGTCTGCATCGTCGGCGAAAGCGGCTCCGGCAAGAGCGTCGCAGCCCTCGCCGCCTGCGGCCTGCTGCCCCCTGGCGCGCGGGTCCGGGGCCACGTCACGCTGGGCGCAACGGTGGTGACGGCCGCCCCGCCCGAATCGCTGCGGCGGATGCGCGGCCAGGACGTCGGCTTCATCTTCCAGGACCCGGCGACCACGCTGAACCCGGTCCTGCGCATCGGCCACCAGGTGACGGAAGCCCCGGTCGCCCACGGCCGGCTCGCACCCACCGCCGCCCCCGCGCGCGCCATCGAGCTGCTGCGCGAGGTCGAGATCGCCGACCCCGCCGGCCGCGCGCGGCAGCACCCGCACCAGTTCTCCGGCGGCATGCGCCAGCGCGCCGTGACCGCGATGGCCATGGCCGGCCGCCCCCGCCTCATCATCGCCGACGAGCCGACGACCGCGCTGGACGTCACCGTGCAGGCGCAGGTGCTGGACCTGCTGCGCCGCCGCCAGGCCGAAACCGGCGCCGCGATCGTGCTGATCACCCATGACCTGGGCGTGGTCGCGGAAATGGCCGACCGCGTCCTGGTCATGTACGCCGGCCGCATCGTCGAGACGGCCACGGTCCACGCCCTGTTCGCCACGCCGCAGCACCCCTACACGGCGGCGCTCCTGCGCTCCATGCCCCGCCTGGACGACCAACTTGACGAACGCCCCGACAAGCGCCCCGAAAAGCGCGACGGCGCCCGCCTCCGCGCCATCCCGGGGCAGCCGCCCTCCCCCATCGCGTTGCCCCCCGGCTGCGCCTTCCTCCCCCGCTGCCCCGTCGCGCGCAACCGCGCGATCTGCGCGGAACACGACCCGGCCGGCCCCGTCGCATGCCACTTCCCCGGCCAGCCGCGCGGGCCGGACCTTGCACGACCGGACGTGCGCCGCACCAAGTCAGGCGCCCCGCTGCTCGAGGTCGAGGATCTCCGCGTCCACTTCCCCATGCGCCGCGGCGCCGTGCGCGCCGTCGACGGCGTCTCGTTTACCGTCCACGCCGGCGAAACCCTCGGCCTGGTGGGCGAATCCGGGTGCGGCAAGACCACGACCGGCCGCGCCGTCATGGGCCTGGTCCGCGCGACCGCCGGACGCATCCGCTTCGACGGACAGGACATTGCCGGCCTGTCCCGCCGGGCGCTGCGCCCCGTCCGGCGGCACATGCAATACGTCTTCCAGGACCCCTTCGCCGCGCTCAACCCGGCGCTCACCGTCGGCGAGGCCATCGCCGAACCCCTCCGCATCCACGGCCTGTATGACGAGCTGGGCGGCGCCCGCCACATCGCCAGCCTGCTCGACCGCGTGGGCCTGCCACCCGCGATCGCAACCCGCCCCCCGCGCGAGTTCTCCGGCGGCCAGAAGCAGCGCATCGGCATCGCCCGCGCGCTCGCGCTGCGCCCCCGCCTGCTGATCCTGGATGAACCCGTGGCGGCGCTCGACGTCTCCATCCAGGCGCAGATCGTCAACCTGCTGCAGGACCTGCAGGCGGAGTTCGGCCTCGCCTACCTGTTCATCGCCCACGACCTCTCCGTCGTGCGCCACATCTCCGACCGGGTCGCGGTCATGTACCTGGGCCGCATCGTCGAGACGGGCGGACGCGACGGCGTCTATGCCCACGCGTCCCACCCCTATACGCAGGCGCTGCTGTCCTCCGTCCCGCTGCCCGACCCGGCGCTGCGCCACCGCCGCGCCCGCATCGTCATGCAGGGCGAGATCGCGGACCCCAGCCGCCCGCCGCCGGGCTGCGCGCTGCACCCGCGCTGCGGCCGGGCGACCCCGTCCTGCGCCATCGACCTGCCGCTGCTCGCCGCCCATGCCGGGCTGGCGACGGCCTGCGCATGCCACCATCCCGGCCCGGCATGACCCTGCTTCGCTATCGCGGCGCCACGCTCGGCGCCCTGTTCCTGCTCGCGCTGCTGGCGGGCGCGATGCTGGCGGACCTGCTGGTCGATCCCCTGGACCAGGACCTCGCCGCGGCGCTCGACGGCCCCTCCGCCGCGCACTGGTTCGGCGCCGACGAGCTGGGGCGGGACATCCTCGCCCGCGTCGTCCACGGCGCGCGCACCTCGCTCGTCACCGCCTTCGGCGCCGTCGCGCTGGCCGGCGCCGTCGGCGTGCCCGTGGGCCTGGTGGCCGGGTTCTTCGGCGGCTGGCGCGACGCGGTGCTGATGCGGGGCGTCGACGTGCTCCTGGCGCTGCCCGGCATCCTGTTCGCCATGGCGCTGATCGCCGTCCTGGGCCGCAGCCAGGCGGCCGCACTCATCGCCGTCGGCATCACCGGCATCCCCGGCTTCGCCCGCGTCACCCGCGCCGAGGCCCTGACGCTCCGCCGCCGCGACTTTGTGCTGGCCGCGGAGGCGTTCGGCGCCTCCTCCGCCTACTGCATGGTCCGCGGCGTGCTCCCCAACGCCTGGAGCCCCATCCTGGTCCAGGCCGTCGTCCTGGCCTCCGTCGCCATCTTGCTGGAGGCCGCGCTGGCCTTCCTGGGCGTCGGCATCCCGCCGCCGACGCCAAGCTGGGGGGAGATGCTGCGGACCGGCAAGTCCTACCTCCACGACGCGCCCACCTACGCCGTCCTGCCGGGCCTCGTGCTGACGCTCACCATCCTCTCGCTCGACGCGCTCGGCCGGGCGCTGGCCCGCGTGCTGGAGGGGCGGGAGGACGCGGCCCTCCCCGGCGGCGCGCCATGATCCGCTTCGTCGCCGGCCGCCTGCTGCAACTGGTCCCCGTCGTGCTGATCGCCTCGCTCGGCATCTGGGCCATCATCTACGCCGTCCCCGGCGGCCCCGTCGGCGCCCTGGTGGGCGAGAACGCGACGCCCGAGCAGGTCCGCGCCGTGACGGCCGAATTCGGGCTCGACCGCCCCGTCCTGGTCCAGTACGCGGCATGGTTGCGGAAGGCCGTCGCCGGCGACCTCGGCACGTCGCTCACCAGCCGCGCGCCGGTCGCCGAGCTCATCGCCCAGCGCCTGCCCGCCACCGTGCAGCTCGGCGTCGTCGCGATCGGCATCGGCCTGCTGCTGGGCGTGCCGGTCGCCGTGCTGGGCGCCATGGCGGCCGGCACCTGGATCGACAGGGTGCTCAGCGGCTGGAGCGCCCTGGCCCTCGGCGTCCCCACCTTCTGGCTCGGCATCCTGCTGATCCTGCTGTTCGCCGTCGAGCTGCGCTGGCTCCCGGCCGTCTCCGCCTACGTGCCGGTCTGGGAATCCCCCAGCCGCATGCTCGCGAACGTCGCACTCCCGGCGCTCAGCCTCGGCATCTACGTCTCCGGCATCTTCGCCCGCTTCCTGCGCGCCGCGATCACGCGGGAGATGCGGGCCGACTACGTCCGGACCGCCCGCTCGAAGGGATTGCCGGAGCGGCGGATCATGGCCGGGCACGTGCTGCGGAACGCGCTGCTGCCCTTCGTCACCGTCGTCGGCCTCATGACCGCCAGCTTCATCGGCGGCGCCCTGGTGACCGAGGCCGTCTTCACCTACCCCGGTCTCGGCCGCCTCATGATCCAGGCGATCGGCACCCGCGACTATCCGCTGATCCAGGGCTGCATCCTGGTCGTGCTCGTGCTGTACGTGCTCGTGAACCTGGTGGTGGACATGCTCTATGCCGCGATCGACCCCCGCATCGATGGCTGACCCGCCCGCCCCCCCGTCCCGCCTCTTCGCGCTGGACGGCCAGGTGGCGCTGGTGACCGGCGCGTCCCGCGGCCTCGGCTGGGGCATCGCGCAGACCTTGGCCGCCGCCGGCGCCCACGTCGTGCTGAACGGCCGCGACCCGGCGACGCTGCAACCGCGCCTCGACGCCCTGCGCGCCTGGGGCCTGCACGCCAGCATGGCCGCCTTCGACGTGACGGACGCCGCCGCATCCGTGGCCGCGGTCGCGGCGCTCGATCGGCTGGACATCCTGGTGTGCAACGCGGGATCGACGATCCGCAAACCGCTGCTGGATCAGACGGAGGACGACTGGAACGGCGTGATCGCCGCCGACCTGACCGCATGCTGGCGCCTGTCGCGGGAGGCGGCGCGCCTCATGATCCCCGCGTCATACGGCCGCATCGTCCTGGTCGGGTCCATCAACGGCGCCGTCGCCCGGCCCGGGATCACGGCCTACGTCGCCGCCAAGACCGGCCTGGCCGGCCTCGCCCGCGCGCTGGCCGCCGACCTGGCCCCCCACGGCGTCACCGTGAACGCCCTGGCGCCCGGATACGTCCCGACCGGCGGCAACGCGGCCCTGCGCGACAGCGACCCCGGCTTCATGCCCCGCATCGCCGCACGCACCCCGCTCGCCCGCTGGGGCACGCCCGGGGAGATCGGCGCGGCAGCGCTCTACCTCGCCTCGACCGCGTCCGGATTCACGACCGGCTCCGTGCTCACGGTCGATGGCGGCCTCACGGCGGTGATCTGATGAGCCTCGATGACCGCTACCTCGTCGGTCCCGTGCGGAAGGCGCTGCAACTGCTCGACGTCCTGACCGGCGCCGGGCAGGCGCTGACCCTGTCCCAGGTCGCGGACCGTGCCGGCCTGCCGAAGACGACCGCCTTCCGCTATCTATACACGCTGCGCGCCGCGCGCCTGGTGGCCGAGGCCGACGGCGCATACGCCCCCGGCCCCCGCCTCGCCGTCCCGCCCGACGGCGACGCCCTGCTGCAACGCCTGGCGGACGCCGCCATGCCGGAGATGCAGCGGCTGCGGCACCGCTTCAACGAGACGGTGAACCTCGCCGTCGCCGACGCGGACGGCATCACCTACGTCGCCATGGTCGGCAGCACGCGGTCCCTGCGGATGGAAGCGGCGATGGGCACGCGCGACCCGCTGCATTCCACCAGCCTGGGCAAGGCCATCCTCGCCGCCCGGCTCCCCGCGCGGCGCCTGGACGGCCTGCCCGCCCGCCTCGTCCGCCGCACCGCCGCGACGATGGCCACCCGCCCGGCGCTGGAGGCGGAGCTGGCGCGCACGGCCGAACGCGGCTACGCGCTGGACCTGCAGGAGAACGAGCTGGGCGCCCACTGCGTCGCCGCCGCGGTCCCCACGGACCGGGTCGCGGCGGCGCTCAGCATCTCGGGCCCGGTGCAGCGCCTCCCGCCCGAGGCGCTGGACCGGTGCGGCGTGGCCCTGGTGCGGGCGGCGGCGGTCGTGGCGGGGCGGCTGGGGTAAGGGGGTTGGACATGGACGACGCGACGGCATCGCGCCTGGCCGGGATCGCCCTGGGGCACGTGACCCGGGAATATCCCCACATCATCAGCCACGTCATGCAAGGCCCCGCGGACGCGCAGACGCCGCGGGCGCTGCACCCCGTCTTCCACGGCAGCTTCGACTGGCATTCCTGCGTGCACGGCTATTGGCTGCTGGCGACGGTGCTGCGGCGCGTGCCGGCCGGGGACCAGGCCGCCGCCATCCGCGCCCTGTTCGACGCGCGCCTGGCGCCGGGCCCCATCGAGGGGGAATGCGCCTACTTCCGCCGCCCCGCCTCCCGCGGGTTCGAGCGGCCGTACGGCTGGGCCTGGGTGCTGGCGCTCCACCACGCGCTGCGCGGCACCGCATGGGCGGACGCGGTGCAGCCGCTGGCCGCGATCGTCGCGGCCCGCTTCCACGCCTTCCTGCCGAAGGGCCGCTACCCCGTCCGCGTCGGCACGCACTTCAACACCGCCTTCGCGCTCACCCTCGCCGCCCCCTGGGCCGCCGCCCACGACGCGCCCCTCCTGGCGCTGCTGCGGGCAAAGGCGCTGGCCTGGTACGAGGCCGACGCCGGCTGCCAGGCCTGGGAGCCCGGCCAGGACGACTTCCTGTCCTCCGCCCTGACCGAGGCGGTCTGCATGGCCCGCCTGCACCCCGGCGCCTTCGCCCCCTGGTTCGACCGCTTCCTGCCCGGCCTCGCGCAACGCCGCCCGGCGACCCTGTTCGACCCCGCGAGCGTCAGCGACCGCAGCGACGGCAAGATCGCCCACCTGGACGGCCTGAACCTCAGCCGTGCCTGGTGCTGGCGCGTGATCGCCGCAGCACTCCCGCCCGCCGACCCGCGCCGTCGGACCGCGGAAGCAGCCGCCCGCCAGCACACGGACGCAGCACTGCCCCACGTCGCCGGAGACTTCATGGGCGAGCACTGGCTGGCCACCTTCGCCGCCATGGCCCTCGACCCCACGACGCTCGACTGACGCCGACGGCGTGGAGCCGTGACCCCCGCTCCCGTTAGGCGACGTGCCGATACCCGATCTGAGTATCCGTAAGTTGAAATTCCCTGGAGGAGACAGGTGATGAGAAGTCTGACGGATCAAGAGCATCGCACCATTGTCGATGAACTTTACGCGGAGTCTGGAGGTGATCTGGTTGGGCTGTGGGAGGTCATCAGGCTTGTTGAAGATCTTGTGGGGGCAGGCGACGAGGTCATGGACCAGAGCCTGATGATCGTGACCGACCTCTTGGCCAAAGGGCTGGTTGTCGGCGATCCGCCTTACGCCCATGGCGGTTACAAAGCCTGGGCTGAACAAAATCCCGACAAGGTGGTGGGGAGAATCCGTTCCGAGTGGATTAGCCTGGGTCCCACGCCAAGCATTCCAGACATCGCGTGGTTTGCACGCCGCACATAGTTCCAGACCATTTCAGGCCGCAAGCTTGGCTGCAGCCCTCTCCGAGCAGTTCCACGGCAGCAACTCGTCGAGCCGCGAGGCCGAGTGGTCGGCAATGCGGCGCAGCACGGAGGCCAACCAGCCCGCGGGTCGGGCCCGTTCAGCTTGGCCTGACGATCAGCGTGTAGATCGCCGCCGCCCGCTCGCCGCCCCGGTCCGAGCCCGCGAACAGCCAAGCCTCGCGGCCGAGCGCCGTTTGCGCCGCTCAACCCCGGTGATGGTCTCAAGCTGTCCACCCATGCCCTGACCTTAACGGCGCTCGAAAGAACGCCCGTAAGATCAAGGACCATCCCATGAGCACGGAAGGTGGCCGTCACCGAAGGGATACGGTTGAGATCCATCGCCGCTGGTACCGGGCCGCCCGTCACCTCACCCCAGCAACGCCTCCAACGCGATCGGGAACCGCCGCACCCGCACGCCCGTCGCGTGCCACACCGCGTTGGCGATGGCGCCCGCCGTCCCCGTGACCCCGATCTCACCCACGCCCTTGATGCCCAGCGCGTTCACATGCACGTCCCGCTCGTCGACCAGGATCGCCTCGACCGAGGGCACGTCCGCGTTGACCGGCACATGGTACTCGCCAAGGTTCGGGTTCATCGTCCGCCCGGTCCGGGCGTCCATCACCGCGTGCTCGTGCAGCGCGAACGACAGGCCCCAGACCATCCCGCCGTAATACTGGCTGCGGACCAGGCGCGGGTTGACGATCGTCCCCGCCGCGAACGCGCCCACCAGCCGGCTGACGCGCACCTGCCCCAGGTCGGGATCGACGCGCACCTCAGCGAACACCGCCCCGTGCGCGTGCATGGCATAGGCCGCCTGCGCCGCCGGGTCCGAGGCCCCGGCGCCCGCGCCCTCGATCTCGGCCAGCCCGGCGCGGCTCAGTATGTCGCCGTACCCCTCGCTCCGGCTCTCGTCGTCCCGCCGGTGCAGCCGCCCCGCCCGGGCCACGACACCCGCATTGCCGGCCCCGAACAGCGGCGACCGCTCGTCGTCCATCGCCAGCGCCGCCAGCTTCGCCACGACGTCCGCCCCGGCGGAATGGATCGCGATCCCCGCCGTCGCCGTATGCGCCGACCCGCCCGCGATCCCCGCATCCGGCAGGTCCGACGTCCCGGACCGGAACTCCAGCTGCCCGATGTCGAGCCCCACCGCGTCCGCCGCGATCTGCGCCAGCGCCGTCCACGCGCCCTGCCCCATGTCGTGCGCGCCGATCTCGACCAGCCCGCCCCCGTCGGCGCGGATCACCGCCCGCGCCTTGGCCGCGAACATCAGCGCCGGGAACGTCGCCGTCCCCATCCCCCAGCCCACCAGCAGCCCGGCCTCGTCCCGCATCTGCCGCGGCGCCAGCGGCCGCCCCGCCCAGCCGAACCGCGCGGCGCCCTGCTCGTAGCACTCCCGCAGCGCCTTGGACGAGAACGGCTTGCCCGTGATCGGCTCCGCCTCCGCGTAGTTCTTCAACCGGAACGCCAGTGGGTCCATGCCGCATTCCAGGGCCATCTCGTCGATCGCGCTCTCCAGCGCGGCGCTCCCGCTCGCCTCCCCCGGCGCCCGCATGAACATCGGCGTGCCCGTGTCCAGCCGCACCGCCTCGTGCGACGTCGCGATGGCCGGGCTGGCATAGAGCGAATGGGACGCGTCCGCCGAGGGTTCGAAGAAGTCGTCGAACGTGCTCGACGTCGTCTTCGCGTGATGCGCCAGCGCCGTCAGCGCGCCCTCCGCCGTCGCGCCCATCCGCAGCGTCTGCCGGGTCGGCGCACGATGGCCGACCGGCCCGAACATCTGCTCCCGCCGCAGCACCAGCTTGACCGGCCGCCCCACCAGCCGCGCCGCCATCACCCCCAGCACCTGCGGGCCGGAGATCATGCCCTTCGACCCGAACCCGCCGCCCAGGAACGGGCTGCGGATATGGATCGACTCCGGCGCGATCCCGAACAGCCCGGCCAGCCGCCCCTGCGCCATCGCCATCCCCTGGCTCGGCGTATCGATCGTCAGCGCGTCGCCGTCCCACCGCGCGACGATCGCGTGCGGCTCCATCGCGTTGTGATACTGCGCGGGCGTCTCGTACGTCGCCTCCATGCGCCTGGCCGCCCCGTCCAGCCCGGCCGCCACGTCGCCATGCGTCACCGCGGGCGGGTTGCCGACACCCACGCCCGGCGGCACGAAGCTCTCGGCGGAATCGAGCCCCGTCCGCGCCGCCTCGGTTTCGTAGCGGGGAGCCAGCAAGGCCGCGCCCTCGGTCGCCGCCTCCAGCGTCTCGCCGATCACCACCGCGATCGGCTGGTTGGCGTAGCGGACGCGGTCCGTCTGCAGCAGGTCCAGCCGGAACATGAACGGGCTGTTCTTCTCGTCCGGGTCCTGCGCCAGCGCCGGCGCATTGGCCGGGGTCATCACGTCGACGACCCCCGGATGCGCCTTCGCGGCCCCGAGGTCGAGCCAGGTGACCCGCCCCCGGGCGACGCTGCTGACGGCCAGCACGGCGTACAGCATGCCCGCCGGATGGTTGTCGGCGGCGAACCGCGCGCCGCCGGTCACCTTCAGCAGCCCGTCCCGCCGGGTCAACGGCTGCCCGATGCTCGACCCCTGGCGGACATGGGCAGGGTTCTGGATGTGCAGGATGTCAGACATGCAGCGGCGCTCCGGACACGGGTGCAAACGGGGAGGCAGGCAGGGCCGGCACGCGCGCCGGCGTCCCCGCGGCGGCAAGCGTCAACGCCCGGACCACGATCCGCCGCGCCAGCTCGATCTTGAACGCGTTGTCGCCGGACGGGCGTGCGTCCTCCAGCGCGATCTCGGCGGCCCGGCGGAACGCGTCCCGCCCCGGCACCGCGCCGGCCAGCGACCGCTCCGCCGCCCGCGCCCGCCACGGCTTCGGCCCGACCCCGCCCAACGCCAGCCGCGCCTCGGCCACCGTCCCGCCCTCCATCCGCATCGCCGCCGCGGCCGACACCACGGCGAACGCGTACGACGTCCGCTCCCGCAGCTTCACGTAGCGCGCATGCGCCGCGAACCCGGCCGCCGCGGCGGGCAGCCGCACCGCCACGATCAGTTCGCCCGGCGCGAGCACGCTTTCACGCTCCGGCGTTTCGCCGGGCAGAAGATGGAATGCGTCGAGCGGCACGTCCCGGCGTCCCTGCGCGCCCTCGATCTCGACGACCGCGTCCAGCGCCGCCAGCGGCACGCAGAAGTCGGACGGATGCGTCGCAATGCACCGCGCGCTCCATCCCAGCACCGCGTGCAGCCGCGTCTCGCCGCCCTGCGCGTCGCAGCCCGCACCGGGCGTCCGCTTGTTGCAGGCGCTGGCCACGTCGTAGAAATACGCGCACCGCGTCCGCTGCAGCACGTTGCCGCCCGCCGTCGCCGCGTTCCGAAGCTGCGGCGACGCGCCCGACAGCAGCGCCTCCGCCACCATCGGGAAGCGCCGCGCAAAGGCCGCGTCATGCGCCAGCTCGGCATTGCGGACCAGCGCGCCGATCCGCACGCCGCCATCCCCCAGATGCTCGATCCCGTGCAGGCCGGGCAGGTGGTTCAGGTCCACCAGCCGCCCCGGCCGCATCACGCCGCCCTTCATGAGATCGAGCAGGTTGGTGCCCGCCGCCAGATATGCGGCCCCGGGCACGGCCCCTGCCGCGACCGCCTCCGCGACCGAAGCCGGCCGCACGTAATCGAACCGGTTCATGCCGCGACCCCTTCCGCGGCCCGGGCCTTGCCGCGCGCGACGTCCAGCACGGCCTCGGTGATCCCCGCATAGGCGCCGCAGCGGCACAGGTTGCCGCTCATTCCCTCGCGCACCCGCTCCGGATCGACGCCCGCCTGGTCCTCGGCCATCAGCCCGATGGCGCTCATGATCTGGCCGGGCGTGCAGAACCCGCACTGGAACGCGTCATGTGCGATGAACGCGGCCTGCACCGGATGCAGCGCATCCCCCGTCGCGACGCCCTCGATCGTCAGCACCGCCGCGCCGTCATGGCTGACCGCCAGCGCGAGGCACGAATTCACCCGCCGCCCGTCCACCAGCACCGTGCAGGCCCCGCACTGGCCGCGGTCGCACCCCTTCTTCGTCCCGGTCAGGTCCAGCCGCTCCCGCAGCAGGTCCAGCAACGTGACCCTGGGATCGTCGAGCGCAATCCGTCGCACGGTTCCGTTCACGGTCAGCGTGATTGACAGGCTCATGCGTGGCTCCGATCAAGTGCGTGGCTGCGGCGTCGAGACTTGGGTTCAACGTGACGGCCGGCATATATGGAGGGTTCCTCCGCTTTGCAACCAGGTCACCGAACCGTGTCATGACGAAGCCCCCGGCCCCGCCCCGCAAGCCCCGCGCCGACGCCCTCCGCAACCGCGAGCGCGTGCTCGAGGCCGCCAAACGCGTCTTCTCCGCCGGCGGCCCGGCCGCGAGCCTCGACGCCATCGCCCGCGAGGCCAACGTCGGCATCGGCACGCTCTACCGCCACTTCCCCACCCGCGAGACCCTGTTCGAGGCCGTCTACCGCCGCGAGGTGCAGCAGCTCGTCGCCCTCGCCGCCACGCTGCACACCGAAGCGGACCCGGTGGAGGCCCTCCGCCGCTGGATGGCCTCGATGGTCGAGTTCGTCGCGACGAAAAAGGGCATGTCAGCCGTCCTCGCCGTCGCCGGACAGACGTCGTCCGACCTGGTCGCCTCCACCTTCGACAGCCTCAGCCGCGCGGTGGGCGCGCTCCTGGACCGCGCCGTGGAGGCCGGCCGCATCCGCGGCGACATCAGCGCCGAGGACCTGATCCGCACCCTGGTCGGCATGTGCTACACGCATGCCAACGCCGGCTGGCAGGCCAACGTGATCCGCCTGCTCGACGTCTTCCTCGACGGACTCCGCCCACGCCCCCGCTGCGAACGCTGACCCGCTGCGAACGCTCACCCGCGGCGCGGCGCCCACCCGTCACGGCGGCATGTCGGGAAGCCCGAGCTCGGCCAGGATCGCCTGCGTATGCTGCCCCACGGCAGGCACCGGTCCCATCACCGGTTCCATCCCCGGGATCGTCACCGGCGGCAGAAAGCTCAACAGCGGCCCGCACGGCGAGCCGACCTGGCGCACCCGCCCGCGCGCACGCAGTTGCTCGTGCCCGAGGAAGTCCTCCACCGTGTTCAGCCGCGCATTCGCGATCGCGGCCCTGTCCAGACGGTCGATCACCTCGGCGCCGGAGAGCGGCGCGAAATGCCCTTCGATCAACGCCTCGAGCTCGTCCCGGTGTTCGACCCGCCGCGGGTTGGTGCCGAAGCGCGGGTCCGTCGCCAATCCCGGGTCGTTCAGCACGCCGGTGCAGAAGCCGAGCCACTCGCGCTCGTTCTGGATGCCGAAGAACACGGTGACGCCGTCCCCGGCACGGAACGGCCCGTACGGCGCGATCGAGGAGTGCCGCGTCCCCGTCCGCTTCGGCCGCCTCCCGGCGCCCGCGGTGTAATAGGCGGGATAGCTCATCCATTCGGTGACGGAGTCGAACAGCGACACCTCCAGCGCCATGCCCTTGCCCGTCCGTTCGCGGTTGAACAGGGCCATCAGCACGCCGTTCAGCACGGACATCCCCGCCGCCATGTCGACGATCGCGACCCCGCATTTGGCCGGCTGCTCCTCCGTGCCGTTGACGTCGAGCATGCCGCCCTCGCACTGCACCAGCAGGTCGTAGGCCTTCTTCCCGCTATACGGCCCGCCGCTGCCATAGCCGGACACGTCGCAGGCGATCAGACGCGGAAAGCGCGCCACCAGCGACGCCGCATCCAGGCCCAGCCGGGCGGCGGCACCGGGCGCCAGGTTCTGCAGAAACACGTCCGCCCGCGGCAGCAGCGCGTCCAGGACCCGCTGTCCCCCCGGGCTCTTCACGTCCAGCGCCAGGCTTTCCTTGGAGCGGTTGGTCCAGACGAACTGGCTCGACATCCCCCCCATGACGTCGTCGTAGTCGCGGCAGAAATCGCCCTTCCCCGGCCGTTCGATCTTGATCACGCGTGCGCCCCAATCCGCCATGTGGCGGCTGGCCAGCGGCGCGGCGATCGCCTGTTCCAGCGATACGACCGTGATGCCCGAAAGCGGCAGGGTTCCGGCGTGTGCTGCCATCCTCGTCTCTCCCCATCCCAGCGGCCCCTCCGTGCGGATCCCGCGGGGACGCCACTCTTGGGAAACATGCGGCCTGACGCAACAGCCCATCTGGATGCGCGGGATGGCCCCTCAGGCTCGCCGCGCCAGCACACCCCTCAGCTCCGGCAGAAGCGTCGCTTCCGCGCGCAGCACGTCGGCGAACACCCGCTCCATCTCGGCCAGCCCGAACGCGGTGGGCGCCAGCGCCGGCGCCCGGTCGAACACCTCGGGAAAGCCCAACCGCCGGGCCATGACGCGCTTGCCGTAGCACAAAATGCCCGGCACCCCGCGCGTCATGAACACGATCAGCGGCAGGATCTCCTTGTGCAGGCGCTCCGCAAGGGCGATGGCGCCCGCGTCGTGCGAGGTCAGCGCCTCGAACATCGCGACCTGCGCCGCCAGGCAGTCCGGCGCCGGGATCAGCCCGGCGCCCCCGCTGCGCAGGAACGCGATGTATTCCAGCCCGCCATGGCCGCCGAACGCATCCACCGTGCCGTCGAGGCTGGACAACGTCGTCGCGATGTCGATCGATCCGCCCTCGGCCTTCAGCAGCGTGATGTTCGCGTGGCGGCGCACCAAGGCGGCCAGGCCCTCGGGGCTCAACGAGCTGTCGAGGTTCACGGGGTTGTTCTGGATCGCCACCGGCATGTCCAGCGCATCGGCGATCGTGCCGAAATGCCGATGCAGCTCGGCCTCGGGCACGTCCTTGCCGGGCGGCGGCTGCAGGATCACCCAATCCGCCCCGTGCGACGCCGCCATCCCGGCGAACGCGATCTGCCCCGGCGCGTCCCGCTCGGCCACCGTCACCGCATACGGCACCCGGCCGCCGATCGCATCGCCCACCAGCGCGACGACCTCCTGCCGCTCGGCCGTCGTCATGCGGTGCACCTCGGTCACCAGCCCCAGCACCATGACCCCGTGCGCGCCCGCCGCGATGCAATGCTCCACCTGCGCGCGCATCGCCGCATGGTCCAGCCGCCCGGCCCCGTCCCAGAAGGCATACAGCACCGGATAGACGCCGCGGAAGCGCCGGGCCGCCCCCATCTCAGGCTGCCCCATCTCAGGCCACCCCATCTCAGGCCACCACGACATGGTTGAACACGTCCGGATGCGGCTCCACCCCATGCCCCGGTCCGCTCGGCAACGTATAGTGCCCGGCGCCGCACGCCATGTCGCCCGTGACGAAAACCAGGTTCTTGTCGAAGATCGAGTGCTGGTACTCGTGATACGGCACCCGCTTCAGCGTGGCCGTCGCGTGCAGGCTGGCGGCCATGAAGATGCCGATCCCGATCGAGGCATGCGGGATCGTATCGACGTGGAAGGCATGCGCCATCCGGCCGATGTGCAGGAACTCGGTGACCCCCGTATGCCCCATCTCGGGCTGGATGATGCCCATGCACCGCCGCTCGAACCGCGGCCGGTATTCATAGGCCGTGCGCCACTCCTCACCCAGCGCCAGCGGGCCGCCGATCCCGCGGGCGACGATCTCCTGGCCCTCGATGTCCTCCGGCTCGCACGGCGCCTCGGCGAAGTACAGGTCGTGCTGCTCCAGCCGCCGGATCACGCGGATGGCCTCGCCGGAGGTGAACTTCCAGTGCAGGTCCACCATCAGGCGGATGCCGGGGCCGACCGCCTCCCGCAGCGCCGCCATCTCCTGCACGATCCCGTCATCGCTCATCGCCCCCGCGAACTTGATCGCGTTGTAGCCGCGGCCCACCCACTCGCGGGCCAGGTCGCACCGCTCCCGCAAGGTCGCCTTGGGCAGGCCCGAGACGTAGGCCGGGATGGTCGCGTGCCGTGTGCCGCCCAGCAGGCTCGACAACGGGCGGTCCAGGCATTTGCCCAGCAGGTCCCACACCGCGATATCGACGCCGGCCAGGCTGTCGACGTAGTAGCCGCCGAAGAAGCCGCGCACCCGCATGAGGTCATAAAGGTCCTCGTGCATCACCACGGGGTCGCCGGGGTCGCGCCCGATGATGGCCGGGCCCAGCACCTCGTCGATGATCGCCTTCACCGCTTGCGGCGCCACGATGCCATAGGTCTCGCCCCAGCCCACCCGCCCGCTCTCGGCGGTGATCTTGACCAGCACGGACATGTCCGTCGTCGGGTAGATCGACCGGTTGCCCTTCCGGATGACGTAGCCGCGCTCGTTGATGAACTCGCCGTCGCGCAACGGGCCCAGGTAGGGCACGTCGCGGGGGATGGAGACGATCATCGTCTCGACCTTGGTGATCGCGTCAAGCTTCTGCATGGGGGCTCCCGTTCGTGGGGGTGAGGAGGTCGGCGGCTTCGGCGAGCAGGGCCGCCAGCTCCGCCTCGTCGCCGGGGTCCAGTCGCGGCCCGGCGGCGCGCGCGGCCGGGCAGGCCAGCAGCCCGCGGGCGACCAGCACGGCCTTGGTGAGCCGCACGCGGAACACCGCCTGCATCAGCAGCAGCGGCAGGGTGCGGGAATACAGCCGCCGCGCCCCGTCCGTGTCGCCCGCGCGGAAGGCGCGGAGGATCGCCACATGGACGTCGGTCAGCTCGCTCGCGGGCATGGTGCCGGCCGCGCCGCGGGCCAGCTCGTCCATCAGATACCGCGCGCCGGCGCCGCCGAACACGCCGTCCAGCGTGCCCCCGGCGGCGTCCAGGATCGCGGACACGTTCTGGCCGCACGGCATCGTCTCCTCCTTCACGAACCGCACCCGCGGCACCGCGTGCACGATCGCCGCGACGGCGCCGGGCGTGAGGCCCGCGCCCATGGGCGGCGGCGCGTTCTGCACCATGATCGGCAGCGCGGTCGCGGCGGCGACGGCGGCGTAGAAGGCGACGTGCCCGCCGACATCGGCGCCGTGCGCGGCCGGCGCCATGATCATCGCGGCGGCGGCGCCGTTCGCCCGCCCCTCCTCGGCCCGGGCGGCGGCGCGGGCCGGGTCCGCGTCGCTGGCGCCCACGATGAACGGCAACCGCCCGGCCAGCGCCGCCCCCAGCGCCCGCACCATCGTCAGGCGCTCCTCGGGCGCGAGCGTCTCCACCTCGCTGGCCATGCCCGGGTACACCAGGCCGTCCGCCCCGGCATCGACGACGAAATCGACCAATGGCCCCAGGGCCGCCGGGTCGATGGCGCCATCCCGCGTGAACGGGGTGACCAGCACGGGAAACACGCCGGACAACACGGTCATTTCACGGACCCCGCGGTGACGCCCTGGATGAACCAGCGCTGGAGGAAGGCGAAGGCCAGCACGATCGGCGACGACGCGACGATGGACGCCGCCATCGCGCCGCCCCAGTCGGCGTTCACCTCGTTCAGGTAGGTCAGCAGCATGCCCGGCCCGATCGTCCGCTTGTCCTCCGACACGATCAGCGTCAGCGCATACAGCAGGTCGTTCCAGGACCACATGAACCCGTACAGGAACACGGTGACGATGGCCGGGATCGAGACCGGCAGCACGATGGTGTGGAAGATGCGAAGCTCGCTGGCGCCATCCGCCCGCGCCGCCTCGATCATCTCCGACGGCACCTGGCGCAAGTAGCTGTAGAGCATGTACGTGCTGACCGGCAGCGCGAACACGATGTAGGACAGGACCAGGCCAAGACGGGTGTCGATCAGCCCGATGTCGGTGATGGTCGGATACAGGCTGATCAGCAGCAGCCCGAACGGGAACACCTGCGCCGACAGCAGCAGCACCATCACGGCCCGCCGCCCGGCATAGCGGAACTTCGCGAACGAATAGCCGGCATACAGCGCAAGCACCGTGTTGATCGCCGCCGCCGAGCACGAGACGACCAGGCTGTTCCGCAGCTGCTCCAGCAGCCGGCCCTGCCCGAACGCGGTCGCGAAGTGGACCAGGCTCGGCTCGTGCGGGTACAGCGTCGGCACGATCCGATACAGCTCGGCATTCGACTTGAACGCCGAAATGACCAGCCAGTAGATCGGCAGGAACAGGAACCCGCCGATGAGGATGGCCGAGAGGCCGAACACGGTGCGCGCGAGCGGGGACGACAGGTCGAGCACGCTCAGACGTCCCTGAGCAGCTGGCGGAGATAGAAATAAGCGGCCGGCAGGATCGTCGCGACCCAGAGCAGGCCGAGCGCGGAGGCCATGCCGATGTCCCACTGGTCGAACGCCCGGCGATACACCTCGATCGACAGCACCGAAGTCGCCCGCACCGGGCCGCCCCCCGTCAGCGCGAAGATGGTGTCGAAGTGCTGCAGATTGCCGATGACGCCCAGCACCACCACCACAAGCAGGACCGGCCGCAGGTGCGGCAGGATGTGGTCGCGCAGCACCGCCCCGTTGCCCGCCCCGTCCACCCGCGCCGCGTCGATCTGCTCGCGGTCCAGGCTCTGCAGCCCGGCCAGGAAGAACGACATGAACAACGGGATCGAGAACCAGATTTTCGTGATCACGATCGCGGCCATGGCGCCCGAGGTCGTGGACAACCAGGCGGTCGGATAGGGGATGGCGCCGATGCCCACCAGGGCCGCGTTCAGCACGCCGAACCGGCTGTTGAAGATCCAGCCCCAGACGAACGCCGTCACGGTGCTGGGCAGCACCCAAGGGATCAGCGACAGCGCCCGCACCGCCGCGCGCCCGCGGAACGGCTGGTTCAGGATCAGCGCCCAGCCCAGGCCCAGCACCAACGTCCCGCCGGTCGCGGCCGAAACATAGATCGCCGTCGTGACGAACGCGCCCAGGATCTCGGGCGTGGCCAGGATCGTGCGGAAATTGGCGAGCCCGACCCACACCGGCTCCGGCGTCTGCAGGTCCGACCGGGTGAACCCCAGGCCGAGCGCGCGCAGGAACGGCACCAGGATCACCAGCACGAACGCGGCGAGCGCCGGCAGCAGGAACAGCCAGCCCACCCGCCGCTCCCGCGCCTTCAACCCGCCCCGCTGCGCGTCGGCCGAGACGCGGAACGGGGCGGCACCTGCGGCCACGGCTTGCATCTAGCCGCGCTTGCTCATGGACGTTTCCATGCGCGCCTGCATCGACGCGATCGCGGCATCCGGCGCCTTCTGGCCCAGCAGCGCCGCCTGCACCTCCTCCGACAGGATCACCGAAAGCTCGGGCGCGTTCGACCATACGCCGACCTCGTTCATCAGCGGCACGCCGCTCGCCTCGTTCCAGGCCGTGAAGAACGCGTCCTGCCGCACCGCCGGCAGCATCTGCGCCACCCGCGTGACCGGCAGCGCGGACAGCGCCGGCGGAAACGACGCCTGCGCCGCGTCCGAGACCAGGTAGTTCAGCCAGCGCACGCCGGGCGCATCCGGTCCCGCGGTCGCCGGACCGCGGAAGGCGGCGACCAGGTGGCCCCATTGCACGGAGTGGGACGTGTCCCCGGGCCGCAGCACCGGCGTCTTCATCGGCAGCGTGAACGCGTCCGCCGCCTCGCCCCGGCCGGAAAAGCTGCGGGCGAAGCTGCGCGCCTGCGGCACGTCGACGTAGAACCCGGCGGCGCCCTGCGCGAACAGCCGCCGGCTGTCCGGCCGGTCCAGCTCCGGCGCCATCAGCCGGTTCTTCATCAGGTCCGCCATGAACGCCAGCGCCGCCCGCCCGGCCTCGCCGCCCACCAGCACCCGGCCGCCCGCGTCGATCACCCGGCCGCCATGCGCCCACACCATCAGCATGAAGTCGATCGGGATCGAGTTCGGGTTCTTCGTCGCCGCCGCGAACGGCACCGAGTTCGGCACCCGGTCGCGGATCGCCACCAGCGCCGCCCGGAACTCCGCCAGCGTCACCGGCACCGCGTCGACGCCGGCCTTCGCCAGGACCTCCCTGTTCGCGAGCATCCCGATCGATCCGGTGATCAGCGGCAGCGCCAGGGTCTTGCCGCCCACCTGGCCCATCGCCAGCACCTTGGGGTCGATCGCCGCTTCCAGCCTCGCACGCCCGATCGCTTCGTCGAGGTTAACGATCTCGGGCAGGGTCGCCAGCGCCGGCAGCCAACGCTCCTGGATCTGCGCCGTGGTCGGCAGCGTGCGGGACCGCTGCCGCAGCAGCAGGTTCTTCTGCACGTCGCCCCAGGCGGACGCGATCGGCTCGACCGCGCCGCCGCCACCGGTCTTGAGCTCCGCCGCCTTGAAGTCGTCCATCAGCTTCTGCACCAAGGGCCGGTTCGGCTCCTCGGCGAAGGTGAAGCTCATGAAGCTGATCGGTGCGGCCTGCGCGCGCCCCGGCGACGCCAAAGCCGCGGCGCCGACCAGGCCGCCCAGTGTGCGGCGGGTGATGTTCTTCATTGTTGTTCCTCCCTGTGCAGGCTGCCGAAAAGAAGCGGAAGGGAAGGGCTCCGCCCTTCACCCGCCGGGGCAGCGGGCCCCGGACCCCGATCCTCGAACGCGATGGATCTCAAAGGCTCGCCTTTGATGGGGTTCCAAGGGGCAAAGCCCCTTGCCCCCGCTGACGAACAGCCCGCTGGTTCACGGTCGTTCACACCACGCCGCCGTCCACGATGAACGTCTGCCCCGCGCACCGCCGCGACTCGTCGGACGCAAGCCACAGCGCCATCCGCGCGACATCGGCCGCGTCCAGCGGCTCCTTGATGCACTGCCGCTCCAGATACCGCGCGACCTTCCCCGGCTCCTCCGCCTCGGCCCGCGCCGTCTGCTTCCCCGTCCAGATCATGCCCGGCGCGATCGAGTTCACCCGGATGCCAAAACCGCCCAGCTCCCGCGCCAGCGACTTCGTCAGCCCGCCGATCGCCGCCTTCGCCGTCGTGTAGGCGATCAGCCCGGCCGCCCCGAACATCCAGCTGATCGAGCCCAGGTTCACGATCGCGCCCCCGCCCGCCGCCGCCATCCCCGGCGCCACCGCCTGGGCGGCAAAGAACTGATGCCGCAGGTTCACCGCCATCCGGTCGTCCCAATACTCCGGCGTCACCTCCGCCCAGCCATGCCGCGCATCGTCGCCGGCGTTGTTGATCAGCGCGCGGAAGGCGCCGGTCCGCCCGGCCAGCGCCCCGATCGCCCGCCGCAGCGCGCCGACGTCGCTGACGTCCACGACCGCCGTGTCGACCGCATGCCCGGTTTCGCCCTCGATGCCCCGCGCCGTGCTGGCCAGGCCCGCCGCGTCACGGTCCAGGATCGCGACCCGGGCGCCCTGGACCGCGAAATGCAGGGCGATACTGGCGCCGATGCCGCTTGCGCCGCCCGTCACCAGCACCGCCCGGCCCACCAGGTCCGGATAACGCGCGCCCATGGTCATGCTGGCCGTCATGCCGCCAGGCTCGCGAAAGGCCGCGCGCCGATCCGCACGCCCGCCGCGTCGAACGCATGCAGCGCGGCCGGGTCGATCGCGATCCGCACGGCGTCGCCCATCGCCAGGGCGCCGTCGCCGGGCAGACGGACGATGACCGGGTCCGCCACGCCGTCGACCGCGGCGTGGATGAACATGTCGGACCCCAACCGCTCGACCATGCGCGCGCGGCCCGGCAGCCCGTGCGGGTCGTCGGTCAGGGTCAGATGCTCGGCCCGCACGCCGAGCGTGATCGCCGACCCCGGTGCCGCCTCGACCCGCCCCGGGAGCATGACGCCGCCCGGCAGCACGAGGCGCCCGTCCGCCCCCATTCTCGCCGGCAGCATGTTCATCCGCGGCGACCCGATGAACCCGGCCACGAACCGGTTGGCGGGCGCGCGATACAGCTCCAGCGGCGTGCCCACCTGCTCGATCCGCCCCGCGTTCATCACCACGATCTTGTCGGCGAGCGTCATCGCCTCGACCTGGTCGTGCGTCACATAGACCATCGTGGTGCCCAGCCGCGCCTTCAGCAGAGCGATCTCCGTCCGCATGTCCACCCGCAGCACCGCATCGAGGTTGGACAGCGGCTCGTCGAACAGGAAGATGCGGGGCTTGCGGACGATCGCTCGCCCGATCGCGACCCGCTGCCGCTGCCCGCCCGACAACTGCCGCGGCTTGCGGTCCAGCAACGGCTCGAGCCGCAGCACCGACGCCGCATCGGCCACGCGCTGGCGCACCTCGCGCCTGTCGGTCCCGGCCAGGCGCAGCGCATAGCCCATGTTTTCCGCGACCGTCATGTGCGGATACAGCGCGTAGGACTGGAACACCATGGCGATGCCGCGCTTGGCCGGCGGCACGTCGTTCACCACCTCGCCGTCGAACAGGATGGTGCCGGCGCTCACCTCGTCCAGCCCGCAGATCAGCCGCAGCAGGGTGGACTTGCCGCAGCCGGACGGGCCGACGAACACGACGAACTCGCCCTCGGCGATCGACAGGTCGATCCCGTGCAGGACGGCCGTCGCCTCGAACGACTTCCGCACGCCCTGCAGGTGGATGGTCGCCATCCCGCTCAGCCCGCGAACGGCGTTTCGGGCAGGCCGCGCTTGCCCGTCTGCAGCGCGAACACGCCGCCCGACAATGGCGCCTCGGCCAGTTGCTGGGCAGACAGGCGGATGCGCGCGCTGGTCACGAACAGCGTCGACAGGTCCTCCCCGCCGAACATGCAGCTCGTCGGCCGCGGCACCGGCAGGTTGACCACGCGGTCCACCCGCCCGTCCGGGGCGAAGCGCGTCACGCACCAGCCGTCCCACAGCGCGGACCACACGAACCCGTCCGCGTCGACCGTCAGCCCATCCGGGCTCGGCCCGTCCGGCGCCAACTGCACGAACACGCGGCGGTTCCACAGCGCCCCGGTCTCCAGATCGAACTCGTACGCATAGATCCGCCGCGTGCCGGAATCCGTGAAGTAGAAGGTCAGGTCGTCGGGGCTCCACCCCAGCCCGTTCGACACATGAAACCCCTCGTCCATCATCGTGCAGCCCCCGTCGGGGTCGAGCCGGTACAGGCTCCCGTGCCCGGCCGTCGTGTCGATCGCCAGCGTCCCCGCCCAGAAGCGCCCGCGCCGGTCGCACTTGCCGTCGTTGAACCGGTTGCCCGGCTTGTCCGACTCCGGGGCCACGACCGTCGTGACCCGGCCCGACACCAGATCGACCGCGCGCAGCCCCGACTGCATGGCCGCCAGGAACCCGCCGCGGCTGCGCGGCACCACAGCACTCACCAGCTCGGGCATCGGATGCGACTCGAACGAGCCCCGCGCCGGGTCGGCGACCACGATCGCCGGCGCCAGGATGTCGACGAACACCAGCTTGCGCTCTGCCGGCAACCAGGTCGGACCCTCGCCCAGGAACGCCGTCGTCGGGACCACGCAGGTCACGTCCACCCGCTCGGGGCCGGAGGGGCGCGGGTTGATGTTGATCGACATGGCGGTCTGTCCTGCGTTGCCGGAGATGCGTCGCGCCGCCTCCATCACCTCGCGGCCGAGCATATGCAGGCGGTCGAGACCCAGCCGGTACGCCGGACCCACGATGGCGACGGCGCCGATCGCCCGCGCCCGGTGATCGAGGATCGCGACCGCGACCGAACTCACGCCCTCGTGCTGCTCCTCGAAGCTCACCGCATAGCCACGGGCCTTGGTCAGATCGAGGTGCTGCGCCAGCGCCCCCCGGTCCGTGATCGTGTTCGGCGTGAACCGTGGCAGCAGCAGCCGGGTCAGCATCTGCTGGCGGATCAGCGGGTCCAGGTGGGCAAGGATCGCCTTGCCCGCGCCGCTCGCATGGATGGACGCCCGCGCGCCCACGCCGTTGCCCAGGCGGACCGTCTGCACCGCCTCCCGCTGGTCGACATACAGGATCTCGTCCTGGTCCAGGATCGCCAACCGCACCGTCTCGTTCGCAACGGTCCGAAGCCGGTCCAGCTCCGGGTCCGCCGCCGTCCGCAGGTCGAACTGGTCCCAGACCCGGTGCGCCATCTCGAACACCCGGAAGCCGAGGTGATACCCGCCGTCACGCTCGTGCATCCGGATCAGCCCGGCCTCGGTCAGCGTCGCCAGCATCCGGTGCGCCGTCGCCTTCGTCAGCCCCGACTGCTCGGCAAGGTCCGTGAACCGGAGCCCCGGCCGCTCCGCGACCAGGTCCAGCAACGACAAGCCACGCCGCAACGCCTGCGCCCCCGGGATCTCCCGCGCCCCGTCCTCGCTCCGCTCCGCTGCGCTGCCGAACTCCATTCCTAATTCCCGGCCCCACGTAATCTCTGTTGTTCAATATGTGGAACCAAGTTCCGGGTCAATCCATACCCGTTTCCCCTCATCCGGCGCACGGAATCAGCCGTTTTCCAGGCAGAATCCCCCCCCGTCGGACCTCCAACCGCTCCAGTGCCCGCTCCCGCGGCCCCTCGGGGATGCCCCTTCATTTCACGGCGCCGGCGGCCATCCCGCTGACGAGGTAGGGTTCGAGCAGCACGAACAGGATGAACACCGGGATCATCGACAGCGTCCCGGCCGCCATCAGGCCCGGCCAGTCCACCCCGTGCTCGCCCACGAAGGATGCGAGCCCCGCCGTGAGCGTCCAGCGATCCGGCGCGTTGATGAGCGTGCGGGCGAACACGAAGTCCGACCAGGCGACGATGAACAGGTAGATCGCCGCGGCCGTCATGCCGGGCCGGGCCACCGGAAGCACAACGTGCCACAGCGCCTGGATGCGGGTGCAGCCATCCATCGTCGCGGCCGCGTCGATCTCCCTCGGCACGGCGTCGAAGAACCCCTTGAGCATCCAGGTCGCGAACGGCACCCCCACCGACGTGTTCGCCAGGATCAAGGCGAGCCGGTTGTCGATCATCCCCGCCCGGCTGGCCATGATGAAGAACGGGATCACGATCAGGCTGCCCGGCAGCATCTTGCTGAGCAGCAGCGCCAGGCCCGAATACTCCTGGATGCGCGACCGGTAGCGCGAAAGGCTGTACCCCGCGAGCGTCGCGATCACCAGGCTGAGCAGGGTCGACCCGGCCGCCACCAGCAGCGTGTTGCCCATCCAGGTCAGGAACGGCCGGCGCAGCAGGACCCGGGCGAACGCATCGAACGACAACGCCGAGAGCGGCGGCAGCAAGGGCGGCGTCCGGGACAGCACGACGGCGGTCGGCAGATGCGCCGTGACCACCATCCAGTAGACGGGAAACAGCATGACCGCGACCAGCGCCACGACCAGCAGCAGGGTGCGGGCCTGCCGCGCGGGCGTATCGGTCCGCATCAGAAGAACTCCCGCCGCAGCGGCCGCCGGGCCGCGAGCACCACCATGAGCGCGAGCGCGATGGTCAGCACGCCCAGGGCGGAGGCGTGGCCCAGCTCGAAGTTGGAGAAGGCCTCGACATACGCGCGGATGCCCAGCGTCTCCGTCGCGCGCACGGGCCCGCCGCCCGTGGTGGCGAAGATGATGTCGAACTCCCGCAGGGCCCACAGGCTGTTCAGCACGATGGCCAGGATCGCGGGTCCGCGGATGCCGGGCCAGGTGACGTGGCGGAAGGCCTGGTGGCGTGTGGCGCCGTCGATCTCGGCGGCCTCGTGGAACTCCCCCGGGATGGTCTGCAGCGCGCCCAGGATGGTGAGCGTGAAGAACGGCACGCTCTTCCAGACCGACGCGAGGATGACGGCGGCCAGGGCCGTGCGCTCGTCCGTGAACCACCCGATGTCTCCGGCGCCGAGCCCGGTGGAGCGCAAGGCATAGTTGACCACGCCGTAGGACGGATCGAACAGCCACAGGAAGATGATGCTGACCAGCACGCCGGGCGCCGCCCATGGCAGCAGCGCCAGGCACCGCAACGCCCGCCGGCCCGGGAACCGGCGGTTGAGCAGCAGCGCCGCACCCAGCCCGAGCCCGAATGACGGGCCGATCG
This sequence comes from uncultured Acetobacteraceae bacterium, assembly GCA_964246015.1. Lineage (GTDB taxonomy): Bacteria > Pseudomonadota > Alphaproteobacteria > Acetobacterales > Acetobacteraceae > JBBROS01. The sequence goes on from CAXTPG010000026.1 coordinate 30,303, forward strand.
AGCCCGCGATGTACAGCACCGTCGTCAGCACGCTGTCCCACGTCTCGGGGTCGAGGAGCACGGCGGCGTAGTTGCCGAACCCGAACATGCGCGGGCCGCCCCCCACCAGGTTGAAGCCCCGCCCCTCCACGAAACTGAGCGTGACCACCTGGAGCATGGGCCAGCCGACCAGGCCCACCACGCACAGCAGCGCGGGCGTCAACAGCATCAGCGCGAATCGCCGGTCGCCGGACATCCGGGCGTCCCGCCGCTACTGCAGCGGCACGCGGCGGTTCAGGGTGTCCTGCAGGTCCTTCAGGATGGCCGCCGTCGGCCGGTCCGAGTTGATGAGCCGGATGCCGCTTTCGCCCACCAGCCGCGCGATCTGGTTGTAGTTCAGCCGCACCTTGGGCGCCTGCGGGAAGATGTTGACGGCGGCCTCCGACGCCCGCGCGGACAGGGCGAGCAAGGGGTCGGCGGCCGCCATCGCGGGCGTGAAGGCGCCCCGCCGCGGAGCCGGCACCTTGAGCGCCAGGGTATAGCGCGCCTGCCAGTCCGGGGTGGACAGCATCTGGATGAACTCCCACACAAGCTGCGCCCGCGCCGGGTCGAGCGAGGCGGCGATGTGCATGGAGTTGCTGGTGCCGCCCGGCACGACCGGGAACGGCATCATGGCCGCCTTGAGGCTGCCGCGTGTGGCCGCCGGGGCGGTGCCGAGCTGGCTGGCGAAGAAGGCGCCCTCGCGGAACATGGCGATCTTGCCATCTAGAAAAAGCTGCCGCATCGCCTCGGTCGAGACGCCGCGGGGGGCGCTTTTCGCCGCGGCCCGGAACTGCTCCATCGCGGCCAGCACGGCGGGCGACGTGAAGTTGTAGCCGTCGCTTGTGAAAAGCGGCGCGCCGACCCCGGTCGTCCAGCTCAGCCAATCGACGAAGATGTTCGGGTGCTCGGACGTCGTGGCGCCCCAGCCGAAGATGCCCTTGTCCGCGCTGGTCGTCGCGCGGATCGCCGCCAGCAGCTCGTCGGGCGTGGTCGGGACCGCGACCCCTGCCGCGTCCAGCAGCGCCTGATTGTAGAACAGGAGCATGCCGTAGCCCATCATGAGCACGCCCTGCGCGTGCCCGCCCCATTCGGTCTCGGCGGCCATCGGGCTGTACGTCGCCTTGATGTCCGTCTTCGCGATCTGGTCATCGAGCGGCCGCAGCCAGCCCTGGGCGGCGAACGACGGAAAGTTGCGAAGCGGCAGATGCACGATGTCCGGCGGCGCGCCACCCGAGAAGCGGACCGTCATCTTGTCCACGTACTCACGGAAGGGAACCTGATATTTCTTGACGGCAACCCCGGGATGGCCAGCCTCGAACGCAGCCACCGCCTCGGTCCAGAACGCCGCAGGACCAGGCTCCTCCGCCTGCCACGTCGGAAAATCCAGAGTGACCCCCGGCTGCGCCGCAACCTGCGACACAAAAAGCCCGGCCACCACCACCCCAACGCGCAGACACCTCAAACGAACCTCCCCGGATTTTTGGTCATTGGCGACCTTTCCTAGCATTTGTTCATAATGTGGTCATGATGTCCACCATAGCGGCTCTTCGGAAGACGCCAGGCGGGGTCATGACCTGCCTCAACGCCCGCCCGGGGCGAGGGTGAGACGCGCCTGGATTGCATGTAGGCGAGGTTTGCTTGATATAATATAACGGTGCAGTGCCTTCAGGAGTCATCATGGATCGTCGTTCGCTGCTCCGTGCCGCCGGAATTGCTGCCGTAATGCCATTGCCGATAGTCGGTGTCCGACCGGCCTCCGCCCAAGCCGTCACGGTTCTGCGGGCCGTCACGCCCTGGGAGATCTCGTCGCTGGAGCCGTCCCGCGCCGGCTACGTCTTCGCCCGCATGCAGGTGGCGGAGACCCTGATCGGCGCCGACGATGGCGGTCTGCCGCGCCGTGCTCTCGCGATCGCCTGGACCATGGCCGAGGATCGTCTTTCTTGGCGCCTGACGCTGCGCGAAGGGGCGATGTTTCACGACGGCACCCAAGTGACCGCCGAGGCCGCTGCCGCCGCCCTTCGCCGGGCCAAGGCGCAGCCCGGTCCCTTTGCCACCGCTCCGATCACCGCCATCGAGGTGGCCGATGCCCGCAGCCTGGTCATCCGCACCTCCCAGCCGCTGGCTGCGCTGCCGTCCTTTCTCGCCCATGGCGGCACGTTGATCCTTGCTCCGGCGTCCTATGACGAGGCCGGCGCCGTCCGCCGGGTGATCGGCTCCGGACCTTACCGGGTCACGGGCATCGAGGCCCCGTTGCGGATGGAGCTGGAGCGGTTCGACGGCTGGAATGGCGGGCCGCGTCCCGCCATCGAGCGCGTCACCTACCAGGTCGTTCCGCGCGCCGAGACGCGGACCGTGATGGCCGAGAGCGGCCAGGCGGACCTGGTGTTCGTGCTGGACGCGCCCGGGCAGGACCGGCTTCGCCGGGGTCGACGGGTCGAGGTGCGGACGGTGCCGATCGCGCGGACGCAGATGATCAAGCTGAACGCCGGCCTGCCGTTCTTCGACGACGTCAGGGCACGCCGGGCCATCAGCCTCCTGGTGGACCGGGCGGGGATCGCGAGCGCCGTCCTGCGCAACCCGGACCTTGCCGCCACCCAGATGTTCGCGCCCGCGGCTGCCGAATGGCATGTGCCGGGGCTTGCGCCGTTACGCCGTGACGTCGCGGCCGCACGCCGCCTGCTGGCCGAGTGCGGCTGGATCCCGGGCCCGGACGGCACCCTGATGCGCGCCGGCAAGCCGTTCCGGGTCACGCTCCGCACGTTCTCCGACCGGCCTGAACTGCCCGTGGCGGCTGCGGCGTTGCAGGAAAACCTCCGGGACGGCGGCATCGACATGCAGGTTTCCGTGGCCAACAGCTCGGAAATCCCGGCCGGGCACCGCGACGGCACGCTGGAGATGGCGCTGTTCTCGCGCAGCTTCTCCATCCTGCCGGACCCGATCGGCACGCTGGTCGTCGACTTCGCGGCAGCGGGCGGGGATTGGGGCGCCATGGGCTGGTCCGACCCGGTGCTCGTCGCGGCGCTCAACCAGCTCACCGCCACGTCGGTCCCTGCCGAGCGCGCACGGCTCCGCGCCCAGGCCGCCACCATCCTGCAAGACCAGATGCCGGTCATCCCGGTGGCCTGGTATGACAACAGCGTCGCCGTCAGCCGCCGCCTGTCCGGCGTCACGCTGGACCCGCTCGAGCTGTCCTACCGCATCGCCGACATGAGCTGGGCCGGCTGACGCCCCGGCTCTCGCCTTGAGGGGTCTAGCGGCCGCCCTGGCGCGGCGCGGGCTGCAGGCGGTGCTGGTCGCAGTGCTGGTTGGCACGCTGTGTTTTCTGTTGATGCGCGCGCTGCCCGGCGACATGGCGTTCCGCATCGCGGCCAGCCGGTATGGCTACGACCTGGTCGACGCCCGGGCCGCCGCGATGGTCCGGGCGGAGCTGGGGCTCGACCGGTCGCTGCTGGCCCAGCTCGGCACCTGGTTGCTGGCCCTCATGCGCGGAGATCTCGGGGTCTCGCTGGTCAGCAACGGGCGGGTGGCGGCCGAGGTGGCGCATCATCTGGGCGCCACGCTGCTGCTGTCGGTCGCGGCGATGCTGCCGGCGGCGTTCGTCGGTCCGGCGCTTGGCCTTCTGGCCGGCCTTCGTCCGGGCGGGGCCGCGGACCGGATCGGGCTGATCGCCGCCGCGGTCCTCCGCGCCCTGCCCGCCTTCGCGGTGGGCGTCGGCCTCATGCTGCTGCTCGCGGGTCAGCTCGATTGGCTGCCCGCCAGCGATGACGGGACGGCGGCGGGCGTCGTGCTGCCCGCGCTGACGTTGGCCCTGGGACTCACCGCGGCGTCGTCCCGGATTGCCCGCGACGCCACCGTCGCTGCGGTCAATGCGCCGCATTTCGCCTTTGCACGGCTGAAGGGGCTGTCGCCCGGCCAAGCTGTGCGCCGCCACGTGCTGCGCAACGCCGCCGTGCCCGTGGTCGTCTATCTCGGCCTGCAGTTCGCGTTGCTGATCGAGGGCGTCGTCGTTGTCGAGGCCCTGTTTGCCTGGCCGGGCATCGGCCACGCCGTGGTGGACGCCGTCCTCGCTCGCGACGTGCCCATGGTGCAGGGGACGGTGCTGGCCTTGGCGCTCGGCTTCGTGGGCCTGAATGCCCTGACCGACCTTGCCGTTGCCTTGCTTGATCCAAGGCGCCGGGCATGAGCCGGGGGCGCTGGCTGGGCCTGGCACTCGTCGCCGCCGTGGTCGCCTTCGCGATCCTCGGGCCCCTGCTCGTCACCGCCGACCCGGCGCGGCAGTCGCTCACCCGCACGCTGCGGCCGCCGTCTGCCGAGTTCTGGCTCGGCACCGACCATCTCGGCCGATCGGTGCTGGCACGGTTGGCCTATGCCGCGCGGCTCTCGTTGTCGCTGGCCGGGCTGTCGGTCGCCGCGGCCGCCCTTCTCGGCGTCGGCACCGGCCTGCTGGCCGCGGCGGCGGGCGGGTGGACGGATCGCATCCTGGCCGCGGTGGCGGATGGCGTGCTGGCGCTGCCCGGGCTGTTGCTCGTGCTGTTGCTTGCGGCGATTGCGCCGGGGCAGCCCTGGGCATTGTTCCTCGGGCTGTCGCTCGCCGCCTGGGTCGAGTGGTTCCGTCTGACCCGCGCCGCGGCTGCCGCACAGCTTGCGGCCCCTGCGGTCGAGGCGGCGCGACTGCTCGGCTTCGGCTGGCGTCACGTCCTGCGTCGGCACGTCCTCCCGGACCTCGCGCCTTTGCTGGGGACGTTGGCGGCGCTGGGCCTCGGGAACGCCGTGCTGGCCGTGGGGGCGTTGGGGTTCGTGGGCGTCGGCCTGCGTCCGCCCACGGCGGAGTGGGGCCTGATGATGACGGAAATGCTGCCCTACCATGCCGAGGCGCCCGTCGCCCTGCTTGCACCCGCGGCCTGCCTGTTTCTGCTTGTGCTCGGCGCGCAGCTTCTTGCCGGGCGGACGGGGCGGTGATGGCGGGGGTGGGTGTGCAGGACCTGGTGGTCTCCGCGCCGGGCGGTGCGGCGCTGCTGCGCGGCGTCACCCTGTCCGCACGGCCGGGCATGCCGCTGACGATCCTGGGCGAAACCGGCTCGGGCAAGACGCTCGTTGTGGACGCCATCATGGGAACGTTGGCGGCGGAACTGGCCGCGTCCGGGACCGTCACCGTGGATGGCGCCGCAGCGGACGCATCGGATCGGGCGGCCCGCCGGCATCTCTGGGGCCGGCGGCTCGCGTTGTTGCCGCAGGAACCCTGGCTGGCGCTGGACCCCACGATGCGGGCCCTGCCCCAGGTGGCCGAGGGTCATGCCTTCGTCCGCCGCGCCGCAGCGACGCCCTCCCGGCGGCAAGGGGCGTCCGACCTGGAGGCGCTCGGACTGGATACGCATACGCACGAGCTTTTCCCGCACCAGCTGTCGGGCGGCATGGCGCAGCGCGTGGCCATCGCCGCCGCGCGGGCCGGGGGGGCATCCATCCTGCTGGCGGATGAGCCGACCAAGGGCCTTGACGCGCCTCGGCGCGACGAAGTGGTCGCCGCCCTCCGCACCGCGATCCTGGCCGGCGGCACACTGCTGTGCATCACCCATGACGTCGCGATCGCGCGTGGCCTCGGCGGCGAGATCGCGGTCATGCTGGACGGCGCCGTCGTCGAGCACGGCGCTGCCGATGCCGTGCTGACAGCCCCCACCCACGCCTACACGCGCCGCCTGCTCGCCGCCGATCCCTCCGTCTGGCCGGACCGGACGCACCCGGCCCCGGGCGCCATGGTGATCGAGGGCCGGGATCTCGGGGCGGTGATCGGGGGGCGGACGCTGTTTTCCGGTCTGGACCTGTGCCTCGGGGCGGGCGAATGGGCGGCAGTGACGGGGCCGAGCGGGTCCGGGAAGTCCACCCTCGGCAACCTCCTGCTCGGCCTGCGCCGCCCGGACCGGGGCACCGTCCGGCGCGCGCCGGGACTGGGTGCGACCCGGTTCGGCAAGCTGTATCAGGACCCCGTCTCGACCTTCGTCCCGCGCCGGACGCTGCGCACCGCCCTTGCCGAGGTCGCGGCGCTGCATGGCGCCCCCTGGTCGGCGGCCGCCGCTCTGCTCGACCGCCTGCGCGTCCCGGACGCGCTGCTGGATCGCCCACCGGACGCCGTTTCAGGCGGCGAGCTGCAGCGGGTCGCCATCGTCCGCGCACTGTTGCCCAACCCCGCCTTCCTGTTCGCCGACGAGCCGACGTCGCGCCTCGATCCCGTCACGCAGCGCGACACGCTGGAGGCGCTGCGCGAGGCCACCCTGGTCCAAGGCTGCGCCGTGCTGCTGGTGACGCATGATCCTCGCATTGCCGCCAACATGGCGACCCGCACGATCGCCATTGGATTGTAGGATGGGCGCCTCTACGGCCTGCCCGACTGCCACGGATGAATACCGGGCATTCAGCCCTGCCCCTCCAGTGACCGCACGATGTGCCCCGCCAGACGCTCGGCCGGGGGTGCCGCCGGCGATGCCGTCAACAACGCGATCTCCGTGTCCCGCAATTCCGGCAATCCGTTCAGCACGCCCAGCACCGTGAAGTCCGGCGGAACCATGCCCTTCGGCAGCACGGTCAGGCCAAGCCCGGCGCGCACCGCGGCCTGCGCACCAGCCAGCGACGTCGAGGTGTAGGCAACCCGCCACTGCCGCGCCGCGCCGTCCAGCGCGACCTGCGCGCGCTTGCGGTAGACGCACGGCGCGGGCGACACCACCAGCGGCATTTCCCGCGCATGGGCGCCGAACGCCTCGGCGCGGTGTGGGGCGCACGCCCAGACCAGCGTCTCCCGCCATACGCGGACGCCCTCCGCCGGCGCGGTCGGGTCACGCTTGACCAGCACCAGGTCGAAATCGCCGCGGTGGAAGCGGCCCAGCAGGTTGAGCGTGAGGTCGGTCGTGACCTCCAGCGCAACGTTCGGGTGCGTCCGCATGAAGGCCTGCAGCACGCCGGCCAGGTGCATCGTCGCGAAATCCTCGGGGGTGCCCAGGCGCACGAGCCCGCTCACCGCAGGCTCGACGAGCCGCGCGACCGCCTCCTCCGACAGGGCGAGGATGCGGCGGCCATATCCGAGCAGCGTCTCGCCGGCCTCGGTCAGCGCAAGCCGCCGGGGCGTGCGGTCCAGCAGGCGGCAGCCGAGCGCCGATTCCAGCCGCTGCACCTGCAAGCTGATCGCGGGCTGGCTGCGGCCGAGCCTGCTGCCGGCCCGCGTCAGGCTTCCCGTGTCGGCGATCGCGACGAAGGTGCGGAGCAGATCGAGATCGAGCCTGGGGAGCATTCGACCATTTGGTATCCAAATGTCTGAGGAATGAACAACTCATTTTTCCATATGGCTGCTTTGGGGCACCACCGGGCGCATCACGACCTGGATCTCGCCTCATGCTGCTCGACATCGTCTGGGCCAACCTCGCCTCCCCGCCGGTCCTCTGCTTCGTCCTGGGTGCGCTGGCCGTGGCGATCCGTTCGGACCTGGTGGTGCCGGAGCCTGTGTTCGCCGCCCTGTCCATCTACCTCATGCTCTCGATCGGGCTGCGCGGCGGAGCGGAGTTCGCCAGCGGTCACCTGGCCGGGCTTGGCGGGCCGGTGGTGGCGGCCCTGGCGCTGTCCTGCGCGATCCCGCTCTGGTGCAACGCCCTGCTCCGGCGTTTCGCGGGGCTCTCGGTCGTCGATGCCGCCGGCATGGCCGCGCATTACGGCTCGGTCTCGGCCCTCACCTTCGCTGCCGTGACCGCGATGCTCGATCGGCAGGGCGTCGCCTTCGAGGGGTATGCGGCGGCGCTGCTGGCGATCATGGAGGTGCCGGCGATCGTCATCGCCGTGGCGATGGCCAAGCGGTCGACTGCGCCAGGCGGGCAGGGCGACGGGCAGCCGGGAACGCTGTCCGTGCTGCGCGGCGTCCTTGCCTCCAAGAGCGTCGTGCTGCTGGCGGGCGGCATCGCGATCGGCATGCTGGTCGGGCCTGCCGGCCTGGTGCGGGTGAAGCCGCTGTTCGGCGACCTGTTCCAGGGCGCGCTGTGCCTGTTCCTGCTGGAGCTGGGCCGGGTCGCGGCGCTGGGCGCGCGCGAGTTCCGGGTGGTGGGGGTCCGCCTTGCGGCCTTCGCGATCGTCATGCCCGTGCTGCATGGCGCGCTGGGCGTGGCGGCGGCCTATGCGGCCGGGCTGTCGGAGGGCGGCGCCGTGGTGCTCGGGACCCTGGCGGCCAGCGCGTCCTACATCGCAGCGCCGGCCGCGATCCGCCTGGCGCTGCCGGAGGCGAATGCCGCCTACAGCCTGACGTGTTCGGTCGCGATCACGTTCCCCTTCAACATCGTATTCGGGCTGCCGCTCTATCAGGCGATGGCGCGGATGATGTACGGCTGAATGGGAGCGGCCCGGTTGCGGCTACGGCCTCGGCAGCGATCCCCCGACTCGCTGGACACGCTCGGCCGCGGCCTGCGAACCGCGATCCGTCCGGGTGTGTGACGATTGTCAGTCGTTTCAGCGTAAGCTCTGGCAACCCCAGTGTTTGCTGGCTATGTTTCTGAAACGATCACGCGGCGCCTCAGGGCCGCGCCTGAGAGCGGTTGACCGAGATAGTTCAGGAAACGTCTGCGAGAAGCGGGGGTGAACCTTGATCGCGATCATACCTGTCAGATTCACGACGAACGCCGACGCCACCTCGGTGTGGAGTTTCGCCGCGTTCACCCGTTGGTTCGACCCTGAGCACCCTTTCAGCCTTGCGCATTACTGGAAGGCCTCTGGCTGGGGGCTGCTCGACGTGAGAGCGGACGTTTTCCCCGAGATCGTCATGGACGATCCGCGGGGCGCCGGCCTGATACGGGACCTGCTGGCGCCGGCCTGCATCAAGAAGGCGGCCTCTGCGCTCAACCTCCGGTTCGACCGCTATGACATCGTGCTGCTGTGGTTCGCTCAGAAAACGGATGCGTTCGGCGGCGGGACCGAAGTGGCGCCGTTGTCGAATGGAGGGACCAAGAGCGTATTCGTCACGGTGCTAGACACCCTGGCTCCTTTCTCGATCTGCTGTCAGGAACTCGGGCATTCGTTCGGGTTCAGTCATGAGGTCGGGCCGTCCGGGAATGAGTATGCGAGTCCCTACTCGTCGATGAGCGCCCGGACGTCCGACGCCGAGTTCTTGCGGCCCGCCGACCCGTTACTGCCGGATGGTACAGTCATAACGGATCATAACGATCCGTACATCGGCAATTTTCCACAACGCGTGATAGGGCCGTTGCTGCCGGCGGCGCAGATGTACGCGTTCCCTCGATTTCGTACCTCCCGGGCGGTCGTCAGCAGCGGCTTCGAGCAGGGGCGGTCGCTGGAGGTCACGTTGCACGCGCTCGATGTGGCGCAAGCCCGCGGCGGCACGGCATTGTTGGTGTTGACGGGCGTGGACGGACGATGCTTCGGCTGCGAGCTGCGACGCAGCGCGAGTTACGACCAGGGTGTCACGCCCGCTGTCGTGATCCATTCGTTCACGGTGGATGGCGCCGGAAGCGTCAACAGCCGGGTCGTGTTCGAGCGCGCCCTGGCATTGCCCAACGGCGACTATGCCGATTGGCCGGTGCCGCAGGGGGGCTTCACCCTCCGTCTATGGGGCACGGCCGCGGACCAATCGTCCGTGCAGGCAATCGCTTTCGCCGGGGTGTGGACCGAACTCGACGCCAATGGAGAGACGCAGGAGATCGCCGCCGCTGGATCGGACGTCTACCAGCGTCACAGGGACGGCAGCATCTTCCGTTACACTGGGGTCCCCTATGCGGGTTGGGAGTTGCTCGACAACAATCCCGACACCGTCAAGATCGCTGTCGGGCCGCTCCACTACCGCCCGGAAACCAGAAGCGGCCCGTTCAAGGAACGCGTCAGCCCGGCGCAATGGCAGGCGGTGGACGCGAGCGGGGCTTTGGTCGACATCGGGGACCACGGACCTTGGCTGTATCAACTCCATCGCACCGGAAACATCTACAGGTACACCGGGAATCCGCGGACCGGCTGGGAGTTGCTGGACGCCAATCCCGACACCGTGGACATCGTCGCTGACGGGATGCGGCTGTATCAACGCCATCGGAGTGGGAGGGTGTATCGCTACACCGGGACGCCGCGCACCGGTTGGGAGCTGCTGGACTCCAATTCCGACACGGTGAAGATCGTCGCTGGTGGCGGCCTGCTTTATCAGCTGCACAGATCTGGCCGGACCTGGGCGTATACCGGTTCGCCACGATGGCAGGAGCTGGACGCGAATCCGGACACTGCCGACATCATGGCCGATGGCCGGGACCTCTATCAGCTGCATAAGACGGGACACGTCTACCGCTATACCGGGACGCCGCATACCGGCTGGACGTTGCTGGACAAGAACGTCGAAACCGTGGCGCTTACCGCGGCAGATGGCACATTGTTCCAGCGTCATCGCGGTGGCCGTATCTGGCGTCATGTCGGCACCCCGTGGTGGTTCGAGCTGGATCACAACCCGGCCTCGCACCAGATCGTGGCCACGCCGAAGATGCTCTATCAATTGCATAATCCGGGACGCATCTGGGCGCTCCCGATCAGGTAGGTCGTCGAGGAGATCAACCGGGTGATGTGGCCTTCAAAGCTCGTGATGGCGGCGCTTGTCTTCGTTGCGATTCCGGTGGTCGGATGGTGTGCGGACGGGCGGTTCTGCAACGTCACCAGCCAGGAGAGTGAGCAGTTCGAGGTAGTGGCCGAAGCCACGCGGCGCTGCCAGGCCAATGACATCATCAGGATGTTCGTGACGGGTTCGCAGAATCGTCGTGGGGTCCTCGCGGCGTATCTGCCGGGTCGCCTGTGCCGCTTCGATCGGCAGATCGCGTTCCAGCCGGGCGGCGACGAGGTCGTCTGCGTGTTCAGGGGCGCTGCGCGATCGGTCGCCGAATAGGTTCCGAGCATCCGACCGACTCCGATGACCCGTTTCGGCAGGTCAGATGATGACCGTCCAGGTGATACATTGCGGACTCCGTTCGGTCACAGAGCCCGGAGAAACCACAAGTTAATTAGCGGAATAAATTGGCGGAGAGGGTGGGATTCGAACCCACGGTAGGTGTAACCCTACAACGGTTTTCGAGACCGCCACCTTAAGCCGCTCGGCCACCTCTCCCGCGCGGCGCGCCTTATAGCCCCGCCCCGCCCCGCCCGCAACGCCTGTTGACAGCCGCACGCCACCACCCCTAAACAGCCCGCTCCGGCAGCAGGGCCTCGATGCCCCGCCGTCCCATGTCCACAAGAAGGGCCGTCCGGCAATCGCCGGAACCGCCGAACAGGATCTCATACGATGTTCGCAGTCATCCGCACCGGCGGAAAGCAATACCGCGTCGCTCCCAACGACGTGCTGAAGGTCGAGAAGCTCGACGGACAGGCCGGCGAGATCATCACCTTCACCGATGTCCTCGCCGTCGGCAGCGACGCCGGCACCACCATCGGCGCCCCTCTCGTCCCCGGCGCCACCGTCACCGCGACCGTCATCGCGCAGGACCGGCTCGACAAGATCGTCATCTTCAAGAAGCGCCGCCGCCAGAACAGCCGCCGCAAGAACGGCCACCGCCAGCACGTCACCGTGCTCCGCGTGGCCGGCATCATGGCCGACGGGCACCACGCGCCGCTGGCCACGAAGCCCACCGCTGCCGAAGAACCCGTCCCGGCCGAGACCACGGCCGAATCCGTCCCCGCGTAGAGGAGCCAGACCCATGGCACACAAGAAGGCAGGCGGCTCGTCCCGCAACGGCCGCGACACCGAAGGCCGCCGCCTCGGCGTCAAGAAGTTCGGCGGCGAAGCCGTCGTCGCCGGCAACATCATCATCCGCCAGCGCGGCACCAAGATGAAGCCCGGCACCAACGTCGGTCTCGGCAAGGACCACACCATCTTCGCCCTGACCGACGGCCACGTGAAGTTCAGCCGCAAGGCCGAAGGCCGCGTCCACGTCTCCGTCGAAGCCCTCCCGAAGGCCGCGGAATAACCCCCCGCGCCGCCGAAAGGTCAGGGGGCCGGCGCAAGCCGGCCCCCTTCTCGTTTTAGGCCCACCCCGCCATGAAGTTCCTCGACCAGGCCAAGATCTACACGCGCTCCGGCGACGGCGGAAACGGCACCATCGCCTTCCGCCGCGAAAAACACATGGAGTTCGGCGGCCCGGACGGCGGCAACGGAGGGAAGGGCGGCGACATCGTCTTCGTCGCGGCCGAGAACCTCAACACCCTCATCGACTTCCGCTACACCCAGCACTTCCGCGCGGCCAAGGGCGGCAACGGCGCCGGGTCCGACCGCACCGGCGCCGGCGCACCCGACGTCGTGATCCAGGTCCCCATCGGCACCCAGATCCTCGACGACGACAAGGAAACCCTCCTTGCCGACCTCGACGCGCCGGGCAAGCGCATCGTCCTGTGCCGCGGCGGCGACGGCGGCCACGGCAACGCTCACTTCAAGTCCAGCACCAACCGCGCGCCGCGCAAGGCCACCCCCGGCTACCCCGGCGAGGAACGCTGGGTCTGGCTCCGCCTGAAGCTCATCGCCGACGTGGGCCTGGTCGGCCTGCCCAACGCCGGCAAATCCACCTTCCTCTCCGTCGTCTCCGCCGCCCGGCCCAAGATCGCCGACTACCCCTTCACCACCCTCCACCCCCAGCTCGGCGTCGTCCGCCTGTCCCACTCCGAAGAGTTCGTCATCGCCGACATCCCCGGTCTCATCGAGGGTGCGCATGAAGGCGCAGGCCTCGGCGACCGCTTCCTCGGCCATGTCGAGCGCTGCGCCGTCCTGCTGCACCTCGTCGACGGCGCCGCCGGCAGCCCCGTCAAGGCCTGGCGCACGATCCGCGAGGAACTCCAAGCCTACGGCGGCGGCCTTGCCGAAAAGCCCGAGCTGCTCGTGTTGAACAAGACCGACGCCATGACCCCGCGCGAGATCTCCGCGCGCCGCGCCGCCCTGGCCAAGGCCTCCGGCCAACCCGTCATGCTCCTCTCCGGCGTCACCGGCGCCAACCTGCCCGAGGTCCTCCGCGCCCTCATGGACCGCGTCACCACCCACCGCTCCCATCAACCGAGATCCACAGGCTGGGGAATCGAAGCGCACCCCGCACCCCGACCATGACCCCCCGCCTGCAGGACGCCAAACTCCTCGTCATCAAAATCGGCAGTGCCCTCGTCGTCGACGGCGACGCCCCCCGCGCCGCCTGGCTCCTGGGCGTCGCCTCAGACATCGCCGCCGCCCGCGCCCGCGGCGCCGCCGTCATCGTCGTCTCCTCCGGCGCCATCGCCCTCGCCCGCCCCGTCCTCGGCCTGCTGCATCCACGCCTCCGCCTCGAGGAAAAGCAGGCCGCCGCCGCCGTCGGCCAGATCCGCCTGGCGCAGGCCTGGACCCACGCCCTGTCCGCCCACAAGCTCGTCGCCGCCCAGCTTCTGCTCACCCTGGAAGACACCGAGGACCGCCGCCGCTACCTCAACGCGCGCGCGACCCTCACCACCCTGCTCGCCCTCGGCTGCATCCCCGTCATCAACGAGAATGACAGCGTCGCCACCGCCGAAATCCGCTTCGGCGACAACGACCGCCTCGCCGCCCGGGTGGCCGAGATGGTCCAGGCCGACCAGCTCCTCCTCCTGTCCGACATCGACGGCCTCTACACCGCCGATCCCAAGCGCGACCCGGCTGCCACCCACATCCCCGTCGTCCCCGCGCTCACCCCCGAGATCGAGGCCATGGGCGGCGACCCCCCGCCCGGCTACAGCAGCGGCGGCATGCGCACGAAACTGGCCGCCGCCCGCATCGCGACGCAGGCCGGCTGCGCCATGGCCATCGCGGTCGGCGCGACCGAGCACCCCCTCCGCGCGCTGGAACGCGGCGCCCGCTGCACCTGGTTCCTCCCCACCGAGGATGGCCGCACCGCCCGCAAGCGCTGGATCGCCGGCTCCCTCCACCCCGCTGGCCGCCTCGTCGTCGATCCCGGCGCCGCGCGGGCGCTGGCCGCCGGCCGGTCCCTGCTGCCTGCGGGGGTCCGCACCGTCGACGGCGCGTTCGAACGCGGCGACCCCGTCCTCATCCAGGACCAGTCCGGCGCCACCCTCGCCCGCGGCCTGTCCGCCTACGCCAGCGTCGACGCAACCCGCATCGCCGGCCACCGCTCGGAGGAAATCGAGGCCATCCTGGGCTGGCGTGGCCGCGACGAGATGGTGCACCGGGACGACCTGGTGCTGGCCTGACGCCCGCGCCATCGGCTATCCTGTCGCCATGAACAGCATCCGTCGTCCTGAACTGACCGAAACGCCGGACGAACGCGAAGCCCGCCTCGCCTGGGAACGCGACAGGATTAACGAAGCCCTGGCCGACGTCGCCGCCGGGCGGGTCGTCTCGGAAGAAGCGTTCGATGCTTGGATCGATAGCATCGGCACAGACCATGAACTACCGCCGCCACAATCGTCGATGGCATAGCAGTCCGAGTGCGGCGCAGTCTTCGGCTCGCGGCCCGGGCCATCATGGATTTGGAGTCAGCCCGGCTCTGGCTCACGCAACCTGGCTCCGGGGCAGCGGCAAGACGCCGCCTTCATGAATTAAGGAGTTCCATAAAGCGGCTCAAGCTTCAGCCCTGCCTGTACCCATCGGGAGAACTGGAAGGGACCCGAGAACTGTCGGTCGCAGGCGGTTACCGCGTCGTCTATCGCCTCGACACCAACGACAACGCCACCGCCGGCAACGTCACCGTCCTCCGCGTCTTCGGCCCCGGCCAATCCCGCACCACCCTCTAGCGACCCGCCCTTCACACCCCGCCAAGCACCCGCCATGATCCTCCAATCCGGAGGATCGCCCCCATGAACGCCCTCGCCCGCCTGCTCTGCACGGCCGCCCTGCTCGCCCCCCTCGCGGCCGCAGCCCAGACCCCCGCCAATACGCTCAAGCTCGTCCTCGTCAACGACCTGGCCAGCCTCGACCCCGTCCAGTCCACCGCCGCCTTCGTCCGCAATCACGGCTTCATGGTCTACGACCAGCTCTTCGCCCTCGACTGGAAGGGCGACCCCAAGCCCCAGATGGTCGATACCTTCACCCGCTCCGAAGACGGCCGCGCCTGGACCTTCACCCTCCGCCCCGGCCTCATGTTCCACGACAACACCCCCGTCCGCGCCCGGGACGCCGTGGCCAGCATCAAGCGCTGGGGCCAGCGCGACGTCGTCGGCAAGGCGCTCCTCGCCGCCGCCGCCTCCATCGAGGCCACCGGCGACACCACCTTCGCCATCACCCTCGCCCGCCCCTTCGCCCTCGTCACCGAAGCCCTCGCCCGCCCCACGGCCAGCGCCCTGTTCGTCATGCCCGAGCGCCTGGCCAACACCCCCCCCGCCACCCAGATCACCGACGCGATCGGCTCCGGCCCCTTCATCTTCGACGCGCCCGCCTGGCGCCCCGGCCAGCTCGCCGTCTACCGCCGCAACCCCGCCTACCAGCCGCGCCCCGAACCGCCCGACGGCCTCGCCGGGGGCAAGGTCGCCAAGGTCGACCGCATCGAATGGATCTCGATGCCCGATGCCGCGACCGCCGCCGCCGCCCTCCAACGCGGCGAGATCGACTTCATCGAGCAGCCCAGCCCCGACCTCATCCCCGTGCTGGAGCGCAACC
>CAXTPG010000027.1:0-45774 GCA_964246015.1 uncultured Acetobacteraceae bacterium
GGATGGTCTTCACGCCGCGGGCGACCTGGACGAGCTGGTGGACGCCGGCGCCGTGCGACAGGGGCGCCAGCACGAGGGAGGCGTCGCGGTGCGTGGTGCCGGGCATGAGGTCGCACAGGTGGTTGGTGACGACGAACGCCATCTGGCCGTGGGTCAGCACGCTTGCCTTGGGGCGGCCGGTGGTGCCGGAGGTGAAGAAGAACCAGAGGGGATCGTCGTGCAGCACGGCGGCGGTGGGGGCGGCCTGGCCGTCATGCGCGGCGACCAGCGCCTCGAACGGGTCGCCAAAGGGGGCGTCGCCGATGGCGATGACGGTGCGGATGCCGGGCAGGGCCGTGACGGCGGCGGCGTGGTCCGGGAAGTCGCGGTGGCACACCAGGGCGGAGGCGCCGCTGGCCTGGGCGAGGTAGGCGACCTCGGCCGGGGTTTGGCGGAAGTTGGTGGGGACGTAGACGGCGCCGATGCGGAAGCAGGCGAACATCGTCTCAAACATCTGGTTGCAGTTCTTGGACTGGACCAGGACGCGGTCGCCCTTCGCCACGCCGCGGGCGGCCAGCGCGTGGGCGAGGGCGTCGATGCGGCGGTCGAGCACGGACCAGGTCCAGTGCGCGTCGCCCCAGACGAGGCCGGGCTCGTGCGGGTGGCGCCGGGCGCATTGGCGCATGAGGTGCGCGAGGTTCATGACGCGTTTCGAGACGGGGACCAGGCCACCCTTGGGGGGGGCGAGGGCCGGGGATGGGGTCGGGTGATCCATGGACGGACGTCGCCTTCGTGTTTCGCGCGATCACGCAACGCGGCGGGGGATGCGTCAAGGCGGGGAGGATGGCGCTACGGGCGTGACAGGGGACGGGTTGCCCTATTAACAATTCGCGCATGGACAGCCCCGACCCGAACACGGCGGCCGAGACGGATGCGCTGGGCGACCCGCGCTTCCTGCTGCTGCTGGACACGCTGCCGTACATCTCGTTCGTCGTCGCGACCGGGGGCCGGGCCGCGTACTACAATGCCCGGTTCGTCGAATACCTCGGGTTCATGCCCGGTCCGGCCCGTGGGGACCGCACGGCGCTGCACCACCCCGACGACCGGGCGGCGCTGACGGCGGCGCGGGAGGCCGGGGTCGCGGCGGAGACGGACTACGTCGTCGAGGTCCGGCTGCGGCGCCATGACGGCGCGTACCGCTGGCACCGCATCCACAACAAGCCGCTGTTCCAGGACGGGCGCCGCGTCGCCTATCTGGGCACCGCCGTCGACATCCACGAGGCCCGCACCGAGACCGAGCGGCTGGAGGAACGCGTGCGGGAGCGGACGGCGGCGCTGACGGACGGGGAGGCGAAATACCGCGAGCTGTACAACCGCACCCCGATGGCGCTGCACTCGTCCGACGCCTCGGCCCGGCTGGTGGACGTGAACGACACCTGGCTCGCGTTGTTCGGCTATGCGCGGGCGGATGTTCTCGGGCGGTCGCCCACCGAGTTCATGACGCCCGACTCGGCGCTCGTGTATCGGCAGCGCGCGTGGCCCGGGATGCTGGCGAGCGGCGGCGCGGTGCGGGTGATGGACTACCAGTTCGCGACGAAGGACGGCCGGGTGTTCGACGGGCGGCTGTCGGCGCGGGGGGTGTTCGACGATGCGGGACGGCTGATGCGGACCTGGGCCGCGATCGCCGACGTGACGGCGGAGAAGCAGGCCGACCGCGCGCTGCGGCAGTCGCAGCGGATGGACGCGATCGGGCAGTTGACGGCCGGCGTCGCGCACGACTTCAACAACCTGCTGACGGCGATCCTGGGCAGCCTGGAACTCGCGGCGCGGCCGGGGCAGAACGAGCCGGGGCGGCTGCGGCTGATCGCGGGCGCGCGGACGGCGGCGGAGCGGGGCGCGCGGCTGACGGCGCAGTTGCTCGCGTTCTCCCGCCAGCAGCGGATCGTGGCCGGGCCGGTGGATGTGGGCGGCGTGGTGCAGGGCATGGCGGCGCTGCTGGCGGACACGGCGGGGGCGGCAATCGCGATGGTGGTCGAACCCGCGCCGCCGGGGCTGCCGCTGGCGCTGGCGGACGCGACGCAGCTGGAGCTGGCGATCCTGAACCTCGTCATCAACGCGCGCGACGCATTGGCCGGGCCGGGGCGGATCGTGGTCGCGATCCGTGAGGCGACGGCCGGGCCGCCGCGCCGGCCGGAGGACCCGGAACCCGGCGACTACGTGGCGATCGACGTGCGGGACACGGGCCCGGGCATGACGGAGGCGGTGCGGGACCGGATGTTCGAGCCGTTCTTCACCACGAAGGGCGCGGGCCGCGGATCGGGACTGGGCCTGGCGCAGGTGCTGGGCATCGCGAAGCAGTTGGGCGGCGGCGTGCGGGTGCGGACGGCACCGGGCGAGGGAACGTCCGTGTGCCTGTTCCTGCCGCGGGCGGAGGGGGCCGGTCACCTGGCCGCCGCCAGCCCCGACGCCGCCGGTCCCGCGGCGTGCGACCCCTGCGCCGTGCTGCTGGTCGACGATGATCCGGACGTGCGCGGGACCGCGGCGGCCCTGCTGCGGGCGGCCGGGCACGATGTGACGGAGGCCGGGTCGGGTGCTGCGGCACTCGGCGCGATGGACGGTGGGCGGTTCGACCTGGTGCTGGCGGACATCGCGATGCCGGAGATGGACGGGGTTCAACTGGCCGGGCGGCTGCGGGCCCGGTGGCCGGGGGTGCCGGTGCTGTTCATGACGGGCTACGCGGACGAGGCGATCCTGCCGGAGGGCGCATGGGGGGCGGTGCTGCGCAAGCCGTTCAGCGCGGCGGCGCTGGAGGCGGCGGTGGCGCGCGCCGTTGCCGGCCCGGCCTGATGGACGGGGATGACGATGGGGACGCGCCTCGGCGCCTGCCGGGCGGGGTCGTGCACATGACCCCGGTTGGGCACGCGCGGCTGGAAACCGAGCTGGCGGCGCGGCGCGCGGAGCGGCACCGCGTCGTCGAGATCGTGTCCTGGGCCGCCGGCAACGGCGACCGCAGCGAGAACGCCGACTACAAGGAGGGCAAGCGCCGCCTGCGCGAGATCGACCGCCGCCTGCGCTTCCTGACCCAGCGCCTCGCCTCTGCCGAGGTGGTCGATCCCGCCGCCCAGACCCGGCGCGACCGCGTCTTCTTCGGCGCGACGGTCACCTATGCGACGGAGCGCGACGAGGAGGTGACGGTCACCATCGTGGGCGTGGACGAGGCCGACATGGCAGCGGGCAGCGTCAGCGTTGGCGCGCCGGTGGCGCTGGCGCTGCTGGGGGCGCGGGTGGGTGACGAGGTGCGGCTGCGGACGCCGCGCGGGGTGGAGGTGCTGGAGGTAGTGGCGATCCGCTATCCCGGCGGGGCGTGACGCATGATGACGTGTGTAAAGCTCTGAGGTCACCGGCGGGGAGCGGGGGAGCCCGGGCCTGCCATGCCGTAGAATAGCAGGCGCATATCGTTATCCCAGCATTGTTTGAGGGCGTCGTAATTTTGCCGCCAGCTTGCCCCACGCTGCCCGGCGTGCAACCTATCCGCGCCTTCGCCGCGGCCCCCGGGCCGCCCATCAGAACCATAAGCCCACGGAACGCACCCACGTGACGAAACCGCTCCGCAAGGCCGTCCTGCCGGTTGCAGGCCTCGGCACACGCTTCCTGCCCGCCACCAAGGCCATGGCGAAGGAGATGCTGCCCGTCGTCGACAAGCCGCTGATCCAGTACGCGATCGAGGAAGCCCGTGCGGCGGGGATCGAGCAGTTCTGCATGGTCACGGGCCGGGGCAAGACCGCGCTGATCGACCATTTCGATGTGTCGTACGAGCTGGAGGCGACGCTGCGGGAACGCGGCAAGGCCGACATGATCGAGATGCTGGACGCGATGAAGGTCCCGCCCGGCTCCATCACGACGGTGCGGCAGCAGGTGCCGCTGGGCCTGGGACACGCGATCTGGTGCGCGCGGGCGTTCATCGGCGACGACCCCTTCGCCATCCTGCTCCCGGACGACCTGGTGCTGGCGGACATCCCGTGCCTGAAGCAGCTTGCCGACGCCTACATGGAAACCGGCGGCAACGTCGTCGCGGTGACCGAGGTGCCGCGTGAGCAGACCAACCGCTACGGCATCCTGAAGGTGGGCGCCGACGATGGCCGCCTGGTGGAGGTGACGGGCCTCGTCGAGAAGCCGAAGCCGGTCGATGCGCCCAGCAACCTCAGCGTCATCGGCCGCTACGTCCTGCTGCCGGAGGTGATCCAGCACCTGTCCCGCATGGAACGCGGCGCAGGCAACGAGGTGCAGTTGACCGACGCGATGGCCAAGATGATCGGGCACACGCCGTTTCATGGCCTGCGCTACGAGGGGCGCCGGTTCGACTGCGGCGACAAGGTAGGCTTCCTCGAGGCGCAGATCGCCTTCGCCCTGAAGCGGCCGGACCTGCGTGACGAGGTCCGCGCCTTTCTCCGCACCTATAACGAGGGCGACTGAGCATGGCCTTCCCGCAAGATCAGCACGGGCATGCCTTCCGGCATGACTTTCACCCGACCAGCCTGCGCGAGTACGACATTCGCGGCGTGGTGGGCAAGACGCTGCACGGCGCGGACGCGTTTGCGATTGGGCGCTGCTTCGGCACCGTCGTGGCCCGGGCGGGCGGCAGCCGGGTTGCCGTGGGGTATGACGGGCGGCTGTCCTCGCCCGAGCTGTCGGACGCGCTGGTCGATGGCCTGAAGGCCAGCGGCATGCATGTGCTGCGCGTCGGGCGCGGACCCACGCCGCTGCTGTACTTCGCGGCGACGACGCTGAACACGGACGGCGCCGTCATGGTGACCGGCAGCCACAACCCGCCGGACTATAACGGGTTCAAGATGATGCTGGGCAAGAAGGCGTTCTTCGGCGCCGACATCCAGACGCTCGGGCGCCTGGCCGCCGCGGGCGACGTCGTCGATGCGGCCCAGGGGAGCGACGAGACGATCGACGTCTCCGACGCCTATGTCGACCGCCTGGTCCAGGATTGGGACGGGGGCGACCGCCGCCTGCGCGTCGTGTGGGACAACGCGAACGGCGCCGCCGGCGAGGTGCTCGCCAAGCTGCTGAAGAAGCTGCCCGGCGACCATTCCGTCCTGAACGGCGCCATCGACGGCACCTTCCCGGCCCACCACCCCGACCCCACGATCGCCAAGAACCAGGAGCAGTTGATCGCCGCGGTGCGCGCCGCACAGGCGGATCTGGGGATCGGCTTCGATGGCGACGCGGACCGGATCGGCGCCGTCGACGATGGCGGCGGCATGCTGCTGGGCGACCAGCTCATGGTCGTGCTCGCCCGCGACGTGCTGAAGACACATCCCGGCGCCACCATCATCGCCGACGTGAAGGCGAGCCAGGTCCTGTACGACGAGATCGCCCGCGCGGGCGGCACTCCCATGATGTTCAAGACCGGCCATAGCCTGATCAAGGCCAAGATGGCCGAGATCAAGTCCCCCTTCGCCGGCGAGATGAGCGGGCACATCTTCTATGCCGACCGGTGGTACGGCTTCGACGACGCGCTGTATGTCGCCGTCCGCCTGATGGGCATCGTCGCGCGGATGCACGAGCCGCTTTCCGCCGTGCGCGAGGCGTTGCCGAAGGTCGTGAACACGCCGGAGCTTCGCTTCGACTGCGACGACACCCGCAAGTTCGAGGTGGTCATGGAGGTCGCGGCCCGGCTGCGCGCACGCCATGCCGACATGAACGACATCGACGGCGTCCGCGTCCTGACCGATGACGGTTGGTGGCTGCTGCGCGCGTCCAACACGCAGGCTGTCCTGGTGGCCCGGGCCGAAGCGCGGGACGAGGCGGGGCTGGAACGGCTCAAGGCGGCGCTGGTCGAGCAACTGGAGGCGTCGGGCCTGGCGGCGCCCGACTTCTCGGGCGAGAACGCCGGGCACTAGGTGTCGACGGCCCCGCGTGCATACGAGATCGCGACCGGCGGCGCGCTGGCGGCGATGGGGCTGGCGGAGATTGCGGCCGCCCAGCCCGCGTTCCCGGCGCCCGACCCGGTGCCCGAGTATGGCGAGGTGCGCTTCCCGATCGTGAACGGTGCGACCGAGGCCGGCGCCATCGTGCGGCTGGTTCTGCCCGATGCGCGGGTGCATGGCGCCGAGGGCGTGGTCTCGGTCGGCCGGTACGTCGTGAAGGAAAGCCTGGACCACGTGCACCCGTCCCGGGCGGGCGCGACGCGGGACGGGCCGGTGTGGCTGACGCTAGACGACTATCCGGGGCCGCGCGTGCCCGAGGCGTACAGCCTGCTGTATGGGAACGTCGACAACTACTCGCACTGGCTGCTGGACGGGCTCGGGCGGTGGGCGGTGCGGCCGGACGATGCGTCGCCCGCCCTAGTGCCCTGGACGCGTCGCGCCTACCAGGCGAGCCTGCCGGCGCTGCTGCCCGGGGTGCCGTGGAAGCGACTGGCGCCCGACCAGCCGTTGCAGGTGGACCGGTTGACGTGGTGCACCAGCCTCACCGGATCGGGCGCGGCCTTCCACCCGCGCATCCTGGACCTCGCGGACCTGATGCGCGCCGCCGCCCCCCCGCGTGGCCCGGCCCGCATCTTCGTCTCCCGCCGCGACGCCGGGCAGCGGCCGTTGCGCAACGAGGCGGAGATCGAGGCGCTGTGCGTCGCGCGGGGCTACGTGTCCGTGACCATGAGCGGGATGACCGTCGCGGACCAGGTGTCCCTGTTCGGCGGCGCGCGGAGCGTCGTCGGCCTGCATGGCGCGGCCCTCGCGAACCTGCTGTTCTGCCGCCCCGGCGCCGCCGTGCTGGAGCTGCTGATGGACCGCTACGTCAACTTCTGCTTCCGCCGTCTCGCCGCCCGGGCGGGACTGCGCTACGGCTGCATCCTTGGCGTCACCGACCCCGGCGGCGACGAGAACTGGGTGCATGGGACGGCCTGGACGCTCGATCCCGCGCGCCTCGAAGCCGTCCTCGACGACCCGGCCTTCGCGCCTGAGGAGACGTAGATGCTGCAGCCGCCGCCCGCCCAGCCCGGCATGGCCGAGGACGAGATCGACACCCCCGCCCTGGTCATCGATCTCGACGCGTTCGAGCATAACCTGGACCGCATGGCGGCCCTGCTGGCCCCCACCGGCGCCCGTCTGCGCCCGCACGCCAAGACCCACAAGTCGCCGGTCGTGGCGATGCTGCAGATGCGGCGCGGCGCCATCGGCCAATGCGTGCAGAAGGTGGCGGAGGCCGAGGTGCTCGCCTGGGGCGGGGTGCCCGACATCCTGGTGAGCAACGAGGTCGTGGGCGACCAGAAGCTTGCGCGGTTCGCAGCCCTGGCCGGGCTGGCGACGGTCGCGATCTGCGCCGACCACCCGCACCATGTCGATCGCATCGCCGCGGCCGCGCAGGCGGCAGGCCGGCGCCTGACCGTGCTGGTGGAGATCGATGTCGGCATGGGCCGCGCCGGGATCGAACCCGGGCCGCACGCGGTGGCGCTGGCGGAGCGTATCGCGGCGTCGCGCCACCTCCGCTTCGGCGGCATCCAGGCCTATCACGGCCGGGCGCAGCACTTCCGCACGCCCGATGAACGCGCCCAGGCGATCGGCGCCGCCGTCGACGACACGCGCCGGACCGTCGAGCAGTTGCGGCAGCGCGGCCTCGATTGCCCCATCGTGGGGGGCGCAGGGACCGGCACGTTCGAGCTGGAGGCCGCGAGCGGGGTGTATAACGAGATCCAGGCCGGCAGCTATTGCTTCATGGACGCCGACTACGCCCGCAACCATGGCGGGACCTCGGCCGGGTTCAAGCACGCGCTGTTCGTGCTGGCGACGGTGATGAGCCAGGCGCGCCCCGGCCTGGGCGTGGTGGATGCCGGGCACAAGGCGGTGGCGATCGACAGCGGGATGCCGCTGGTGTGGGAGCGGGACGGCGTCGCGTATACCGGCGCGTCGGACGAGCATGGCAAGCTGGAGTGGGGGCTGGACGAGGTGGGCGGCCTGGGCGTGCAGTTGGGCCAGAAGATCAGGCTGGTGCCGGGCCATTGCGACCCGACGGTGGACCGCTTCGACTGGTATGTGGGCGTGCGCGGCGGCCGGGTGGAGTGCCTGTGGCCGGTGGCGGCCCGGGGCGGCCTCGCCTGATCGAGCCGGGCCAGCGCGTGGTGTTGCCGGACCAGCCGGACTGGGGCGTGGGCCAGGTGCAGTCCGTGGTGGGGGACCGGGTGACCGTCAATTTCGAGCATCGGGGGAAGGTGCTGGTGAACGTGGGGGTCGTGCGGTTGGAGGTGCTGGAGGACGAATGATACGAGCGTCAGGACGCAGTGGGCCGTTTGATCCTGCCGTTTCGGCGCGCACGGGGATGGGGGGCGGTCCTGCGCAGAACCAGGTCGCATGATGCGACCGCGGCTGTTTTCGGCTAGAGTCGGGCCATGACCGTGATCGCTCCCATAGCTGCCGACCTCTCCCTGATGGCGGACGCCCTCGATGCCTCAACGGGTCCGATCGAGGCAGCCCGCCTGGCCGAAGCCGCGGCGCTGCATGCGATCGAAGGCAACCCGCTCGACCCGGCCGAACTCGAACTGTTTCGGGCGTTCGAGGAGGGTGGTCTCCTTCCTGCGCAGCGTCGGGCAGCGATACTGGCCATTGCCGCGAGGTCTTCGCCGGCGGCTTGATGGAAGACCCCTATGTCTACCCCGGCACGGACGTCCTCCGGAACAAGCTCGAGGTCAGGACCGCTGCGGAGCTGGATCGCATCGAGCGGCTGCTGGTGACGCAGCGGATGATCGAGGGTGCGCCGGACGGCCAGTTCGATCTTCCGCACCTATGTTCGATCCATCGTCATCTGTTCCAGGATCTATACGTCTGGGCTGGCGAGGTCCGGATGGTCGAGTTGTCGAAGGGCGGGCAGGCGTTCCTGTCCCGTGGGCGGATCGCGACCGAAATGGCCGACATACACCGGCGTCTTTTGGCCGCCGGGTTCCTGGCAGGGCTCGACCGGACGGCGTTCGCGCAGGAGGCCGGCCGAATCATCGGCGACCTCAACTTCGTTCATCCGTTCAGGGAAGGAAATGGCCGAACGCAACTGCTCTATGCACGGCAGCTTGCTGCACGGGCGGGCTACACGCTCGTTTTGACGCGGCTCCATGCCCCGGATGTGGATTGGATTGCGGCATCACGCGAAGCTCACGAGGGCAGGTACGACTTGATGGCTCGGTGCATCGAGCTTGCCCTGGCAGTGCAACCTTGAACCCAGCCCCGCAAGGGCCGACACTAGTGTCATGATCGACCCCTTCGGCCGCGCCATCACCTACCTGCGCGTCAGCGTGACGGACCGCTGCGACCTTCGCTGCGTCTATTGCATGGCCGAGGACATGACATTTCTCCCGAAGGCCGACGTGCTGAGCCTCGAGGAGCTGGAGGCGCTGTGCGCCGCGTTCATCGGGCGGGGCGTCACCAAGTTGCGGATCACCGGGGGGGAGCCGCTGGTGCGGCGCGACGTGATGACCCTGTTCCGGCGGCTCGGCGACCGGCTCGGCCGCGGGCTGGACGAGTTGACGCTCACCACCAACGGAACCCAGCTTGCCAAATACGCGGACGGCCTGGCCGCCGCCGGGGTGCGGCGCGTGAACGTCAGCATGGACACGCTGGACCCGGAGCGGTTCACGCGGATCACCCGCTGGGGCAAGCTGGATCGCGTGCTGGACGGCATCGCGGCGGCGAAGGCGGCCGGGCTGCACGTCAAGATCAACGCCGTCGCGCTGCGTGGCGAGAACGAGGACGAGATCGGCGACATGCTCGCGTGGTGCGGCAGCCAGGGCCACGACCTCGTGCTGATCGAGACGATGCCCATGGGCGACATCGGCGGCGACCGGACGGACCAGTACCTGCCGCTGAGCATCGTGCGCGCCCGGCTGCGGCAGCGCTTCACCTTGAACGAGACCGGATTCCAGACCGGCGGCCCGGCCCGCTACTTCGATGTCGCGGAAAGCGGCACCCGCGTCGGCTTCATCACGCCCATGACCCATAACTTCTGCGAAAGCTGCAACCGCGTCCGCCTGACCTGCACGGGCACGCTGTACATGTGCCTGGGCCAGGACGACGCGACCGACCTGCGGCGGGTGCTGCGCGCGGGCGGCGACGTGGACGCGGCAATCCTGGAGGCCATCGGCCGCAAGCCGAAGGGGCACGACTTCGTCATCGATCGCCGCACGACCGCGCCCTCCGTCGCCCGGCACATGAGCCTCACGGGCGGCTGACCGACCGGGTTGCGACGAACCCGCCCGCGGCCACCAGCACCGCTGCCAGCAGCGTCGTCGGCGTGAACGGCGCCTGCCCGGCCACTGCCAGCAGCAGCGTCGACAGCACGGGCGTCGCGAAGGCCAGCGCTCCCAGCAGGCGCGGGTCGCCGCGCTTCATGCCGACGTCCCACAGCACGAAGGCGGCGCCCACCGGGCCCACGCCCATCGCCAGCATCGCCGCCCATGCCGAAGCGGACGGCGCCACGAACCCGGCCGTCAGCGCCTGCGCGCCCGCCGCCAGCACGGCCGTCCCGGCACAGAATCCGGCGACGGCTGCGGTCGGCACGCCGCTGAACCAGCGCCGGGCCAGGACGGAATACAGCGCCCAGGTGATCGCGCTGCCCGCGGCCAGCGCATAGCCCAGCATCGCCCCGGCCGGAAACGCGGCACCCGTCGACAGCAGCGCCGCGCATCCGGCGAGCGCCAGGGCCGTCCCCAGCAGGTGCCGCCACGTCAGCGCCATGCGCAGCACCACGGCCGACAGCAGCACGATCAGCAGCGGCCAGGTATAGTTGATGAGGTTCGCCGCCGCCGCCGGAGCCCGATCAAGGCTCGCGAAATACAGCGCATGGAACCCGAACAGCCCACCCACGCCATGCAACCAGGCCAGCGGCCGCTGCCGGAGCTGCCCCAGCTCCCGCCGGGCCGCAAGCCATGCAAGGCCCAGCACCGCCGATACGACGAAGCTGACGGCGACCACCTGCAACGGCGGCACCCCAGCAGCCGCGCGCGACAACAGCGCGAGGAACGCCCATAGCAGGATGGCGCCGCACCCGGCGGCGGTCGCGGCGCCCCCCATCAATACATGTGCTGACCGCCGTTGATCGACAGCGTCGATCCGGTGATGAAGTCCGCCTCGTCGCCGGTCAGGAACACGACGCCCCGCGCGATGTCCTCCGCCGTGCCCAGCCGGCCCCGTGGAATGCGTGCGACGATCTTCGTCAGCACATCCGCCGGCACCGCCCGCACCATCTCGGTATCCACATAGCCCGGCGCGATCGCGTTCGCCGTGATCCCGAAGCGCGCCCCTTCCTGCGCCAGCGCCTTCGTGAAGCCGTGGATCCCCGATTTCGCCGCCGCATAGTTTACCTGGCCATACTGACCGGCCTGCCCGTTGATGCTGCCGATGTTCACCACCCGCCCGAACTTCGCCGCCCGCATCCCGTCGAACGTCAGCTTGCACAGGTTGAAGCAACTGCCGAGGTTCGTGTCGATCACCGCATCCCACATGTCGCGGGACATCTTGGTCATCGTCCCGTCCCGCGTGATTCCCGCATTGTTGACCAGGATCTCGATCGCCCCGTGCTGCTCGTGGATCGCCTTCACGGCCGTCTCGCACGCCGCGAAGTCCCCCGCGTCGAACTTCATTGCGGGGATCCCCGTCGCCTCCGTGAAGGCCTTCGCCGCCGCGTCGTTGCCGGCGTAGCTCGCCACGACGGTCCGCCCCGCCCCCTTCAACGCGACGCTGATCGCCTCGCCGATGCCGCGCGTGCCGCCGGTCACCAGTGCCACTCGTGCCATTCATTCCTCCCTGGCTTATCCGCCCATCCTGTCGGGTTTGCAGACACGGCGCCAGACGGACCGTGCGCGAATGTCGAACCGCTCACTTCCCGGGCTCGGAGACTTGCCTAAACAACAAGCGGCCGCCACGATCACGGGAACGTAAATGGGACGGACGCCGCAATGAATCGCTCGCTGCGCTTGGCTACGGTTGCCACCATCGCTGCCTTGCCGGCCCACGCCACCTCTTTCACCAACGTCGGCGGCGTCGAGACCATCGTCGCCGGCAACTACACATCCGTGGCCACCATCTACTCCGACAACTTCACCGCCCAGAACTTCGGCCTCTTCACCATCGGCACAGGGCCCACCAACAGCTTCGCCATCCTCGTCAGCACGATCTTCCCGCAGGCCGGCAGCGGCTCCGGCGGGTTCACCTTCACCAACCAGCCCGGCGCCACCGTCGGCATGGAGACCGGCGCCGGCTACACCGCCGCGACCGGCCAGAACTTCGGCGCCATCTTCCTCCAATCCCAGGGCAGCACCGGCAATTCCGGCAAGCCCGGTCAGAACGGCGGCGGCAGCGGCGCCATCACCGCCAACATCGTCAGCTCGACCGTCAGCTTCTACTCGTATGAGAGCGGCAGCCCCGCCGGACTCTACGCCGTGCTCGCGCAGCCCGTCGGCGCAGGCGGCGGCAGCTCCACCAGCAACAACGACAACGGCGGCAACGGCGGCTCGGCCGGCGGCGTCGCCTACACCGTGACCGGCTCCTCCCTGTCGGTCACGTCCAGCACAAGCACGCCCGGCGGCGCGCTCGGCGTCCTGCAGGTCGGCGGCACCGGCGGCCAGGGGCAGAACAACAGCGCCGGCGGCACCGGCGGCACCACCGGCGGCACCACCGTGGCCGTCACCGACTCCACGCTCGCGGCCAGCGGCAACAACATCGCGGGCCTCCTCACGCAGCAGCAGGGCGGCACCGGCGGCCTTGCGCACAGCAGCGGCAACGGCGGCGCCGGCGGCGCGACCGGCGCCACCACCGTCACGCTCACGCGCGCGACGCTCACCGCTTCCGGCGCCAACGGCGCGGGCGCAGTGGTCAACCAGGTCGGCGGCGCCGGCGGCCTCGCGGACACCAGCAGCACCGCCGGCACCGGCGGCGCCACCGGCGCATACACGGCCACCATCACCGATTCCAGCGCCCGCGTCGGCGGCACCGGCACGCGCGGCCTGGTGTTCACCCAGTCCGGCGGCCCCGGCGGCGCCGGCGGCGTCGCGGACCGGAAGGACCACAGCAACGGCAACACCGGCGGCGACAGTGCCGGCATGTCCGTCGCCTTCACCCAATCGGGCGTTGGCAACACCGTCACCACCACCGGCGCCACCGCCCCCGGCGTCGCCGTCCGCAGCGCCGGCGGCGACGGCGGAGTCGGCGCCATCACCGGCGGCGGCCTCCAGGTCGGCGTCGGCGGCGGCAACGGCGGCGCCGGCGGCAACGCGGGCGGCGCCAACGGCCAGGTCCTGCTCACAAGCGCCGGCACGCTCTCGGTCACCACCCAGGGCGACAACGCCGCCGCCGTCGCCGCGATCGGGCAGGGGGGCCAGGGCGGCGCCGGCGGCAACGTGGCCGACCTCATCGCCGGCACGCCGGGCAACGGCAGCTCCGGCGGCCGCGGCGGCCCCGTGACCGTCCAGCTCGGCAGCGGCGCCGCCCTCTCGACCTCCGGCGCATCCTCGCCCGCGCTCGCCGCCCAGTCCCTCGGCGGCCAGGGCGGCGCCAGCGGCGCGCAGAACAGCAACTTCTACGGCACCGGCGCGACCGGCGGCTATGGCGGCAACTCCGGCCTCGTCACGGTCACGCTCGGCACCGGCGTGACCCTGACCACCACCGGGGCCAGCGCCCCCGGCCTGTTCGTGCAGAGCGTCAGCGGCGCCGGCGGGGCATCCGGCATCGTCGATGGCGGATTCTTCTACGGGTCGGGCGGCAACGGCGGCAACGGCGGCAACGCCGGCGGCGCCACCGTCACCACCGCCGCGACCATCCGCACCAGCGGAAGCGGCGCCCGCGGCATCCTCGTCCAGAGCGCCTCCGGCCCCGGCGGCGCCGGCGCCGACGCGTCGGGCGGCATCATCGGCAGCAGCGGCGGTGCCGGCGGCACCAGCGGCACCGTCGCCGTGACCACCCTCACCAACACCGGCGCAATCACGACCGCCGGCGCCGGCGCGCAGGGCATCCTCGTCCAGTCCATCGCCGGCGGCGGCGGCACCGGCGGCAACTCCAGCGGCCTCATCTACGCGAGTTCCGGCGCAGGCTCCGGCAACTTCGCCGGGAGCAACGGCGGCGCCATCACGCTCACCAACTCCGGCGCCATCACCACCACCGGCACCGGCGCGGCCGCCATCCTCACCCAGTCCGTGGGCGGCGGCGGCGGCGACGGCGGCCCCAGCTCCGGCGTCTTCTACGCGCAATCCGGCAGCGGCAGCGCCGGCGGCGCCGGCGGCGGCGTCACCGTCAACCTCGGCGGCACCCTCCGCACCGCCGGCAGCCTCGGCCACGGCCTCAACGCCCAGTCCATCGGCGGCGGCGGCGGCAACGGCGGCAACGTCACCGCCGCCAGCCCCGGCGTCACCGTCGTCGTCGGTGGCTCCGGCGGCGCCGGCGGCGCGGGCGGCGCGGTCACCGTCAGCCCCTCCGGCACGCTCGGCATCACCACCACGGGCACCGGCGCCAACGGCCTGATCGCGCAGAGCGTGGGCGGCGGCGGCGGCACCGGCGGCGCGGCCTACGCGCTCGCGGTCGGCGACACCTTCAGCTTCGCCGCCGCGACCGGCGGCGCGGGCGGCAGCGGCGGCGTGGGCGGCGCGGTGAACGTCACCACCAGCGGCGCCGCCATCGCCACCGGCCGCGCCAACCCCCAGGCCACCGTCGACGCCATCGGCATCGTCGCCCAATCCATCGGCGGCGGCGGCGGCGTGGGCGGCGGGGCCTCCGCCGCCGCCGTCGCCATCGGCCTGCCCCAATCCCCCGCCGACCCGGAGGTCAAGACCGTCACCATCACCGCCACCTACGCCGGCGGCGGCAAGGGCGGCAGCGGCGGCTCCGGCGGCCCCGTCCGCGTCAACCTCGGCTACTTCGGCGGCGGCGGGACCACCATCGGCACCGGCGGCGCCGGGTCCATCGGCACCCTCGTGCAGTCCGTCGGCGGCGGCGGCGGCCAGGGCGGCGACTCCTCCACCTTCGCCGCCACCATCGGCTCCGCCTCCAAGTACGGCAGCCTCACCGAAGGCACGCAGAGCTACAACATCAGCCTCGCCGTCGGCGCCACCGGCGGCTCCGGCGGCAACGGCGGCTCCGCCGAGCTCGACGTGGGCCTCAGCTCCGGCGACGCCGCCAACCGCGTGCAGGTCACCACCACCGGCGACTACGCCCACGCGCTGGCCCTCCAATCCATCGGCGGCGGCGGCGGCAATGCGGGCGTCGGCTCCACCAAGGTCAGCTCGTCCGGCAAGGTTTCCACCGCCCGCATCCAGATCGCGACAGGCGCCACCGGCGGCACCGGGGGAGTCGGCGGCAACGTCACCGTCAACCTTTACAGCAGCACCGTCATCGGCACCGCCGGCTCCGGCGCCATCGGCCTCGTCGCCCAATCCATCGGCGGCGGCGGCGGCACCTCCTCCGGCGGCTCCCTCAACCTCGGCGGCCTCGCCGAGCAGGAGCTCACCTCCAACGCAAGCCTCTCCTTCACCGGCACCATCAGCCTCGGCGCCACCGGCGGCAGCGGCAACAACGGCGGCACCGTCGCCGCTGTCAGCGAGGCCCGCATCACCACCATCGGCAACGACTCCCCCGGCGTCGTGCTGCAGAGCATCGGCGGCGGCGGCGGCGTCGGCGGCACCGCCGGCAGCGACGCCGCGGACGGCGGCGACAGCTCCGCCGCCGGCGCCACGCAGGCACTCGTCCGCCGGCCCACCCTCCGACTCGACGCCACCACCGGCAACCCGGTCAACCCCAACATCACGCTCGAGACCAACTACTCCCTCAACATCGGCGGCAAGGGCGGCGCCGGCGGCGTGGGCGGCACGGTCGCGCTCCAACTGGGCGGCAGCGTCTCCACCGCCGGCGACTACTCACCGGGCGTCGTCGTCCAGTCGATCGGCGGCGGCGGCGGCCGCGGCGGCGTGGCCGTGCAGGGCGGCGAGAGCAACAGCCTGAAATCCATCGTCGCGTCGGGCTACATCAACGCCGCCGTGGCGCTGGGGGCCAGCGGCGGCGGGGGGGCCGGAAACAACGGTGGGGCGGTGACGGTGTCGCTGGAAGGGGGCGGGTCCTCGACGACGGGCGTCAAGGGAACGACCAGCAAGGGAACCGGCTTCCAGTCCTTCGGCCTGCTCGCGCAGTCCATCGGCGGCGGCGGCGGCACCGGCGGCGACGGGACCGTCGTCCCCAGCGGCACCTATTTCCTGGGGGCGGGCCTGGCCGGCGGCGGCGGTTCCAGCGGCAATGGCAACACGGTCACGCTGAACCAGGCGAGCGGTGCAACCGCCTACCTGATCCAGACCGCGGGCGACGCGGCGCATGGGGCCGTGCTGCAATCCATCGGCGCCGGCGGCGGCGTGGCCGGCGCGGGATCGACGCTGGGGGCGGCCGTGCCGTTCTACCCCGTGCAGACCAGCATCAAGCTCGGCGGCGCGTCCGGCTCCTCCGGGTCGGGCGGAACCGTCCTGGCCGACAACCCGGTGCTGGGCATCTTCCCCACCGGCAACGGCGCCTTCGGCCTCGTGGCGCAGAGCATCGGGGGCGGCGGCGGCCTCGTGTCCGTCGCGGGCGCGCCGATGACCGTCTCCGCGTTGGGCGGCGCCGGGGGCGCCAGCGGCAACGGCGGCAACGTCACGCTGAACATGGGCCCCGGCACCGTCATCACCACGTCGGGCGTCGGCGGGCACGGCATCGTCGCGCAGTCGATCGGCGGCGGCGGCGGCATCGCCACGACCTACGCCGCGGGCACGACGCCGGGGATCAGCACGGACACGTCCGCGTTGCCGGCATCCGGGGCGACGGGGAGTTCCGGCCCCGTGTCCGTCACGACCAACGGCACCATCACGACCAACGGCGCGGGCTCGGTCGGCGTCATTGCCCAGAGCATCGCCGGTGGCGGCGGGATCGCCACCAGCGGGGGCACCCTGTATGCCGGCGGCACGGGCACGAACGTCAATGCCGGGTCCGGCAACACGGTCACGGTGACGATCCAGGGGCGTGTCGTCTCGGGCGCGCCGAACGACGTGGGGGTCTTCGCGCAGAGCGTCTCCCCCGGGGGCGCGGCGGGCGCCACGGTCACGGTGAACCTCGCCTCGTCCGCCAGCGTGCTCGGCGGAACCGGGCAGGGCGTCGGCATCTGGGTTGCGAACGGCACCAACACCAACGCGATCACGGTGAACAGCCGCGCGTCGGTCAGCGCCAATTCGGGACAGGCGATCACCTATACCGGCGCGCACGGCGTGAGCGTGTCGAACTTCGGTACGATCAGCGGATCGACGTCGCTGGGCACGGGCACGCTGACGAATGCGGGCACGCTGCAGGCGGCGCCGGCCGGGCAGTCCGTCATCGCCGGCAACCTGGTGCAGACCTCGGCGGGGCGCATCGCGACCACGGCCGATTTCGCGGCGGGCACCGCGGGCCGATACCTGGTGCTGGGCAACGCGGCGCTGGACGGCCAGGTGCAACCCGGCCTCGTCAGCGTGGTGGCGAACGTGCGGGTGCCGGTGCTGACGGTCGTGGGCAGCACGACGGGCCGGCTGAGCGCCGCCAGCACGAACCTGTTCGACTTCGCGATCACGCCCACGGCGACCTCGGCCGGGCAGCGCTTTGACCTCGTGGCCAGCGGTGCGCGCTTCGCCGATGCGCGCTGGGGCCTTTCGCCCGGGCAGGGCGGAGTGGCGTCGCACCTGACCAACGTGTTCGCCGCCGGCACGCCCGGTTTCGGCACGTTCTTCGCGGCGCTGGACGCGGCGGCGGCCTCGCCCACGGAATACGCGCGCCGGGTCGGCCAGCTTTCGCCGCGGAGCGCGCTGAGCGTGGGCGCGCGGCGGGCGGCGGACGGCGCGTACATCGCCAATGCCTCGATGTCGTGCCCGGTGTTTTCGGGCGCCACGTCGTTCCTGACGGAGGGCGGATGCGCCTATGCCCGCGCCGGCGGCCGCACCACGTCCGACGGCGGCGACGCCGATCGCGGCGGGATGCGGCTCGACAGCGCCACGTGGCAGATCGGCGGCCAGGCCGAAATGTCGCCCGGCTGGTTCCTGGGCGGGTCGCTGGCATATGAGACGAGCTGGCTGAAGGGCGATGACGGCGTGAAGGGCCGCGGCAATGTGGGGCATGGCGCGGTCACGCTGAAGCGTCAGGAGGGGCCGTGGCTGTTCACCGGCGCCGTCTTCGGCAGCACCGGCGGCTTCGACCTGCAACGCGTCATCGACGTGCCCGGCATCGCGGCGGCGACGAAGGGCTCGCACAGCCAGTCGAGCGTCGGCGGACGGCTGCGGGCGGCCTACACGGTGGGCGTCGACGCGCTGTATGTCCGTCCGTTCGTGAACCTCGATGTCATCCACGCCCGCAGCGGTGGCTATACAGAGTATGGGGCCGGGTCGTTCGGGCTGGCCTATGACGCGGCGGACCAGACGACGGCGGTGATCACCCCGGCGGTCGAGGTGGGCATGCGGACGCAACTGGGGGCGGGCGCGATTCTGCGGTCGTTCGTCTCGGCGGGCGTCGATCTTCGCACCAACGACGAGTGGAAGGGCCGTGCGCGCTTCGTGGGGGCGCCTGCGGGCGCCGGGTCGTTCACGACGACGGTGCCGCAGGACCGTGCGGCGGCGCGGGTTGGGGCGGGGGTGCAGTTGTTCGCGGGCGAGCGGATCGATCTGCGGGCGCAGTATGACGGCAGCTATGCCAGCCGCGCCAACACGCATGGCGGCACGCTGACCTTTGCGTACCGGATGTAGCCCCCCGCCCATACGCAGGCCGGGGCGCGCCTCACCGGGATTCCGCCCTCACGGCACCGTCGCGCCGCGCAGCTTGCCGAGGAACTGACTGATGCTGGCCCGGATCGCCCCCTCATTGGCCAGTTGCAGCCGCACCACGCCGACGAAGGCATCGGACATCTTGGCGGTGAAGGGCGCCGTGACGGTCGCCAGCAGGACCGGTTTGCCCGCGGGGTCATAGACCTTGTAGTTGACGTGGGAGACGACCTCCATGTCGAAACCCAAGATCGGCTGCGACAACCCCAGCAGGTTCGCGTCCACGGGGTAGGGGCAAGCGCTTCCCGGGGCAGCGAGGCCGGCATTCGCCAATGATCCGGAAAGCGCCGTCTTGAAGCCGACATTGTCGACCTTCGACGTCCATAACGGGTTGGTGTCCTCTCCCCCCGTCACGGCGCGGACGCACATCGCCTTGCCGAGCGCCGCCGGATACGCGTCCGGCGCTGCCGGCGCGGCGACGACCATCTTGGCCGGGTCCGCCGGGCTGGCGCAGGCCGCCAACCCGGCCACGAGGCCGAGGGCAAACATGGAACGGAACAGTCGGTGAACACTGGTCGGACATCTCATGGTTCAATGCATCCCTTGGAGCGGCCCAGCAGGACCAGTCGATCGTTCCGATCCACCAGGGACCGGGCCTTGATCTGCTCCTCGTTCGATAGATCGACGAGGAAGGACGGACCGAGGATCACGAACACGGCGTTCGCGTTCTCGACCTGCTTGTCCCGGAGGAAATGGGCGGCGGCGGCCTCGCGGTTCGCCTTGATCTCCAGAACGAGGGCGGCGCACGTCATCGTCTCGTCGCCGTCCCGCGTCATTGCCGTGGGCGCCACCTTGCGCGTGCCGCATCCGGCGAGGGCCGCAACGACGCTCACCGCCAGCAGCACGCGCGGCACCCGTATCAGAACGCAAAGCCAATCATGTCCGAGGCCACCGCCGATCCCGCTAATCAGAGTGTTGTCGCAACAATCGTCCGGGATGGCAACCTTCCGCTCAGCCCGGCCATGGCCGCCTGCACGTCGGATTGCTGCTCAGAGCGGGTGGCTCGGGTCAGGCGACGCGCGCGGGCGGAGGGTCCGCCGCAGCAGGCGGCCCAGCTTGCGGCGGTTGGCGAGCGTCTCCTCCGACGGTTCCTCGCTCATCGCCTGGCGGCGCAGGTTCAGCTTGCGGGTGTGGAACGACTCCAGCTCGGGCCTATGACCCACGCTGATGACCGTGGTGCCGGCCAGCTCCTCCTCGAACATCGACATCACGGAGGCCTGGCTGTGGATGTCCAGCGCGGCCGTCGCCTCGTCCATGATCACGACATCCGGGCGCTGCACCAGCAGCCGCGCGAAGCCGATGCGCTGCTGCTCGCCGCCGGAAAGCTGCTTGTCCCAGCGGTCCTCGTCGTTCAGCCGGGGCACGAGCTGGTGGAGGCCGCAGCGCTCCAGCGCCGCGCGCAGCACGTCGTCGGGCACGTCCGCCTGCGTCTTGGGATATTGCAGCACCTCCCGCAGGGTGCCATGCGGGATGTAGCTGCGCTGCGGCAGGAACGCGACCTGCGCATCCGCCGGCAGCAGCACCCGGCCCGATCCCCAGGGCCACAACCCGGCGATCGCGCGGATCAGCGTGCTTTTGCCGCTGCCGCTTTCCCCCGTCAGCAGCACGCGGTCGCCGCGGGCGATGATCGTGTCCGCGTCGTCGATCATCACGCGGCCGTTGTATTGCGCGACCGACAGCCCATCCAACCGCACGCTGTCGTCGGGGCTGTCGGCGATGACGATGCGGTCGTGCGGATCCGTGCCCACGGAGGCATCGAGCCGCCCGAATGCCTGCCACAGCGCCGTGACCCGGCCCGCGGACGCCAGCCACTCCGCGATGCGCGGGTAGTTGTCGAACAGCCAGTTGAGCGCGACCTGCACCTGCACGAAGGCCGCGGCCGTCTGCATCAGGCTGCCGAGCGTCATGTTGCCGGCCAGGTAGTTCGGCGCTTCCAGCAACAGCGGGAAGATGGGCGCCACCGCCCAGTTGCTGCCCATCAACCACGTCATGCGCGCCAGTTGCCGGATCTGCCGCAACCAGGCGTCGACCAGCGCCTGCAGCGTCGTCTTCAGCCCCTGCGTCTCGTCCGCCTCGCCGCCGATCAGGGCGATGCTCTCCGCATTCTCCCGCACGCGCCCCAGCTCGATCCTGAGCTGCGCCTCGGCGGCGTTCTTTTCCTCGATCCTCCGGATCAGCGGGCGGCCGAACAGCACCATCGACCCGGACATCAGCGCCGAATAGCCGATCGCGGCAAACACCATGAAGCCCGGGATGACGACGCCGCCCACGGTCGCGGAGCCGCCGACGGTCCACAGCACGCCGAAGAACACGATCGCGGTCAGCACCGCGTTCATGATGCCCGTGCCGAAATCCACGACGGGTTCCGTTGCGACGCGGGCATCCTCGGCGATGCGGAACTCCGGCGCGTCCAGGTCCGGCGCCACGATCGTCAGCCGGTAGAAGCGCTGATCCGCGAGCCACCGCGCCGCCAGCCGCTCCGTCAGCCATTGCCGCCAATAGACCTGCAGCTTCATGCGGGCCAGCAACTGGAACACGGCCACGGCCGACGACGCGACGGCAAGCGCCGCGAACAGCCCGATCGCGGTCAGCACGATGTCCGCCTGCTTCTTCTCCAGCGCGTTGAAGAAGAACGCGTTCCAGCGGTTGACGCCGTATTGGACGCTGATGTTGGCGATGACCAGGCCCAGCGTCAGCAGCGTGAGCAGCCAGGCCTTCCGCTTCGTGGCGCCACGCCAGTATCCGCCGGCCAGCGCCCAATACTCGCCGACGGTGCCCGACGCGCGGGGACGCAGGTCGCGCGGGAGCGGCTTGGCCGCGTTGTCCTGTTCGATCTCCTGGGCGGCGGCCTTTGCCGCGGCGGCCGGGTCGCTCATCGCGGCCCTCGGCTCGGGGCCGGGGTCAGCGGGCCGCGTCGAAGCCGAGGAAGCCCGCCTGCGGGATCGGCGTGCCTCCGCCGCCGGCAAACAGCCGCGCGGTCTGCGGTGCGGCCGGTGCCGCGGGCCGTGCGGCGGCGGAGCGGGCGCGCGCGGCGCGTTCCGCCCGCTCCGCCTGGTCGGCGGCCTGCCGTTCGGCCCGGGTGGGCGGCTTCGGCGGTTCGGCCTGCGCGGTGCGGGCCGCGCTGTATCCGGCGCCGCCGCGCAGCGACAGCAGCAGGAACGAGATCTCGTTGCGGCCAAGGTCGACGGCGAGTTCCAAGGGCGTCAAGCCCAGGATATTGGTGCCGTTCAGGTCCGCGCCGCGGTTGACGGCGTCCTTCGCGATGGCCAGGTCGCCGCGGTTGATGGCGTCGAACAGCGCCTCCGTCGGCGGCAGCTCCATGGCGTTCTTGCCGGCGGGCGCGACGGCCGTCGGCTCGGCCCGGGCGCCGGGCAGGGCGGGGGGGGCAGGCTCGCTCCGGGCGCCGCGGGAACCCTTGGTCGGCACGCCGCTGGGCGGCCGGATCGCGACCGGGTTGCTCTGCGCCAGCACCGGGCCGGCGATGAACAGGCTCAGGACAATCAATGCGGGGATGCGGATCATCCGCGGCGTATACGCTAAACCAGGTTCAATCGCCAGAACCCCGCGTTGAGGTAGGTCGCGAAGCACACCCAGGCGAGGTAGGGCAGCAGCAGCAGCGACGCCCCGCGCTGCAACGGCCAGAACGCCCGGATCGTCAGCACGATCGACGCCAGCAGCAGCACGATCACGGCCATCCCGGCGCCCAGGCTCTGGAACCCGAAGAACGCCGGCGGCCACAGCGCGTTCAGCGCCAGTTGCCAGCCCCAGGTCCTCAGCGCGGCCCGCTTCCGGTGCATCGCCACGTCGACGCGCCGCCATACCAGCCACGCCGACACCCCGATCATCACGTAGAGCACGGTCCACACCGGCGCGAACAGCCAATCGGGCGGCGCGCCCGGTGGGCGGCGCAACGTCTGATACCAGCCCTTGACGGTGCTCGCGGTCACGGCCCCGTTCGCGGCCCACACCAGCAGGCACAGACCGACGAAGCCGATCAGCGCGAGCAGGTCGGAGCGCCGGGCACGCCGGAAGGGAGGCTCTACGGTCTGGAAGGCACGCACCTCCGTGTTGGCCCACGGAATGTGGGCCGCCGCCGCGCCGCTGCAACGGTCAAAGGCCGTCCGACCGCAGCCGGGGATAGCGCGGCAACCCGTCCGCGAGCCGCACCCAGGATAGCTGCCCGGCCGCCCGCGAATGGTCGCCCGGCGGCAGCAGCTCGGGGTCGTCCAGGGTGCACGTGCTGATGTCGATCGCGTCGGCCCGGTCCTGGAAGGTCAGCGGCGTGCCGCAGTCCGGGCAGAAGCTGCGGGTCCGGCCCGGGCTGGACTGGAACCGCCGGGGCTGGGCCGCGGTGAAGCGCAGCTCGTCGGGATGCACGCTGAACCACGCCACCATCGGGGCGCCGGCCGCGCGCCTGCAATCCGGGCAGTGGCACACGGTCATGTGGAACGGCTCCCCCTCCGCGACGAAGCGCACCCGGCCGCAGAAGCACCCGCCTTCGACCCGCATTAGCCGACGCCCTCCTTCCGCCACGCGACCACCACCAGCGCCAGCAGCACCGGCAGCGCCGCCCAGGGCGGCAGCAGCGGGATGGCGTCCAGCCCCGTCACCACATGGTCCCGCCGGAGCGGCAGCCCGATCCAGCCGCCGCCCGACGCCTCCCGCCCCGGCTCCGTCCGCCGCAGTTCCGGCACCCCTGCGGCGATGAAGCGCACGCTGCCGCCCGACGCGCGCGCCACCGGCTGCAGCACGGTGGCCGTCGCGCGCAGGTCCGCGATCTCCCGCGGGTTCGCGACCATCGCGGCGACATAGGCGGTGCGCGTCCCGTCGGACACCTGGTACACGCCCGGCTCCGACGCGACGGCGCTCGCCGTGGCCAGTCCGGGCCGCGCGGGCACGAGCGGCAGGGTCGTCACCGTCCCCAGCGGCGCCGTGACCGTGACGTTGCCCGGTGGCCCGTCATCCAGCGTCCGTCGCTCGATCCGCAGGGTGCCGCCGTCGATGGTCGCGCGCAGCGCCTCTTCCTCCAGCGCCGTTTCCTTCATCAGCCAGTGGGCGATCCGGCGCAGCAGCTCCGCCTGCGGCCCGCCGCCCTGGTGGCCGCGGGACCACAGCCAGATCTGGTCGGACAGCAGCAGCGCGACGCGTCCCGCCTCCACCCGGTCCAGCAGCAGCAGCGGCGTGCCGTCGGGCGTCGCCATCACCGGCGGGGCGTTGGTGGAAACCGGGGAGATGTGGCGATACCACGATCCCCATTCCGGCGGCGCGCCGGCCCGCCATCCCGGCAGGCCCTCGGTCACCGGGTGCCGCTGCCCCAGGGCCGTCACCTCGGGCCGGAACGCGCCGTCGACGACGGTTGCGGGCCGCGCCGGCAACACGCTGCCCAGCGAGGTGGGCGCGAGGCTCGTCGATCCCGTGAACTCGGGCCCCGCACTCAGCAGCAGGCCGCCGCCGTTGCGGACATAGTCGGCGATGTTGCGCAGATACAGCGGCGGCAGGATGCCGCGGTTCTGGAAGCGGTCGAGGATGATGAGGTCGAACTCGCGGATCTTGACCTGGAACAGCTCCCGCACCGGGAAGGCGATCAGCGCAAGCTCGTTCAGCGGCGTCATGTCGTCGCGCTCGGGTGGGCGCAGGATGGTGAAGTGGACCAGGTCGACCGCCGGGTCGGCCTTAAGCAGGCGCCGCCACGTGCGCTCGCCGGAATGCGGCTCGCCCGACACCAGCAGCACGCGCAGCCGGTCGCGCACGCCGTTGATGGTCACGACGGCGCGGTTGTTCAGCTCCGACGCCTCGCCTGGCAGCGGGTCGGCCTGCAGCTCCACGACGATCGGGCCGGCGCGCGGGATCGGCACCTCGATCGCCGTTTCCTGCCCGATCGGGACGGCCCGCACCTCCGGCGCCTCGCCATCGCGGCGCACCAGCAGCCGGGCCGCCCCCTGCGTCTGCGCGCCCAGGTCGTCGATGGCGATTCGGAGCGTGACGCTGCGGCCCACCAGGCCGAAGGACGGCGCCTCGATCACGCGCAGCCGCCGGTCGGTTTCCTCGGCGCGGGCGGGGATCAGCACGTGCAGCGGGGCGGGCAGGACCGGGTCCGGCCGGTCGTGCACCTGGCCGTCGGTGAGTGCGACGACGCCGGCGAGACGGGAGCGGGGGATGTCGGCGAGGGCCCGGTTGACGGCGGCGAACAGGGACGTTCCGTCGTGCCCGGCCTCCGGCACCTCGATCGTGCGGAGTTCCAAGTCGGTGAGCTTCGCCGCCTGCGCCTGCAACTGCGCCCGGGCGGCGTCCATGATCTTCGCGCGGTCGCCGACCTGCATCGACGCGCTGCGGTCCAGCACGAGCAGCCCGATATCCGGCAGCGTGTCGCGGGTTTCGCGCACCAGGCGCGGCCCCGTCAGCCATGCGAGCAGCACGGCGAACGCCAGCACCCGCCATAGGCTGCCCCGCGCGCGGCGGATCACCGCGGGCGCCACCGCCAGCACGCATAGGGCGGCGAGCAGCCCGAGGCCCCACCAGGGCAGGGCCGGGTCGAACCGCAGGGCGGCGTAGGCCTGTTCGAGCTTCACGGCACGAAGCCCCAAACCAGGCCGTCGTCCCTGGGCTCGACCCGGAGCTCGCGTGCCTTTGACGCTCGGAGTTCACGTTGGGACGAGATCCCCGGGTCAAGCCCGGGGATGACGTACGGCGGGGTGAGAGTGGCCACGCGCGTCACTGCCCCAGCCTTTCCAAAATGGCGGGGACATGCACCTGGTCGCCCTTGTAGTTCCCCGTCAGCGCGTACATCACGAGGTTCACCCCGAAGCGATAGGCCAGCGTCCGCTGCCGCGTCCCCCCGGGGATGGTGCTGTATGGGTTCCGACCCGCCGCATCGACCGCCCATGCGCCCGCCCAGTCGTGGCCCCCGATGATCACCGGGCTGACGCTGTCGTTGCTCCGGTCCTGGTCCCGCTGTACCCAGACGGTCGACCCCGTGAACCGGCCGGGAAAGTCCTGCAGCAGATAGAAGCTGCGCGCCAGCACGTGCTCGTTGTTCAACGGCGCCAGCGGCGGCACGGCCAGCCCCTGCGTGATCCGGCGCAGCGCCGCGTCCGTGCCCGGCGCGAACCCCTCGCCGCTGCCGCTGCCGCGCGTGTCGATCAGGATGACGCCCCCGCGCGCC
Source organism: uncultured Acetobacteraceae bacterium (assembly GCA_964246015.1). GTDB lineage: Bacteria > Pseudomonadota > Alphaproteobacteria > Acetobacterales > Acetobacteraceae > JBBROS01. The sequence continues at coordinate 25,977 of CAXTPG010000027.1, forward strand.
GTGTAGTCGTTCAGGGCCGCGATTCGGCGCGCGTCGGGCGCCGAGTCCGTCGTGATCGCCCAATACAGCAGCGGGTAGAAGGCCAGGTCGTCCTGCCCCGGCGTCACCCCCGCCGGGTCGCCGAGGTTGGCCGCCGTCCGCCGGTTCACGTAGGTGCTCAGCCCCGCAAGGCCCGACCGTGTGATCCCGTCGACGGTCGCATCGCCGGTCACGACGTAGGCGAGCCGGGTGACGACCGCCGGCAGCTCCTCCGCCCGTGCCGGCGCCGCCAGCAGCAGCAACGCCGCAGCCGCCGGCCGCAGCAGCCCGCGCAGCCACAACGACAGCACCAGGTCCAGCGCCAGCAACGCGACCGCCGCGGCGATCAACGCCGGGCCGAACGCCCGTTCCCGCACCGTGTTCTGCAACGTCGCCATCGTGGCGCCCGGCACGGGCCTGGCCAGCGTCAGCTCCGGCAGCGCCGCGCCCAGGTTCAGCGCCCGCCGCCCGCTCTCCGGCCCATAGAGCCCCGGCGGATTCCGCGGCGACACCACGGGCGCCCCCAGCAGCGCGGTCGTGATCCCCGTCGCGGCCGGCGGTGGCGCCGTCGCCTGCCCGAACCCGTCCAGCGCCTCCGCCGGCGCCAGCATCGTGTCCTCCGCCGCCCCGGCAACCCCTGCCGACAGATCCACCAGCCGCCGCAGCATGTCGACGAACAGGCCCGACAGCGGCAGGTTCGACCAGTCGGCATTCGCCGTCACATGGAACAGCACGACCCGCCCGGCCCCCCGCGCCGCCGCCGTCACCAGCGGCGTCCCGTCCGCCAGGCTCGCCCAGCTGCGCTGCGGCAACTGCGCCGACGGCTCCGCCAGCACCTGCCGGTTCACCAGGACCTCCCCGGGCACGGCCAGCCCGTTGAACGGCGACGCTCCCTCGAACCGGGCCAGCGCCGCTGGCTGGCTCCATGACAGCGCGCCCCCCAACTGCCGGTCGCCGGCCAGCAGCCGCACCGGCAGCAGCGGGTCGGGCGACGAGCCGTCATTGCCGGCCTCCGCCATCCGCGGTCCGGCAAAGCGCAGCAGCAGCCCCCCCGCCTCGACCCAACGCTCCAGCTTCCGCGCCGTCTCCCCCTGCAGCGGCACGTCCGCCAGCACCAGCACCGAAACGGCGCGGGACAGCAGCGCGTCCAGCGTCCCCTCCCGCAACTCCGAGCTGGGCGCCAGCGCCCGCCGCACATAGAACAGCGGCCCGATCAGCGGCGTGTCGGCGCCATCCTCCGCCGCCAGCAAGCCGACCGGCCGCCGCCGCCACCGTTCATCCAGCAGCACCGTCCCGGCCGCGGACCCCGGCCCATCGATCACCAGCCGCGTGATGGTGTTCCGCAGTTCCGGCGGCAAGGGTACCGCGATCTCGGCCGACGCCATGCCGGCCGGCACCACCGTCTCGGCCCGGGCCAGCGTCCGGCCATCGCCGGTCTGCGCCAGCACGGCGAGCGGCGTGTCCGCGGGCTGCGGCAGCAGGCTGGCCCGCGCGACGAGCCGGTCCGCCTCGGCCCGCGGCGGCCGGGCGACCCGCGCGACGACGGGGTCCGGCCGCATCTCTGTCACCGGCCCGGCCGCCGCCAGCGCAGCCCCGAACGCCGCATCCGCCGCCGTCGCGACCCCGTCGGCGATATAGGCGATCGCGCCCGCGGTCACGCCCTGCAAGGCCTCCGCCGCCGCGCCCCGGTCCGGCGGCCACGCCTTCGGGCGCAACGCGGCAAGCCGGGTGCGGAGCTCCGTCGCAGGCAGCGCGAGCGTGAGCTTCGGCGGCTGGTCCGTCTCGGTGCGCGCGGTGGTCAGCAGCCGGGCCGGTCGCCCGTCGCGGTCGGCGCGGTCCAGCACGCCCTGCGCCGCCTGCATCCGCGCCGTCCAGTCGGGCGCCGCCGCCCAGCCGTCGTCGATCACCAGCAGCAGCGGGCCGCTGCCGGGCAGGCGCCCGGCCGCATCCAGCACCGGGCCCGCCAGCCCGAGCACGATCAGGCCGGCCGCCAGCATCCGCAGCGCTAACAACCAAGGCGGCGTGCGCGCCGCCGTGCGCTCGGGGGCGCGCAGTCCTTCCAGCAGCCGGATGGCCGGGAAGCGCTGCACGCGCGGCGCCGGCGGAGTGACCCGCAGCAGCCACCACAGCAACGGCAGCGCGGGCAGCGCGAGCAGCAGCCAGGGGGCGGCGAAGATCACGGCCGGGCCAGCGCGGAGTATAGGGCGAGCATCGCGGCCTCCGGCGCGTGGTCGGTGCGGTGCGTGCCGAAGCCCCAGCCGGCGGTGGCGCACAGCCGCGCCAGCCCGTGCAGCTGCGCGGCCAGCGCGTCGGCATACGCGCCGCGGATGCCCTCGACCCGCGGCACGATCTCGTCGCGCTCGGCCTCGGTGCCCTGGAAGCGCACGCGCCCGGTATACGGCAGCAGCGCCTCCGCGGGATCGAGCACCTGGAGCAGGTGGCCCTGCACGGGGATGGCGGCCATGGCGCCCACCATGCGGCCGATGCTGTCCAGCGGCGAGAGGAAATCGCCGACCAGCACCACGCGCGCATGGCGGGGCAGGGGGGCCTGCGGCGGCAGTCCGCCGGAATCCGGGATGTCGCCCAGCGCCTCGACCAGCCCCTCCAGCGCCCCGCGCCCGCCGCGCAGGCGCAACGGGCCGCCCAGTAGGCGCACCCGCTCGCCGCCCCGCATCAGCAACGCGGCGAGCGCCAGCAGCAGCAACTCCGCCCGGTCCTTTTTGAGGGGCACGGCGGCGCCGGACCGCCAGTCCATGCTGGGCGACGCGTCCCGCCACAGGTACACGGTCTGCGCCGCCTCCCACTCCGTCTCGCGCACATAGGCGCGGTCGGTCTTGGCGCTGGCCCGCGAGTCGATGCGCCCCGGGGAGTCCCCCGCGACGAAGGGCCGGTACTGCCAGAAGCTGTCCCCCTGGCCGACCCGCCGCCGCCCGTGGACCCCCTGCGCCACCGTCGATGCCACGCGTTGCGCCGCCACCAGCAGCGGCGGCAGGCGCGCGCCCAGCGCCTCGGCCCGGCGCGCCGTCCGGAATGCCGCGGCGATCACACCGACTGGCCGACCAGGCCGTCGATCACGTCCGGCAATCCCACCCCCTCGGCCCGGGCAGAGAAGTTCAGCGCCATCCGATGCCGCAGCACCGGCTGCGCCAGCGCGGCGACGTCATCGAGGCTCGGGGCCAGCCGTCCGTCCAGCACCGCGCGCGCGCGGCACGCCAGCATCAGCGACTGGGCGGCGCGGGGGCCGGGGCCCCAGGCGACGTGCCGGCGCACGGAGTCGCTGCCCGTCGTCTCCGGCCGGCCGCCGCGGACCAGCGCCAGGATCGCCTCCACCACCGTCTCTCCGACCGGCACGCGCCGGATCAGGTGTTGCGCGGCCAGCAGCTCGGTCCCGTCCAGCACCGGGCGGACCTGCGCGCGCACCGCCCCGGTCGTCTCAAGCAGCATCGTTCGCTCGGCATCGAGGTCGGGGTAGCCGACGTCCACCTGCAGCAGGAACCGGTCGAGCTGCGCTTCCGGCAGCGGGTAGGTGCCTTCCTGCTCGATCGGGTTCTGCGTGGCCAGCACGTGGAAGGGCTTCGGCAGCGGGTGGTCGACGCCGCCGACGGCGACCCGGCCCTCCTGCATCGCCTGCAGCAGCGCGGACTGGGTGCGCGGGCTGGCGCGGTTGATCTCGTCGGCCATCAGCAACTGGCAGAACACGGGGCCGGGCACGAAGCGGAAGCTGCGCCGGCCGCCCTCGGCCTCATCCAGCACCTCGGACCCCGTGATGTCCGCCGGCATCAGGTCGGGCGTGAACTGGACGCGCTTGGGCGCGAGGCCGAGCACGGTGCCCAGCGTCTCGACCAGGAGGGTCTTGCCCAGGCCTGGCACGCCCACCAGCAGCGCGTGGCCGCCGGACAGCAGGGTGACGAGCACCTGCTCGACGACCGCCTCCTGCCCGAAGATGACGCGCCCGATCTCGGCGCGGGCCGACGCGGCGCGTGCGCCCAACGCCTCGACGGCATCGAGGAGCTGGGTGGCGTCCGCGTGTGGATTGGGCGTGTGGTTCTGTTGCAACGACGGGGGACCCCTTCTCTACGCGGTGCGGACGGTGATCATGACAGGGCTTTCATCGACGGGGGTAGGCTACCTATATCCCGGCCTGCGACGGAAACACGGCCAGACCAGGGAGACGTTGGCGTGAACGATGCCATGCACGAGCGCCACACCGCCATCACGAACGCTCGCGCGCCCTCGCTCGTGGGGTTCGGCCCGTCCATCATGGCGGACCCCATGCAAGCCCCGCGCCGCGCCCCGCGCGAATGCGGCGACCTTCCGTTCCTCATCAAGCGCGACGGCACATGGCTGTATCGGGGCAGCCCCATCGGCCGGCGGGAGCTGGTGTGCCTGTTCAGCAGCGTCCTGAAACGCGAGGCGGACGGGTCCTACTGGCTCGAAACCCCTGCCGAGCGGGGGCGCATCCAGGTGGAAGACACGCCCTGGATGGCGGTGGAGATGGAGTGGCGCGGCGACGGGCGTGGGCAGGTGCTGTCCTTCCGCACCAACGTCGACCAGGTCGTCTGCGCCGGACCGGACAACCCTATCCGTGTGCGCACGGATTGCGCGACGCAGGAGCCGACTCCGTACATCACCGTCCGGCCGGGCAACGGCGGCCCGCCGCTGGAGGCCCGCATCAGCCGCGCCGTCTATTACGAACTCGTCGCGCTGGCCGTGCCGGGCGCCGTGTGCTGCCGCCCGATGCTGGGCGTCTGGAGCCAGCACCGCTTCTTCGCGCTGGGCGAGCTGCCGAACTGCGCGGACCTCGACGAGGCCTGACCGCGTGGACCTGCCCGCCCTGCGGGAGCGCCTCGCCGCCGACACCGCCCCGCCCGAGGCGATCGCCGCGCCCGCCACCTCCGACGACGCGATGGACCTCATCGACGGCCCGCTGCGCCCCGCTGCCGTCCTGGTTCCCATCGTCCACGGCGCCGAACCCGGCGTGCTGCTGACGCTGCGCGCCGCCACCCTTCGCGCCCATGCCGGCCAGGTCGCGTTCCCCGGTGGCCGTATCGAACCGGACGACGCCACGCCCGAGGCCGCGGCCCTGCGGGAGGCGCACGAGGAGATCGGCCTGCGTCCCGGCGACGCCGAGATCGTCGGCCGCCTGCCCGAATACGTGACCGGCACGGGCTTCCACATCACCCCGGTGCTGGCCCTGCTGCCTGAAGGCCTGCGGCTGACCCCCAGCCCCGACGAGGTCGCCGGCATCTTCATCCTGCCGCTCAAGACCTTGCTGGACCCGCACGCGCCGGAACAGCGCACCCGCATGTTCCGGGGGCGGGAGCGCCGCTTCTGGGTCTGGCCGCACGAGACGCATTACATATGGGGCGCAACCGCCGCCATCCTGGTCCACCTGGCCGCGCGGCTGCGGGCCCAGGGCGCATGATCGCCGCCGGAGAGTTCGTGGTCTTCCTGATCCCGTTGCTGGCCTTCATCTTGTGGCGCGTCGCGGTCCATCGCGGCATGGACGGGCCCGGCCCGCGGCAACTCGCGATCGTCGGCATCGCCGTGCTGACCATGGCCGCGTTCCTGGTGTTCTTCGCCGCGCGTGAGGCGCTGCCCCCCGGCCGCTACGTCCCTGCCGCCGTGCGCGACGGGCGGATCGTGCCGGGACACTCCGAGTGAGACACGAAGGCATCTCCCGTTGGAGAAAGGCCGTGGTGAGCTACGCTTCTTCCTTCCCTGACCCAGGGAGGGGAGACGCGACCGGTCGCGGGAGGGACGAAGGCTTCACGTTGCCATGACGCCCGCCCACCGTATCGACCCACCCCCCTTTCTCGGGGATCCCGCCCTTCGATCCATCCTCGCCGCCCTCCCTGCGGCCCGGATCGTGGGTGGCGCCGTGCGCGACGCGCTGGCTGGCCTGCCCGTCGCCGATGTCGATCTTGCCACCCCCGACCGCCCTGACGCCGTCATCGCCGCCCTTGCCGCCGCCGGGCTCAAGCACGCCCCGACCGGCCTGCAGCACGGCACCGTCACCGCCATCAGCGGCGGTCGCGGCTTTGAGGTCACGACCCTCCGCCGCGACGAGGTCACCGACGGGCGCCACGCCGAAGTCGCCTGGACCGACGACTGGCAGGAGGACGCGGCCCGGCGCGACTTCACCATCAACGCCATGTCCCTGTCCCCCGACGGCATGCTGTTCGACTACTTCGACGGCCGCGCCGACCTGGCCGCCGGACGCCTCCGCTTCGTCGGCGACCCCGCACAGCGCATTGCCGAGGACTATCTGCGCGTCCTCCGCTTCTTCCGCTTCCACGGCCGCTACGCCAGCGCGCCGCCCGACACCGGCACGGCCACGGCGCTGCGGGACGGCGTGCCGGGCATAGCCCGCCTGTCGGTGGAGCGGGTCTGGAGCGAGCTGAAGCGTATCCTCGCCCTCCCGGATCCCGTCCCCACAATGCGCCTCATGGCCCGGCTGGGCGTGCTGGACGCCGTGCTTCCGGGCGGGGTCACGCTCGACGCGCTCGACCGCCTCGTCGCCGCCGGCGCGCCTACGGACCCGATGCTCCGCCTGTCCGCCCTGCAGCCCGGCGCCGCGGGCGTCGAGCGCTTCAAGCTGTCACGCGCCGAAGCGGCCGCCCTGCACGCGACCGGCGCCCCGCCGCCGGACCCGGCCTGGGACGACGACGCGATCCGCCGCGCCCTGGCTGAAACGCCGGCCGCCGACCTGATCGGCCGCGCCTGGCTGGCGGGCGGCGCCGCGCCGGAATGGGCGGCGCTGCGCGCGCGGCTGGCGGGCACGAGGCGGCCCGTGTTCCCGCTTCAGGGCCGCGACGCCGTGCACCTGGGCATCGAGGCCGGGCCGCGCGTGGGCGCGCTGCTGGCGGCGGTGCATGCGTGGTGGATGGCGGGCGGGTGCCGCGCCGATGCCGCCGCATGCCGGGCGGAATTGGCGAGGTTGGCCGCGGCCTGATACATGCCCGGCCCATGGCCGCCGTTCTCCTGCCCCTTCCCGACGAACGCTCCTGGCCGCTCATGCGCCGGTTGTGGCGGGACCATATCCGGCACCATCGCGGACGGCTGATCCTGGTGCTGCTGCTGACGGCGCTGATGGCCGGGTTCACGGCGCTCTATCCGCTGGTCATCAACCGCGCGATCTCGATGTTCGTGGGGCGCGACCAGCGCATCCTGTACCAGCTTCCGGTCCTGGTTGTCGCCGTCACCGCGGCCAAGGCGGCGACGCAGTATGCGCAGACCGTGCTGGTGCAGCAGCTCGTGCTGCTGGTGATCCGCGAGCTGCAGGGCCGCATGTTCGCCCACCTGATGCGCGCCGACCTGGTGCAGGTGGAGCGCGAGGCGCCCGCGCAGCTCGCCACCCGGTTCACGACCGACGCGACGATCATCCGCGAGGCGCTGACCCGCGCCGTGAACGGCCTGCGCGACGGTGTCACCATTCTGGGTCTCGTCGCATCCATGTTCTACATGGACTGGATCCTGAGCCTCATCGCCGCCGTCATGTATCCGCTCGCCGCGTTGCCCATCCAGCGCCTGGGCAAGCGCATCCGCCGCGCGTCGGGCGGGATGCAGGAGAAGCTGGGCGAGACGGCGGCGCTGCTGCACCAGAGCTTCGCGCAGGCCCGCATGGTCCGTGCCTACCGGCTGGAGGCGGCCGAGCAGGCGCGCGCCGGGCAGGCCTTCCGCGACATGTACGGCGCGCTGCTGCGGATGGGGCGCAGCCGGGCGCGGCTGGACCCGATGTTGGAGGTGCTGGGCGGCACCGCGGTCGCGCTGGTCATCGGCTTCGCGGGCTGGCGCGCGGCGTTGGGCGACGGCGGGATCGGCAACTTCTCGGGCTTCGTCGCCGCCCTGCTGCTCGCGGCCCAGCCGCTGCGGGCGCTGGGCTCGTTGAACGCTGCGTTGCAGGAGGGGCTGGCCGGGCTTTCGCGGGTGTATCAGGTGATCGACGAGACTCCGGGCATCGTGGATCGGCCCGGTGCCGCGCCGCTGCCGCCGGGGCCGGGCCGTGTCCGGTTCCAGAACGTCGGGTTTGCCTACCCGGATGGGCGGATCGGCCTGCGGGGCCTCGACTTCGAGGCGGCGCCCGGCCTGACCGTGGCGCTCGTCGGCCCGTCGGGCGCGGGCAAGAGCACGGCGCTGGCGCTGATCCCCCGCCTGCAGGACGTGCTGCACGGCGCGATCACCATCGACGGCGCGGATGTGCGCAACGTCACGCTGGACAGCCTGCGGGACGCCATCGCCTATGTCGGGCAGGACACGCTGCTGTTCGACGATACCGTCGCCGCCAATATCCGCATGGGCCGCCCCGGCGCCACCGACGACGAGGTGGAGCACGCCGCCCGCGCCGCCGCGGCCGATTTCGTCTGGACGCTGCCGAGCGGCTTCGACACCCGCGTCGGCCCCGGCGGCGGCCGCCTTTCGGGCGGGCAGCGCCAGCGCATCGTGCTCGCCCGCGCGCTGCTGCGCGATCCCCGGATCCTGCTGCTGGACGAGGCCACCAGCGCGCTCGACGCCGAAAGCGAGGCCGCGGTCCAGGAGGCGCTGGGCCGCCTGCGCGCCGGCCGCACGACGATCGTCGTCGCCCATCGCCTGTCGACCGTTCGCGACGCCGACCTGGTGGTGGCCCTGGCGGACGGCGCCGCGGTGGAGCAGGGCACCCATGCGGCGCTGCTGGCCGAAGACGGGCTGTACGCGCGCCTGGTCCGGACTCAGGCGCTGGCCGCCTGAACCTCCAGTTCACGCATTGACAAGATTTTTCGTTCGGTTATCGTTAAAATCCTGAAAGCGAACGATCGGGAATTCACGTGCAAGATGAACTGTCTGAACTCCCCGGTTTCCCTGCCATGCCGGGACCCTTCGACGACCCGGACAGCCCCGACACGATCTCTCCGGTCGAACCAATCGAGGCGGAGCAGGACGTCGATCCGCTCTCCCTCCCCAGCCTGCACCGCACCCATGCCGAGGCCGGCGTCCAAATCACCCGCAGCCACTACGGCTGGACCGCAGCCTTCGGCACGGGCACGACGATCAGCTACGCCTTCCGTTCCACCACCTCTCCGTTCGCGATCATGGGCCACAACGCGCAGGCGACGTTCACGCGCTCCAACGCAGCCCAGATCGACACGATCACCCAGGTCCTGGCGCTCTGGAGCGATGTCGCCAACATCGGCTTCACCCGCGTCGGCACCGGCACGTCGGGCGCCGCCGCCTTCAGCGACAACGCGACCATCCTGATCGGCAACTACCAGGACGGCAACGACAACTCCGGCGCCTTCGCATTCCCTGCCCAGGCCGGCGCCACCGCCTCGTCATCGGCCAGCGGCGACTTCTGGGACAACGTCTTCTGGGCCAACAACGTCAACCCCTTCGCCGGCGCCTATGGATGGATCACCCTGATCCACGAGCTGGGCCACAGCCTGGGGCTGGAGCATCCCGGCGGTTACAACGCGGCGCCGGGCCAGATCATCACCTACGCGAAGAACGCGGAGTATATCGAAGACAGCCTACAGTACTCGGTCATGAGCTACTTCGGCGCATCCAACACCGGCGCCAACCACGCCGGTCTGTATTCCGTGACCCCCCTGGTGGACGACATCGCGGCCATACAACGCCTGTATGGCGTCAACGCCGCGACGCGCACCGGCAACACCATCTACGGCTTCAACTCCAACGCGGACCGCTCCGTCCTCCGGCTCGCCAGCGCCGCGGAACAGCGGGTCATGACCCTCTACGACGCCGGCGGCACCGACACGCTGGACCTGTCGGGATACGCCACGAATCAGGTCATCAACCTCAACCCCGGCAGCTACTCCAGCACCGGCGCCCTCACGCTCAATCTCTCGATTGCGCTCACCACCACCATCGAGAACGCGATCGGCGGCGCCGGCAACGACACAATCCTCGCCAACGCCGCGAACAACGCCATCGATGGCGGCGGCGGCACCGACACCGTCGTCCTGCCCGGACGCATGGCCGAATACACGCTGAGCCGCACGGCAGGCGTCGTGACCGTCGTCGACGGCGTCGCCGGCCGCGGCGGGACCGACACGCTGACCGCGATCGAGTTCCTGCAATTCTCCGACCGCTCCATCGCCGCCAGCGCCATCGGCGCCGCGGGCGCCGCCATCGCCGCAGCGGACGCGCGCAAGTCCGAAGGCTCCTCCGGCACCACCGGCTTTACCTTCATCGTCACCCGCAGCGGTGACGTCAGCGCCGCCGTCACCCTGGACTACGCCGTCGCCGGCAGCGGCGCGAACCCGGCCAGCGCCGCAGATTTCGCAGGCGGCGCCCTGCCATCGGGCATCCTGTCCTTCGCCGCCAACGAGACCTCAAAATCCATCACCGTCGCAGTCGTCGGCGACAACACGCTAGAGCTGGACGAAGGCTTCACCGTAACCCTCACCGCCCCGGCCGGAACGACCGTCACCACCCCATCCGCCGCCGGCACCATCCTGAACGACGACGCAAGCTTCACCCTGGCCGCCACCGATGCCCGCAAGGCCGAAGGGAACAGCGGCACCACGATCTTCACCTTCACCTTCACGCGCACCGGCGACACCGCCAACGCCGCATCGCTGCTATGGGTCGTGGGCGCATCCGGCGCCGGGTCGGCCGACACCGCGGACTTCGTGGGCGGGGCGCTGCCTACCGGCAGCGTAGCCTTCGCGCCGGGCGACACGTCCAAGACCATCTCACTCGCGATCGCCGGCGACACTTTGACCGAGCCGGACGAGATCTTCACCGTCAGCTTCCTCGGTGGCGCCGGCGCTCCGCTCGCGGCCGGGTCCGCGTCCGGCACCATCCTGAACGACGACCCCGCCCTACCGCTCGTGGGCTACACCCTCACAGCCACGGACGCGCGCAAGATCGAGGGCAACTCCGGCACCACCACCTTCACCTTCACCACCACCCGAACCGGGGACCTCACCGCAAGCGCCCTGCTGGCCTGCACCATCGCCGGCTCGGGCACCAACCCGGCCAACGCCGCGGACTTCGCGGGCGGCGTCATCCCCCAACTCGCCGTCGCCTTCGCAGCCGGCGAGGCCACCAGGACCATCACCCTTCAGATCGCCGGCGACACGCTGGGCGAAGCCGACGAAACCTTCACCCTCACGCTGAACGGCCCCGGCGGGGGCAGCATCACGGCGATCGGCACCATCCTCAACGACGACACCTCCTACGCGATCACGGCGATCGACGCCGCCAAGAACGAGGGCAACACCGGATCAACCGCCTTCACCTTCACCGTCACCCGCACGGGCGATCTCGGCCCCGTCGCTACGATCGGATACGCCGTCACCGGCGCCGGCTCCAACACCGCCGATGCCGCGGACTTCGTGGGCGGCACTCTGCCGTCCGGGACCGTCGTCTTCGCCGCCGGCGAGGCCTCGCGCACCATCACCGTCCCGGTCGCCGGCGATCGCCTGATCGAGCCCGACGAAACCTTCGCCGTGACCCTCGGCGGCCCCGCCGGCACCACCTTCACCACCCTCTCGGCCCAGGGCACGATCCGCACCGACGACACCGGCCCCGCGCTCGGTTTCGACAACGCAACCACCCGCACCAGCGGTAGCGCAGCCTTCAGCCCCGCCTCCGCCGGAGGCCCCGGATACCTGCAATGGGAGTTCATCTACACCGGCAGCGACTCCATCGCCTTCGCCACCAGCGCCGCCAACACCTTCATCCACGCCGGCAGCGGCAACGACGCGGTCCAGAGCGGCAACGGCACCAATGTCCTCGACGGCGGCCTGGGCTCCAACTTCCTCACCGGCGGCACCGGAGAAGACACGTTCTTCACCGATGCGCGCGCCCCGGGTGTCGTCTGGAACACAATCCGCAACTTCGGCAAGGGCGACTCGGCCACGCTCTGGGGCTTCACGGACAAGATCAGCTCATACCGGTGGGAGGACGCGATCGCCGGCGCTCCCGGTTCCCAAGGCGCCACGTTGCGGGCCAACATCGTCGGCGGCGCGGGCCGCAGCGGCGACGGCATCGACGCCAGCATCACCTTCGCCGGCCTCTCGGTAGACCAGGCCAAAGGGCTGCAGGTCGCAATGGGCACGCAGACCGCCGGCAACTACCTATATCTCTACAACCCCGGCGTCTGAACCCGCTCAGTCCGCCGTGCGCGCCTCGGCCCCGTGCTCCTTCAGCCACGCCTGGATCGGCTGCCACGGGCCATATCGGTGCTGCTCCGCCGGGAACGGACCCATGTAGGGCGCATACGCCGCATCGACCGCCTTCTTCGCCCGGTCCGGATAGTCGTGCTCCAGCCCCGCCCGGCGCGGACGCGGCTGGCTGTTCACGAAGGCCATCACGTCATAGGCCTGCTCCGGCGTGATCTGCGGCGAGTCCCAGGACGCCCCCACCGGCATGTTGGCGCGCACGAACTTGGCCGCCGTGATCACCCGCGCCATGCCCGCGCCGTCATTGTAGCTCTCGGGCCCCCAAAGCGGAGGGAACTGGTAGCGCTTGCCCAGTTGCGCCGCCTCGGTGGGCCCCAGACGCTGCCCCAGCCCGTCGGCCCCGTGGCAGGCGGCGCAGACGGACGCGAACACGGCCTTGCCATGGACCGGATCCGCCGCGCGGTCGGGCCAGGGCAGGTCCGGGGCACCGCGGCCGGGCACCGCGGGCCTGGCGCCGATGAACGCCATGTAGGCCAGCATCGCCCGCATCTCCGGCCCATCCGGCGGCATCGCGCGGCCGTTCATGCTGCGCTCCATGCAGCCGTCGATCCGCTGGGCCAGGGTGCGCACCTCGTTCTCCCGCGCGATGTAGGTCGGGAACACCGCCGCGACGCCGGCCAGCGGCAGGGCGTAGCGTTGCGTGCCCGCCTGCAGGTGGCAGGACGCGCAGGCCAGGCCGTTGCCGGAGAAGCGCATGGCCGGGTCCGGCGCGTCCGGCCCGATCAGGGCGGGCGTCCGGGTGATCAGGTCGCGGCCACGGCGCACCAGGCGCCCGTTCGCGTCGTCGGGCAGGGTGTCGGGGTCCGGCACCACCCAGGCAGCTTGCGGCGGTCCCGGCGGCGGCGGCGCGGGCGGGGGCGGCACCTGGTGGAAGTAGAGCGCCACCGCCCCCACGGCCAGGGCGGTGAAGGCGATGGCGTTGATCGACGGCAGCGGCATCAGAAGGCGACGAGGTCCTTCATCTTCTCATAGACCGCCTCGGTGACGATGCCCTTCGTGACCAGGTCGTGGGGGGCGGCGTAGGGCCGGCCGGCGACGATCGCCTTCGCGCGCACGTCGCCGATCCCGGGCAGCGTCTTTTCCATCTGCGCCGCGGTCGAGCTGTTGATGTTGGCCAGCGCCATGCGCGACTTGGCGCCGTCCAGCACGCCCTGCGTCAGCACCTTCTTCTTCACGAGGTCCTGCAGCTCCTCGTAGGGGCGGCTGCCCACGATGGCCTTGGCCCGCACCGGCCCGATGCCCGGCAGCGCATCGAGCTGCTTCTCGGTCGCGGCGTTGATGTCGACCTTGGTGGATGCGGCGGCGGGGGCAGCGGCCGCGCGCGGGGCCGGCGCCGCGGTTCGGGCGGCCGGGGCGGGGGCCGGTGTCTGGGCGAGGGCGGGGAAGGTGAGCAGCGCGGCCAGGGCCGCCGTGAGCAACAGGCGCATCGTTCTACTCCCGATCTTCCCCTGTCGTTACGCCCCCTTGGCGCGCCGCTGCAAGCGCCACGTCGCGATGTTTGCGGAATCCGCCCACCAGCCGCTATCGAGACGCCCTACCTGTCGGGAAGGCTGCTCTCGTGACACGCATCATGACCATCGCCGCGCTGCTTGGGGCGGTCGCGGCCTGCAGTTCCTCCTCGGGCGGCGGATCGAGCGCCCCGCGGCCGCAATACATCGTCGTCCCGCCGGGGCAGAAGCTGGTGTGCATGGACGGCACCGCACCGCCCTGCCGCTGATGGCGTGGCGGCGGCCCTTCCCGGCCGGCAGCATCGGCGTGATCGTTGGGCTCGACCTGATCGGCGACGCGCTGATCAAGCTGCCCTTCCTCCGCGCGCTGCGGGCCGCCTATCCCGACGCCGCCATCACCTGGGTCACGAGCCAGGGCGCGACGGCGTACAACGGTCCGCTGCGCCCCTTGACCCGGCATCTGATCGACCATGTGGCGGAGCAGCCGGCCTGGCTGCTCCCCGGCGCCGAAGACGCGGCGCCTCGCTTTGATCTGTGGATCGACACCCGCAATCGCTGGCGGACGACGCTCGCGGCCCGGCGGGTTCCGCATGGCCTGTTCCTGGCGCCCGCCGCCCGCTTCCTGCTGTCCGACCGGCGCCCGGGCCTGCTCGCCCCGCGTCCGGCCCACCTCGTGGACCGCCTGCTGCAACTGGTCCGCCTCGCGGCCGGGCACGTGCCGCCCGTGCTGGCCGGGTTGCCCGTGCCCGACCGGGCACTGGCGGCAGCCCGCAGCACCCTGCCGCCCGGCTCCCGCTATGTCGGCCTCGCGCCCGGCGCCGGGAACCCCATAAAGATCTGGCCCCGTGCGGGGTTCGAGCATGTGGCCGCCGCTATCGCCGCGTCCGGCCGCACCCCGGTCTTTCTTCTGGGGCCGCAGGAGCGCGAGTGGCTGGACCCGCTGCGGGCGGCCGTTCCGCAGTCCCTCTTTCCGCTGCAATCCGACGTGTGGGGCGGGCCGCCGGCGCTGGAACACACGCTTGCCGTCGCGACCCTGCTGGACCTGGCCGTCGCCAACGACAGCGGCACCGGGCACATGCTCGCTGCCGTCGATTGCCCGCTGATCAGCCTGTTCGGCCCCACCAGCGCGGCCAAGCTGGCGCCGCGGGTCACGCGCGGCCAGGTCATCGACGCCCGGACGTTCGGCAGCCGGAGCATGGATGCGATCCCCTGGCGCACGGTCGCGGACGCTGTGGTCAATTGGCCCGGCACGCCCCCGTCACCCGCGCCACCGCGCGCATAGTCGCGCCCGCGAGGCTTACATCCGTCGCAACCGGCAGCCCCGCATGCCCCAGCGCGTCCGCCGTCCAGGTGTTGCAGGTGTAGCCGAGCGCGTAGCCCCGCGCAGCCGCGTAGAACGCGCTGCCGGGGAAGTGCCCCTCGGCGATCAGCCGCGGCCCGCCATCCCGTGCTGGCGCCACGGACTCCCACAGGAAGGCCGCCAGACGCTCTGCCCCACCGTCCGGGAGGGCCAGCGTCACGACCGGGCTGGCATAGGCCTGCGGCGGGAACGCGCCGAGGCCGGTCACCTGCACGGCGCCGGGTCCGGGAAAGGGGCCGAGCAGGTATTCAGACAGCGTTTCCGTCTTCGCCGTGAAGAAGGTCCGCTTGCCGAACCCGAACGACAGCGCCGCCGCCCCCGGGAACACGTCCCGGAACGCCGCCAGCGGCCCGGTGGCCTGGGCCGCGGGGATCGCGACTTCGGTATGCCATCCCTGATCGATGACCCAGGCCACCGGCCCGCCCGGCGGGGCGGCGCAGGGCGGGAACGACGGCGCGGCGCAGGCGGCCGGCAGCAGCAGCAGCAGGGTGGCACGCATGCTCAGGCCCAGCGAACCTCCGGCGGCAGGCTCATCAGGATTGCCTCCACGTTGCCGCCCGTCTTCAGCCCGAACAGGGTGCCGCGGTCGTGCAGCAGGTTGAACTCCACGTAGCGGCCGCGGCGCAGCAACTGGTGGTCCCGCTCCGCTTCCGTCCATGGCTCGTGCATGCGGGCGCGGACGATGGCGGCGTAGCTGTCCATGAAGGCGCGGCCGACGTCCTGCGTGAAGGCGAGGTCCGCGCGGGCGTCGCCGGAGAAGACGTGGTCGTAGAAGATGCCGCCCAGGCCGCGCGGCTCGTTGCGGTGCGGCAGGTGGAAATACTCGTCGCACCAGGCCTTGAAGCGCGGGTAGTCGCCCGGGCCGGCCCCGCCGTTCGCGTGCCGGTCGCAGGCGTCCCTGAACCCCGCGTGGAACAGGGCGGCGTCCGCCAGCGACTCCGGCGCGTCCATCCGCATGGGCGTCAGGTCCCCGCCGCCGCCGAACCAGCCGCGGGTCGTCACCAGCATTCGCGTGTTCATATGCGCGGCCGGCACGCGGGGGCTGCGCATGTGGCTGACGACGCTGATGCCGCTCGCCCAGAACCGGGGATCGTCCTCCGCGCCCGGGATCGACTTGCGGAACTCCGGGCTGAACTCCCCCCACACGGTCGAGACGTTGACGCCCACCTTCTCGAACACGCGTCCCCGCATGACGCTGATGACGCCGCCGCCGCCAGGGCTTGCGTCCGGTGTCGGGCGGTCCCACGGCCGCCGCTCGAACCGGCCTGGCAGGCCGGCCCCGCCGTGCTCGTCCTCGATCGCCTCGAACGTCGCGCATAGCTGGTCGCGCAGGTGCTCGAACCAGGCTTTCGCCTCGGTCTTCATTTCGGCGTGCGGTGGGGGAGGGGTATGGCCTTGCGGCATTCCATTGTCTTCCAATCTGCGGGTAACAGCATAGGGCGCGCCGCCGCCGTGTTGCAGGGGGCGGGGCGCGTGATTATGGTGCGCCGCAACTTTGGACCCGCGGCCGTGCACCTGCGCCATGGCTTCACGGGAGAGTAGAGGATCAGAATGGCCGACATCGCCAGCGCCACCGTCCGGGACGCCATCACCACCGTCGGCACCCCGGAGCCGACGAAGCGCGATTTCCTGAAGATGGTCACCGGCTTCTCCGCCGCCATCGGCACCGCCGCGATCGCCTGGCCGCTCATCGACAGCATGAACCCGGCAAAGGACGTGCTCGCCCTGTCCAGCATCGACGTGGAGCTGGCCCCGGTCGTCGAGGGCCAGGCCATCACGGTCGTCTGGCGCGGCAAGCCGATCTTCGTCCGCAACCGCACAGCCGAGGAAGTGAAGGCCGCCCAGGCGACCCCGCTGCGCGAGTTGAACGACCCCGAGTCGGACGCGGCGCGCGTGAAGGCCGGGCACGAGAAATGGCTGATCGTGGTCGGCATCTGCACCCACCTGGGCTGCGTGCCGCTGGGCAACAAGCCGACCGACCCGCGCGGCGAGTACGGCGGCTGGTTCTGCCCCTGCCACGGCAGCCAGTACGACGTCTCGGGCCGCGTTCGCCATGGGCCGGCGCCCAGCAACCTGCCGGTGCCGCCCTACGCGTTCACGACCGACACCAAGATCAAGATCGGCTGAGGAGAGCCACCATGGCCGGCCTGCACAACAGCGAATTCAAGAACCCCGTCATCAACTGGATCGACACCAGGATGCCGGTGTTCACCATGATGCAGAAGGAGTACGGCTCCTTCCCGACGCCGAAGAATTTCAACTACTTCTGGAACTTCGGCGCGCTCGCGATGATCACCCTGGTCATCATGATCGCGACTGGCGTGTTCCTGGCGATGAACTACAACGCCAGCACCGCGGGCGCCTTCGACAGCGTCGAGCGGATCATGCGCGACGTGAACTACGGCTGGTTGCTGCGCTACGTGCACGCCAACGGCGCGTCGATGTTCTTCATCGTCGTCTACATCCACATCTTCCGGGCGCTGTACTACGGGTCCTACAAGAAGCCGCGTGAGCTGCTGTTCATGTTGGGTGTGGTGATCCTGCTGCTGATGATGGCCACCGCGTTCATGGGCTACGTGCTGCCCTGGGGTCAGATGAGCTATTGGGGCGCCACGGTGATCACCAACCTGTTCTCGGCCATCCCCGTGGTCGGCGAATACATCGTGACCCTGCTGTGGGGCGGGTTCAGCGTCGACAACCCGACGCTGAACCGCTTCTTCAGCCTGCACTACCTGTTGCCGTTCATGATCACGGGCGTCGTGTTCCTGCACATCGTCGCGCTGCACATCACCGGGTCCAACAACCCGCTGGGCATCGACGTGAAGACGCCGCAGGACACCATTCCCTTCCATCCCTACTACACGACGAAGGACAGCGTCGGCATCTGCGTCTACCTGCTGGTGTTCGCGGTATTGGTGTTCTTCGCGCCGAACTTCCTGAACCACCCCGATAACTACATCCCGGCGAACCCGCTGGTGACGCCCGCGCACATCGTGCCGGAATGGTACTTCCTGCCGTTCTACGCAATCCTGCGTTCGGTGCCGAACAAGCTGGGCGGCGTCATCCTGATGTTCGCCTCGATCCTGATCCTGTTCGTGCTGCCCTGGCTGGACACGTCGCCGGTCCGCAGCGCGCGGTTCCGCCCCATCTACAAGCAGCTCATGTTCGTGCTCGTCGCGGCGCTCGTGCTGCTGGGCGTGTGCGGCGGCAAGCCGCCCGAGGGGATCTGGGTCGTGCTGGGCCGGGTCGCGACCGCGTACTACTTCCTGCACTTCCTGGTGCTGCTGCCGCTGCTGGGCAAGCTGGAGAAGCCGCTGCCGCTGCCTGAAAGCATCGCCAGCCCCGTCATCAAGCGCAGCATGGGGCCGCCGGGTAGCGGCGGAGGCGGGCCGCTGCCGTCCGGCGCGGTCGCGAAGACGATGGAGAAGCCGTGATGCGTTGGCTGCTGATCGCGGCGGGCCTCGTGCTCGCCGGCCCGGCCTTCGCTGAGGGCAACGAGGTCCTGCCGCCCAAGGAGAACTGGAGCTTCAACGGTCCCCGCGGCACCTTCGACCGTGCCTCGGCCCAGCGCGGCTTCCAGGTCTACAAGGAGGTCTGCGCCAACTGCCACTCCATGAAGCTCGTCGCCTACCGCAACCTGACCGCGCTGGGCCTCAGCGACGAGCAGGTGAAGGCCGTCGCCGCCGCCGTCCAGGTGGGCGGAAGCACGGACGACGCGGGCCAGCCGATCGAGCGGGCGGCGTTGCCGTCCGACCACTTCAAGTCGCCCTTCCCGAACGACAAGGCCGCTCGCGCGGCCAATGGCGGCGCCCTGCCGCCCGACCTGTCGCTGATCATCAAGGCGCGCGAAAGCGGCTCCAACTACGTGCATGCCCTGCTGAACGGCTATGTCGATCCGCCGGCAGGCGTGAAGGTGCCCGACGGGCAGTACTACAACACCTACTTCCCCGGCCATCTGCTCGCGATGCCGAAGCCCCTCAACGACGACCAGGTCACCTACACCGACGGCACGAAATCCACCGTCGAGCAGATGTCCCGCGACGTCGTGCAGTTCCTCACCTGGGCCGCGAACCCCGAGCTCGAGGCCCGCAACCGGATGGGCATCAAGGTCGTGCTCTTCCTGGCGCTGATGACCGGGCTGACCTACGCCGTGAAGAAGAAGGTCTGGAAAGACGTCCACTGACCATGGGTGATACCGTGACGCCGATGACCTCGATGACGGTCGAGCCCGTCATCGGGATCATCGGCGGGTCCGGCGTCTATGACGTCGCCGGGCTGGAAGACAAGGCGTGGCGCCGGGTGGAGTCGCCCTGGGGCGAACCGTCGGACGAACTGCTGTTCGGCACGCTGGCCGGCGTGCGCTGCGTCTTCCTGCCCCGCCACGGCCGTGCCCATCGCCTGTCGCCCACGCATCTGAACTATCGCGCCAACATCGACGCGTTGAAGCGGTCCGGCGTCACCGACGTCATCTCGTTGTCCGCCGTCGGCAGCCTGAAGGCGGAGCTGCCACCCGGGCACTTCGTCATCGTGGATCAGTTCATCGACCGCAGCTTCGCCCGGGAGAAGAGCTTCTTCGGCGACGGCTGCGTCGCCCACGTGACGGTCGCCGACCCCGTCTGCCCGCGCCTGGGCGACGCGCTCGAGGCCGGGGCGCGCAGCCTGGGCTTGCCTGTCCATCGCGGCGGGACCTACCTCGTCATGGAAGGCCCGCAATTCTCGACCCGCGCCGAAAGCCACCTGTATCGAAGCTGGGGCTGCAGCGTCATCGGCATGACCAACATGCCGGA